>NZ_JAAGNZ010000002.1:606982-910473 GCF_010747415.1 Spirosoma agri | reverse complement strand
TCAGGCTTTTGAAAACCTAGTCGCTTCATGAACGCTTCGTTAATGACAAACTCCCGCATGGTATCGGCGGACTGGAACATCCGCCCCGCAATCAAGTTGAGCCCATACGTGCGCACGTAAGCCGAATCGGCAGGGCGCATCAACACACCATAATCAGGTTCTTTTTCGTCGTTTTCAAAGCGAAAGCCGGTTGTCCAGTTGCTGGTCGAGGAGGGTGTCGTCATGGCGTAACTCATAGACTGTATGCCGGGCAGACCCGTCAGTTTCGCGTTCAGTCCCTCCAGCTGGCCCGGATTTTTCTCCGGTATCAACACCGTCAATACCGCATCCCGGCTAAAACCTAAATCGGCGGAGCGGAAATACGTCATCTGGCTGTAGGCGATGATCGTACCGATGATCAGCAGTTGCGAAATGGCAAATTGCCCAACGATCAGCCCCCGCCGAAGCGTCAACTGATTAATACCCGATGAGCCACCCTGACCAGACGCCCGGATTTTACCTTTCAAAGCCACAATGGGTTGGTAGCCCGACAGTACTAACGCCGGATAGAAACCCGCCAAACCAGTCGTGAGTAAGCCCAGCGTCATCAGAAAAATAAATACCGTTGGGTCGAGTAAGGTGGCCGTTCCCGGTTTGATGTTGAGCAATTCGCCCACGTAAGGCAGGGTCAGCTGCGCCACAACCAGAGCCAGCACGACAGCCAATCCGATCAGTACGCCGGTTTCGCCCAAAAATTGCCGCACCAGCTGCCCCCGTGAGCTGCCCAGCACCTTCCGAACCCCGACTTCCTTGGCCCGACGGATAGCCTGCGCCGTTGCCAGATTGATGAAGTTGACGCAAGCCGTAATCAGAATAAATAATCCGATCAGACCCATCGCCCAGATCATTTCTTTACTGACGGTCCGCTTGGCGTAGTTATCCGAACGAGCGTCGAAATGGATTGCCGTCAGCGGCTGTAATTCGTAGACCAGGTCTTTGGCATCGTCGGCTTTGTGGTATTTTTTGACGAAAGCCGCCAGCTGCTGATTCATCCGCGCTAACGCCGTTGGTTGATCCGCTACCGTACCGGGCAGCATCAGGTAAATCTGTGCACCGCCGTAGGTGGATTGCCAATCGTCCCAATTGGTCGAGGCTCCATACTGTTTCAGCGAAGCAAACGACAGCAGAACCTCAAAGGGCATACTGCTCGTGGCTGGCAGGTCCTGCACAACGCCCGTCACCACAAAATCCGTTTTGTTATTGACGCGAATTTTCTTCCCGATCGGAGTACTCATCCCAAAATATTTGTGGGCCATACGTTCCGACAGCACAACGCTGTTCGGGTTAGTGAGCGCGGTTTGTGCGCTGCCGCTTTTCCAGTTGACATCAAACAGTCGGAAGTATTCGGGTTCCACGAACGCCAATACTCCATCGCCTTCCTGAAACTTTCTGGTGGCCTGACCAGACTTCTCACCTGCCGTTACCACCACATTGGTAATCCGGTTGACCATCGTGACCTGGTGTTTCAGCTCGGGAAAGTCAGTACGAAGCGCGGGCAGGGCGGGTAACGGAATGCCAACGTTCAGTCGATCTTCGTTCGCGGTTTTAGAAAACGAAACCAGCCGGTACGTTTGATCGGCATGGGCATTGTGCCGGTCGAAGCTCAGCTCATAGCGAATCGCCAGAAACAGCAGCAGACAGCAGGCCAGGCTGAGTGTCAGCCCCAGCACGTTGATGACAGAATAACTCCAGTTGCGCTTCAGGGCACGCAGGGCGGTGGTAAAATAGCTCTTGATCATAGTTTGTTACTCGCTACGTAATGATTTGACCGGGTTCATCAGGGCGGCTCTGACACTCTGGACACTCACCGTCAACAGGGCGATGGTAACGGCCAGCGCACCCGCTAACGCGAACATCCACCACTCGATCGTAATTTTATAGGCGAACGTCTGCAACCATTGATTCATGATGTACCAAGCCAAGGGCGAACTAAGCACCAAGGCAATCAGTACCAGCTTGACAAAGTCAGCCGAGAACAAGCCAACAATATGACTGGTTGTGGCCCCCAGTACTTTTCGAATGCCGACTTCTTTGGTGCGCGACTCAGCCATGAAGGACACTACGCCATAAAGGCCCAGACAACCAATGAAAATGGCAATCCCCGCCAATAGCCGGAACAGCGCGTACATGCGTTCTTCACCCCGGTAGAAATTGGTCAGCGTTTGATCTAAAAATTCATACTTGAACACAAAGTCAGGAAAGGTAGCATTCCAGGCCGTTTCGACGTTGCCGATGAGTTGATGGATGGCTGCGGTGCCACCCTGCTTAGTCGATAGCTTGATACCGAGTATGTGGTACGCATCCCGGCGGGTGGTCAGTATGCTGGGGTTTGTTTGCTGGTGCAACGAGAATGTATTGAAATCCTTTACCACCCCTACAATTTGCTTGTTGACGTTACCAGTACCACCCAGTGCGAGGTATTTTCCAATAATCTGCTGCGGCTGCCGGAGGCCTAATTTTTTCACTAAGGATTCATTCACGACTACCTCCTGCGTGGTATCGGCGGGCAGATACATCCGCCCGGCAATCAATTTCAGACCATACGTACTAAGATAGGCCGTATCGGCAAAACGCATCACGACCCCAAAATCAGCGTCTTTTGCGGCATTATTATAGTTGAAACTGTTCCACCAATTGCCATCCGACGAGGGTATCGAAATTCCGTAGCTCATCGACCGGATGTTGGGCAGGCTCGTTAGTTTAGCCTTCAATGCTTCCAACTGGCCTGGTTTGCGTTCGGGTATTTGTACCGTCAGTATGGCATCTTTGTCATAACCCAAATCCGCGGAGCGGAAATATTTCATCTGGTTGTAGGCAATGATCGTACCGATGATAAGCATCTGCGAGATAGCGAACTGAAACACAATGAGGCTTCGGCGCAGGGCTAACTGGCCGTTGCCGGCTGTTCGCATTCTTCCCCGCAGCGCCAGTACCGGCTGATAGCCTGACAAGACCAACGCCGGATAAAACCCGGCCAGTACGGTTGTCAGCACGCCCAGCAATACCACAAAACCAATAACGAACGGGTCGAGCAGAGTCAAGGCGGCAACTTTAATGTCGAGCAGTTCGGCTACATAGGGCAATGACAGGTAAGCCACCATAAAGGCCAGCCCGACGGCCAGACTCGTCAGCAGACCCGTTTCGCCCAGAAACTGCCGCACCAACTGCGCCCGCGAACTACCCAGTACTTTGCGAACGCCCACCTCTTTGGCCCGACGAATCGCCTGTGCGGTAGCCAAGTTGATGAAGTTAATACAGGCCGTAATCAGAATAAACAGGCCAATCAGCGCCATCGCCCAAATCATTTGTTTGCTGACGGTGCGGTTAGCCGAATTGCCCGTGCGCGCGTCGAAATGAATATTGGTGAGCGGTTGTAATTCATATTGCAAGTGACTGGCATCCTCCGGGCGCATGTATTTACGAACAAATGGCACCAACGCTTTTTCCATCTGAGCGGACGAAAGAGTTGGGGGCAGCGTCAGGTAAATTTGAGCCCCACTATAGACCGCTTTCCATTCGTCCCAGCCGCCGTTGGCTCCGAATTGTTTGAGCGATGCAAACGATAGCAAAACCTCAAACGGGAGGTTGGTCGTAGCCGGTGGATTCTGCACCACGCCCGTTACGACGAAATCCAGTTTATTCTCAACCCGAATGGTTTTGCCCACTGGGTCAGCGTTGCCAAAATATTTGTGGGCCATCCGCTCTGATAGCACCACCGTGTTCGGATTCTTGACCGCCGTTTGCGGATTACCTTCTTTCCACTTATAATCGAACAACCGGAAATAGTTAGGTTCCACGAAGGCCAGAACACCCCCGTCTTCCAGAAACTTACTAGATTGATTATTGCCCGTTTTCACTAAGCCGCCATACAATTCGTACACCATTGTTAGTTGGTGTTTCAGCGCGGGGAAATCGGTGCGAAGAGCTGCTAAAGCGGGCAGCGTGACCCCTGTGTTGCGATCGTCTCCATCTGAATCACGATAATACGTGATCATCCGGTACGTATGATCGGCGTTGGCGTGATGGCGATCGTAACTGAGTTCGTAACGAATCGCGAGGAACAAAACCAGACAGCAGGACAAGCCAAAAGCCAGCCCGACAATGTTGATTATCGTATAATTCCAGTTGCGCTTCAGGGCGCGCAGGGCGGTAGTAAAATAGCTCTTGATCATGGTCGTAAGGGCTAGTCACTTTTCAGAGATTGCACGGGGTTCAGTAGGGCAGCCTTGATACTTTGAGAGCTCACCGTCAACAGGGCGATGGCAACGGCCAGCAAACCCGCCAAACCAAACATCCACCACGACATAGCAATCCGGTACGCGAATTCCTGAAGCCACCGGTCCATTACATACCAAGACACCGGAGTCGCAATAATCAGTGCAATGGCGACCAGTTTCAGAAAATCGATGGAGAGCAGAGAAACAATGCTCGCAACCGATGCGCCCAGCACTTTACGAACCCCGATTTCTTTGGTGCGTTGCTCGGCGGTGAACGTAGCCAGCCCGAACAGGCCCAAACACGCAACGAAGATGGTCAGACCGGCGAACAGACCCAGAATCTGCCCTATTTTCTGCTCGGCCCGGTAGGTTTCGGCAAAGCGATCATCGAGAAACGCATACGTGAACGGGGCATCGGTAGTGAGCTGGTTCCACTGTGTTTTCAGTGAGGCCAGTAAGCCTGTAATATCTTTAGTTTTTATTTTGACAATCACGGTTCCGGCGTCGTGGCCCAGCACCATTACCAGGGGCGAAATCGCTTCGTGGAGCGACTTAAAGTGAAAATCCTTGACAACGCCGATGACCCGGTACGTCACTTTCTTTCCTTCGTTGGTCGAATTCGTCAACGTACGACCCAGCGCTTTGTCGCCCCAGCCGAGCGTTTTTGCCGCCGTCTCGTTCAGAATGACGCCCGTTGAATCGGTGCCGTACGACTGCGAAAAGTTTCGACCGGCAGCCAGTTTTATCCCTAAGGTTGGAATGTAATTGTAATCGACATCGTAGCGAAGCGTCTTGACCAGTTGGGTCGTGTTGGTTTCGGGATAGACAAAAAAGTTATTGTTATTGCTGGGTCCGGCCGGTAGGTAGCCCGACGTGCTCACGTTCACCACGTTAGGATTCTGCATGATCAGGTTGCGGAACAGGGCTTCGTTTTTGCCCAGAAGCCACGTTTCGGGCAGCACCAGCACCTGCTCTTTCGAGTACCCCAACTTCTTATGCTGAATGTAGTTCAGTTGCCGATACACCACCGTTGTGCCGACCATGAGTGTAATCGAAATAAAGAACTGAAACACGACCAGACCGCTGCGCACCCCGATACTTTTACTGTTGCCTTTGAACGAAGATCCCTTCAGCACGGAAACGGGTTTGAAGGAAGACAGGAAAAAGGCGGGATAGCTACCCGCCAGAATCCCAACCAGCAAACCAAAGAACAATAGCGCCGGCAGTAGCCAGCCCGTAGTCAGAAAATTGAGGGTTAACGTCTTACCCGCCAGCTCGTTAAAGGCGGGCAGGGTCAGATACACCAACCCAACGGCCAGCAACAGCGCAATGACCGTCAGCAGCAGCGACTCGATCAGAAACTGATTGGTCAGACTCTGCCTCATGGACCCCAACACCTTCCGAATGCCCACCTCTTTCGCCCGCTTCGACGCGCCAGCGGTCGATAGGTTCATGAAGTTGATACAGGCGATCAGCAGCATAAACAACGCGATAGCCCCGAATATGTAGACGTACTGAATGTTACCGGGAGCCGACAGATCGTAGGCAAACGTCGAGCGCAAATGAATGTCCGTCAGCGGTTGCAGGTACAAACCAATGTCGTTGCCTTTCCTGCGAAACTGAGCGAGGCTCATGCCCATGCTCTGCTGCAATTGCGGCCCTATGTATTTTTCGACAACCTGCGGCAGTTTGGCTTCCAGCTTTTTGTAATCGTACCCTTTGGGAAGAACCAGATACGTAAAAAACTCGGAGGTTACCCAGGATGGCGATTTTGCATCCTGAAAACTCGCCATCGACACAAAGAGGTCAAAATGAAAATGTGAATTAACCGGTACGCGATCAATGACACCCGTAACCTGATACGATGCGTTCCAGCTCTTGATTGTCAGTACCTTACCAATCGGATTTTCTGTTCCGAAATAGTTGCGCGCTAATGCCTGGGTGATTACAACCGTATTGGGCCGAATCAGCGCCGTTTTCGCATCACCCTGTAGCAGCGGCAGCGTAAAAACCTGGAAAAAATTAGAGTCTACGTAGGCAATTGAGCCATCCCGAAATGTTTTGTCGCCGTAGGTAATGAACGGAGCCCCACCCATCCGAATCCGGGTAGCCTCTTCCACTTCCGGATAATCAGCCTTGAGCGCTTGCGCGGTAGG
Source organism: Spirosoma agri (assembly GCF_010747415.1). Classification (NCBI taxonomy): domain Bacteria; kingdom Pseudomonadati; phylum Bacteroidota; class Cytophagia; order Cytophagales; family Cytophagaceae; genus Spirosoma; species Spirosoma agri. The sequence continues at coordinate 904,061 of NZ_JAAGNZ010000002.1, read as the reverse complement.
TGGCATCACATGCGCTTCGTTCATTTTTCCGCCCGCCGACGACCCCCGAAAAATGACGCGCACAATCCGATCCGCCTTTTCATTGAACCGATCATAACTCAGCTCGTCCAGAATGAACAGGCTGATGAGCAGACACGTAGCCAGGCCAATGGCCAGACCCGCAATATTGATCGCCGAGAAGGCGCGGTTGCGCACCAGATTACGCCAGGCGATTTTGATATAGTTCTGTAGCATCGTTTGTTAGGAGGTTATTTCTTCCGTGAGCGGACGATTTAAATCGTCCGCTCACGGAAAGCTTGTTAGTCGCTTTTCAGGGATTGCACCGGATTCATCAGAGCCGCTTTCACACTCTGGAAACTTACCGTCAGCAGCGCAATGCATACGGCCAGAATGCCTGCCAGGGCAAACATCCACCATTCGATGTCGATTTTATAGGCGAAGTCCTGTAGCCAGCGGTTCATGGCGTACCAGGCAACTGGACTGGCAATCACAATGGCAATCAAGACCAGTTTCAGGAAATCTTTGGACAGTAGTGAGATGATACTACCGACACTGGCTCCCAGCACTTTACGGACACCGATTTCTTTGGTGCGCTGTTGCGCCGTGAACGTGGCAAGGCCGAGCAGACCTAAGCAGGCTACCAGTATCGCCATCAGCGTGAAAAAGCCGAACACCTGCCCAAACCGCTCATCGGCCCGGTATTGTTTGTCGTACCGTTCATTTAAAAACGAGTACACAAACGGGTCGGTCGGGAAAAATTGCGACCAGGCTTCTCGTACCGTAGCGATTCCCTGCGCGGGATTACGGTCGGTCAGCTTAATAGACAACTGCCCGTTCACGCCGGGGTCAAGGCGTAAAATGAGCGGCTCGTAGGCTTCCCGTAGCGACTGCTGATGGAAATCATCGACTACCCCAACGATTGTGAGGATGTCTCCCCAGAAATCTATTTTCTGCCCCAGGGCTTTTTCCGGACTGGTGAATCCTAACTGCCTGATACCGGTTTTATTAAAAACCACGGCATCCTTTTCGCCCAGTTTTGTGTCGAAATTGCGCCCGGCAATGACCTTCATACCGAACGAATTGATAAAATCGTAGTCGACTCCAATCACGCGGTACTGTTTCCCGGCTTCCTGGGGCGTACCCGCCACGCGAATACCTCCCGCGTTGAACTCCACCTTTTCACCGGGAATTGACCCCGCTACGGCAATGCTTTTAATCGCCAATTGCTGAAGCAGGTACGTTTTGAAAGCCTTCGTTTTGGTTACGCGCGTGGAGTCGTTTATCGGCCGGTCTACCACCAGTGTCTGGCCAATATCGATCCCCAGATTCTGGCTACGCATAAACTGCAATTGACGGAATACGGTGATGGTGCCAACCAGCAGAAAAACCGAGGCCGAAAACTGGATAACGACCAACGATTTTCGCAGAAAAACACCCTCTTTAAACGCCGAAACGCCATTTTTGAGGACTGAAACCGGATTGAAGTTAGACAGTACAAACGCTGGATACGCCCCCGACAACAGGGTTCCAATGGCATACATCGATCCTAAGCCGAGCCAGAAACGGATCGACCACACGAATGAGTACGTTACCTCTTGATCCGTAAACTGATTGAACAGCGGAAGGGCCAGCAGGATACCGATAAAGGCCACGATAACGGCCATGAAGTTGAGTAGGGCCGACTCGATCAGGAACTGCCCGATCAACTGACTTCGGTACGACCCAACGGCTTTCCGAACGCCCACTTCTTTGGCCCGGCCAATGGCGCGGGCCGTGGCCAGATTGATGTAGTTGATCCAGGCAATGGAAATGATAAAAAAGGCCACGCACAGCAACACATACACCGAATTACCATCGCCGTTGGGGCTGGCTTCAAACATAAAATGGGAATACAGGTGAATGTCGGTCAGGCGCTGTAAATGCAGCATCAGCCCGTTGTCCATTTTTGGATCCAGCTGCTCTTTGCTCTTCAGAAAAGCAGGGAATTTTGCCGCTAGCTTTTCGGGATCTGTGCCCGGTTTTACCAGCAGATACGTCAGGCAACCATCCCAGTCCCAGGCATTTTCGAAAACTTTATCCGGTTCATTTTTGGGATTCGCCAACCGTTGAAAGGTACTGAACGACATCAGGTAGTCGGCTTTCAGATGAGAGTTTTTGGGGAAGTCCTGATAGACACCGGTTACTCGGATTGGAAATTCGCGTTCGATCAGGATGAGCTGCCCCATCGGATTTTTGGTCCCGAATAACCGCTTCGCCAGGGAGGCCGAAATAACCCCCGTATTGGGGTCGGTCAGCGCGGTTTGCTTACTGCCCGTCAGCAGCGGATAGGAGAAAACGTCGAAAAACGACGGGGTGGCAAATGCGCCTTGCTCTATTTTATACTTTCGGTTGTTTACTTCCAGCAACAGGTTATTCCGAACATAAATCTGGGCGTATTTTTCCACTTCCTGAAACGCAGCCTTCAGGTTGCTGCCAACGGCAAACGGACCGCCCGCCCACTCGGTCGATAGCACGCCTTTCTCGTACCGGTCGGCTTTGACGCGAAAAATACGGTCGGCATGTTCGTGGAATCGGTCGTAACTCCGTTCGAAAGCAACGTACTGGAAAATGAGCAGCGTAGCCGCCATGCCTACCGCCAGCCCACCGATATTGATGGCTGAATAGGCCTTGTTGGTGATGAGATTCCGCCAGGCGATTTTAAGGTAGTTCCGTAGCATAATTATTTGGTTTGTAGTCAACCTGTATAGCCGCAACCCTTTGCGGCTTAATACCCGGATGGTTTTTGCTGACGCATAAGAGCCGCAAAGAGTTGCGGCTCTACATCATTCCGATCGTAATGACCGTACTGGATTGGTCAGAGCCGCTTTGATACTTTGAAAACTTATTGTTACAAACGCAATCACGATGGCCAGCAACCCCGCTAGCGCGAACATCCACCACGACAGCTCAGTCTTGTAGGCGTAGCTGTGCAACCACTGGTTCATCGCATACCAGGCCAGTGGGGAAGCAATGACAATAGCCAGCAGTACCAGCTTCAGGAAATCCTGCGAGAGCAGTCCAACAATACTGCCTACCGATGCGCCAAGTACTTTCCGAACACCGATTTCTTTGGTGCGTTGCTCAGCGGTGAATGCCGACAAGCCAAATAGACCCAGGCAGGAAATGAAAATGGCCAGAAACGCGAAGTAATTCGTCAAACTACCAACAACGGTCTCGCTTCTGTATAGCTTCTGGTACTCCTCGTCTACAAACTTGTAGGCGAACGGAACCTTGGGATTGAACGCTTTACTGAACGATTCCAGACTAGCCAGTGCCTGTTTCGTCTGGCCCGGCTGCGTACGAACCAGAATACTTTTGCCTGACACCTCGGGACTCAGCCGAACAATAAGCGGCTGAATGGATTCGTGCAGAGACTGGAAGTGAAAATCATCCAGCACACCGATAATTTTGCCCGATTTGCCCCACATAGTCAGTGGTTGACCGATTGGATTTTGGTAGCCAATACGTTTGAGCGCGGCTTTGTTGATCAGGTAGTTGCTGGAATCGGTGCCAAACTCCTTCGAAAAGTCGCGACCTTGCACCTTGGTTTTCAAGGCTTTCAAAAAATCATAGCCGACGCTCACGTGCGTGAAAAGAATATCCACGTTGGGATCTTTTCCAGGCCATTGTATCCCCCCCGTGTTGTTGCCTAAGCCCGTCGGCGACTCATCCATGTACGACACTACCTGAACACCGGGCAATTGCAAAGCCTCATTCTTGAACGTTTCAAATTTCGTTCCTACCTCGCCGTCGGAAGAGAGCAGGATCAAATTTTCGCGGTCGTAACCGAGATTTTTGGTTTGCACATAATTCACCTGCCGGTATACGACCATCGTGCCCACGATCAGCAGCATCGATAGCACAAACTGAAAGACGACCAACCCCTGCCGAAACAACCGCGCACCCGCCCCAAATTTGAGCGAACCCTTCAGCACCCGAACCGGATTGAGCGATGACAGAAATAACGCCGGATAACTCCCCGCCACGATGCCCGTAACGAGCGTCATGCCCAGCAACATCAGCCAAAAAGAAGCCTGCGTTGGTTGCAACCCAATGTGTTTGCCCGTCAGGGTATTAAAAGCGGGCAGGATCAACACGACGAGAGAAAGAGCAATCAGCAAAGCGAGTACCGTCAGCAGCAGGGCTTCGCCAACGAACTGACCAACCAGCAAACTCCGCATAGCCCCAACCACTTTCCGAACACCGACCTCCCGCGCCCGACGAGCTGAGCGAGCCGTAGCCAGGTTCATGAAGTTGATGCAGGCGATCAGCAAGAGGAAAACGGCAACGACGCCAAACAGACGCACGTATTCAATTCGCCCACCCGATTGCTGCCCATTTTCAAAGTTTGAGTACAGATAAGCTTCGCCATATGGTTGCAGGAACAACTCGATGTTGAAGTTAGGGCCAAGGCCATTGTTGTACTTTTTCAGAAACGTTTTCAGCTTGGCTTCCAGGTTCACCACGTTCGCGTCGGGGCGAAGCATGATGCGTGTCCGGGGTCCGTTGTTATCCCATTGTTTCATCCAATCGTTCCGACGGATGCAATCCTCCCAGTTAAGCAAAAAATCGTACTTGTCGGTAGATTGCTCGGGCATATTCTCAAAAACGGCACTGACCCGATAGTCCTTCTGATTATCAATTCGCATCGACTTTCCCAGGGCAGCCTGTGCACTGCCAAAATAGTTTTCGGCTACCTTCCGGGAAATCGCGAGGTTATTGGGTTCGTTCAGGGCCGTTTGGGGCGTTCCGGCCAGCAGCGGAATGCTAAACATCTTGAACCAGTCGGCACCGACCCACCGGCCAGCTTCTTTGTTTAGTTTGTTGCCGACGGTAAAGGTCAGGTGGGCATCCCAACCGGTAAACCCTGCCGCATACAGCACCTCCGGAAACTGTTTTTTCAACTCGTAGGCCAGCAAACCCGGTGTCGCCCCATGCGCAACAACCTTACCATCGTAGAACTGGCGCTCCATGACGTTGTACAGCTGAGGGCCATTGGCGTGGTAATTATCCACGCGTAGCTCATCCTGAATCCACAAGAAAATCAGGAGGCTACACGCCATACCCAGCGCAAGGCCGAGCATGTTGATGGCCGAAAATGTCTTGTTACGAACGATGTTTCGCCAGGCTATTTTAAGGTAATTTCGTAGCATAGTGATCAGGAAGCGTAGGCGTGTACAAAACGGGCAACGCCGAATTATTTAATGACAACCGTATTCGCTTCGCCCACTTTAGCCGTGAATTTGGACTGAGTTTGTAGCACGCCGTTCTGGTAATACTTGAGGGTGTACTCACCGGGGCTCAGCGTCAACTGGTACGGGAAGAAGCGTTTGTCAGTGTTTACTTTCGTGTCCCGTTCAATGGCGTAGTCCTCCGTTGGGCTGGCCACTTCCAGCTTCACTTTGCCCGCGCAGCTTTCACACTGAAACGTAACCGTCGCCTGACCCGCGTTTGCCGATGTGCCCGTCGAAACGGATGGTCCCGAACCGCTCATCGGTCCATTCTTGGCAGGTTTCGGTGGAGTAGGTCCGCCGACGGTCCCGCGGGGTGTTCGATCCCGGCTCGTAACGGCTTCCGACCCAAGCGCAGACTCACCGACCCCCAGCGAATCCAGCACCCGGCTTTTGAGGGCATCTTTATCGGCAGCACTCAATTTACGTACGTCAAATTTTTGATTATACTTAATGGCCTGTCCATTGCGATCGCCTTCGATCAGAATAGACATTGTTTTATCGTCGTCATTGATGACTGTACTGAGTGACGACGATGATTGTGCCAACGCGCCGAAACCAGCACCAAGCAACAGGAACGTAAGAATAGATTTCATAAAGTATGTCAGACTAACCAGCAACTGTTCAACAGCCGTGCCATGAACCAAAAAGGCCGTTTCTGTATCAGAAACGGCCTTACACTAATTATCGTTGTCCGAAAGTGGACAATTCACGTCCGATTGTGAACGGCAGTATCCCGTCTCGAAAAGGCCGGGCAAACCTACGAGTCACCCACCAGCAATCACAGCCGCAGCGTCCTCACTCACTTCTTAAACTTTTTACCGGATTCATCAGGGCCGCTTTGATACTCTGATAACTGATGGTCAGCAGCGCAATGCCAACCGACAGCAGTCCCGCCAGCGCAAAAACCCACCACTCGATTTCTGTCCTGTAAATAAAGCCTTTCAACCATTGACTCATCACATACCAGGCAACGGGTGATGCCAACATAATAGCAATCAGGACCAGCTTCAGAAAGTCTTTCGATAACATCGCAACGACACTGGTTACCGATGCGCCCAGTACTTTGCGCACCCCAATTTCTTTGGTACGCTGCTCAGCGGTAAAGGCAGCCAGACCAAACAAGCCCAGGCAGGAAATGAAAACGGCCAGAATAGCGAAATAGTTGACCAACTGACTCACCACCTGCTCACTACGGTATAGTTTTGCGTATTCCTGATCCGAAAACTGGTACGTAAACGGCGTTTTAGGATTCAATTCTTTGTAGACTTTTTCCAGGCTGGCGATGGCCTCCTGGGTCTTGCCCGCTTCGGTGCGAATCAAGATGGTACCCCATACGGCGTTTTTATCCAGTCTGATAATCAATGGCTCGATGGATTGACGCATCGAATTAAAATGAAAATCGGCTAGCACACCAATGATTCTGCCCGTTCGTCTCCCCCACTCCAGGGATTGACCAATCGGATTTTTATAGCCGATTTTAGCCAGTGCCGTTTCGTTAATGATGTAACTCGTCGAGTCTGTACCAAATGCTGGCGAGAAATCACGGCCATCGTTGAGTTTCAGTTTCAGTGTTTTCACAAAATCATACCCAACGGCGGTATTGGCAAAAGCGGTTCTCAGATTCGGATCTTTACCCGACCAGCTAACATCGTCAACGTGATGGCCGATCTCAGTTGGCGATTCGCGCATTCGGGAAATAGACACGATGCCTGCCTGCTTACCCAGCTCGTCTTTGAACAGCTCGTATTTCTGCATTAAATCGCCCTCGATGGGTACGTAGATCAGATTTTCGCGATTGTAGCCGAGGTTCTTCGTTTGCACGTAGCTCATCTGACGATAGATCACAATCGTACCGACAATGAGCAGAATCGACAGGCCAAACTGAACGACGACCAAGCCCTGCCGAAAGAACGTTACGCCTGACCCGAACCGCAGTCCTGCCGACGAAAGGCTCCCTTTCAGCACCCTGATCGGACTCAACGACGACAGAAACAGCGCGGGATAACTACCTGCTACGAAACCAGTCAATGCGAGTAACCCCAACAAAGACGCCCAAAACCTGGGTTGACCAAGTGGCAGGATCAGCATCTTTCCTGTAAGCGTACTAAAAGCCGGCAGTAGCAAAGCCACCAGCGCAATGGCGATCATGATCGACAAGAACGTGAGCAGCAACGCTTCCCCCACAAACTGCCCGATCAGGGATGAACGACCCGCCCCGACCACTTTGCGAACGCCTACTTCCTTAGCCCGTTTGGTAGACCGGGCCGTGGCCAGATTCATGAAGTTGATGCAGGCAATCAGCAGAATAACGACCGCCACGATGCTGAACAGTCGAACGTATTCGATGCGTCCCCCATCGAGTTGGCCATTCTTGAACGTCGAATGCAGGTATTTTTCAGGATACGGTTGTAGCCCTAGTTCAACGATAAACCCTTTATTTTTTGGCACGTATCGAGAAAGAAAGTCCTTGATTTTGGCTTCGACCTTTGCCGCGTCAGCTGGTTTTCCGGCCCGATCCGGGCGCAGTTGTACATAGGTCATGGGGTCGGTGCTCGTCCAGGTTTTTGCCCACGGATTCTCGTTGACAAAATCCGTCCACGGCCTCAAAAAATCGAATTGCTGCGATGAATTGGCGGGCAGGTCATCAAACACGGCCGTTATACGCAAGTTCTGCCGGTTCTCGTACCGGATCGATTTGCCCATTGCCTGCTCGGGACTACCAAAAAACTGTTCGGCCATTTTCCGGGAGATGGCGATGCCGCCGGGACTGCCCAAAGCCGCAGCGGGTGTTCCCTGCAAAAACGGATAGGAGAACATGCGAAAAAAGTCCGCTCCCGCAAATGTCCCGCTCATTTTAATGGTTTTGTCGCCCGTGTCAAATGTAGTCGGGTAGCTTGCTTCTATCGCACTGGCGTACTGGACTTCGGGAATCGTGCGCTTGAGCTCATCGGCCAACAAGCCCTGCGTAAAATAGCTGGCATGGGCCTGCCCGTCAAAATACTGGCGTTCATACACCTGATAAAGGTGGTCGCCGTTGGCGTGAAAGCCATCCACACCGCGTTCGTCCTGCACCCACAGCATGATCAGGAGGCTACAGGCCATACCCAGGGCGAGCCCTAACAGGTTGATGGTCGAAAACGATTTGTTGCGAATCAGGTTTCGCCAAGCGACAGTGACATAATTTCGTAGCATATCCGGACGTAAAAAATAAGGTGAAGCATACGCATTCGTAGCGTTTCGTTTCATAACCGACGGGCGCAGGTAAGCCAGCACCTCCCGCCAATACAGGCGCCGGGCTTTAGCTGGCCCCAGTCGTTGCACCCGCCGGGCGTAGCGTTCGTGGAGGTCGCCCAGAACCTCCTCCCGCAGCTGCGGAGCCACCAGCCAACCAAGCAACGTATCGACCCATTTAGGCGGTGACTTGGACATCTTAGACGGTTTCGGACTCATCGGGCTTCCAGGCTTAGGCACTATTCGCTCCGCAAACTCCTGACCGGATTGACCAGTGCCGCTCGAATGGCCTGGTAGCTGACTGTCGACAAGGCGATAGCAACGGCCAGCACACCCGCAACGGCAAAGAACCACCATTCGATCTGGATGTGGTACGCAAATTCGTTGAGCCACTGATCGGCAGCCCACCATGCAATGGGAAAGGCAATGCCATTCGCGATCAGAACCAATTTCAAAAAATCCTTTGATAGCAACACTGTCAGATTCAGTACGCTGGCTCCCAATACTTTCCGCACGCCAATTTCCTTAATGCGTTGTTCGGCGGCATACGTTGCCAGCCCAAACAGGCCCAGACAGGCAATGGCGATGGTCACGAGCGCCACCCAGATCAGCAGGGTTTCACGGCGTTGATCCTCCGCGTAAAAACGCGCCAGTTGCTCATCCAGAAAGTGATATTCCAGCAGGTGCGTCGGGTCTATTTTGGTCAGGATATCGTTCATGCGGGCCAGCGTTGCCGGAATAGCGCGCCCTTCGATTCGGGCGGTAAAGTAGTCGATGTTATGCACCGGATTTTTCTGATAAGCCAGCACCAGCGGGGCAATTTTTTCGCGTAGCGACTGGAAATGAAAATCGTTTACAATACCAACGACCCTGGCCCTAAAGGGCTGATTGGCCTTGTTGAGTGGCTGGTAGCTGCCGCCCATCGCCCGCGCGGGTATTTCGACCAATTGGCCCGACGCTTCCCTGATGTGGAGCATTTTAGCCGCCGTTTCGTTGAGGATGACCGAAGACGAATCGCTCAGTCCGCCAAAGTTTCGACCGGCCAGCAGCTTCACGTCAAAGGTTCTGGCAAAGTTTTCGTCGGCTCCTATCCAGTACGCAACGTTATGTTGATCGGTATTGCCCACGGTCCTGATTTTGACCGTTGGAATCGCTTTCCATTCACCGGGCACGCGGGAAGTAACCGATACATTTTTTACCGTTGGTATCCGGCTGAATTCAGCCTTAATCGTTTCGGCACTACTTCGTATATCACCGCTGTTGATATCGACGACCAGCAGGAGTTCCTTGTTAAAGCCCAAATCCTTGTTGTTCGCAAACCGGACTTGCTGGAAAAGCACGATCGTAGCAATCATCATAACCACCGAAATCGTAAACTGGAAAACGACCAGTCCTTTTCGCAACGATAAGTCACCTTTGTTCTGGCTTTTGAGATTTTTCAGTAGTAGCAGCGGGCTAAACCGTGACAGCAGAAAGGCCGGATAACTCCCTGACAATAAGCCAGTGATAACAATCGCAAGTAGCATGTAAAGCCAGATCCGGTAGTCGCTGTGAATACCCAGCGAGAGTTCTTTGCCGGTAAACTGATTGAAGGCGGGCAGTAGTACATTGACCAGCACCACGGCCAATAGGAACGAGATCGTGGTTACGACCAGTGCTTCGGTCAGAAACTGATAAATGAGATGACGCTGAAACGCACCATTGGCTTTGCGAACGCCTATTTCTTTCGATCGGTTAGAAGCCCTGGCCGTAGCGAGGTTCATGTAGTTGATGCAGGCAATGAGCAATACAAACAGCCCGACAAGTGCAAAGATCCTGATGTAGAGCAAAACGCCCTGACTCATGGCGTCTACATTCGCATTTCTGGCCCCGTCCACAATCGTTTCGGAGTACAAGTGCATGTCAGTCAGGGGTTGCAGGGTGTAGGTCATTGAATGGCCCGCTTCCCAGTTCACATGGGCATTCAGCAGATCGGTTAGTTTCCGGGCTGCGATTTCTGGATTAGCCTTTTCTTTCAGCAGAAAGAACGTCGTGAACGTTTGGGAGTCCCAATCCGCTATCCAGTTGGCAAATTCGTCATCGCTGCTGATGGTCGCTTCCGAAACGACCGCCTTGAAATCGAGACTCGAATTGCGGGGGTGGTTTTTCAGCACAGCGGTTATTTTCAGCGGTCGATTAAGCTCGAAATCGACGGTCTTGCCCACAACGTCCGTTCGGCCAAACAGTCGTTGCGCTACTTCTTCGACGATAACGATGGCGTTTGGCTCGGTCAATCCTGACTTAGCATCCCCATCAATGGCGTCAAAATCAAATAAGCTCAGCAGACCGGGAGTGCCAAACGTGACGTTTTCCTGAAACGCATGCTTGTTTTCCGGATTTGATAAATTGGCTCGTCCGGTCCGGACAATCCGAGCCGAATTTTCTATTTCGCCAATGCTCTTCTTCGCTTCTTCGGCTATTTTGTAGCTCGATGCCGCAATCGTCAGCGCTTCGGTCGGTGTTTTTTTATGCTGAATAGCCCGGTATATTCGATTTGCCTGCCGGTGTTGCTGATCAAACGTCAGCTCATCGAAGAGGTATAACCCAATCAGCACAAAACAGGTGATACCGAATGTCAGACCCGCCACGTTGAGAGCGGTATAGAGTTTATGGCGACTCAGGGTTCGAAAGGCGATTGTCAGGTAATTTGCAAACATGGCTATAGTCGTTGGTTGGGGGTATTCTCCCGGTTGACGTTTTATAAAAGAAGGTCGCAGGTAAGCCAGCACCTCCCGCCAGTACAAGCGCCGGGCTTTAGCTGGCCCCAGTCGTTGCACCCGCCGGGCATAGCGTTCGTGGAGGTCGCCCAAGACCTCCTCCCGCAGCTGAGGAGCCACCAGCCAACCGAGCAACGTATCGACCCATTTAGGCGGTCCAGTCCGGTTCCGGGGAAACGGATTATTAGCCATACGTTGACGATCTACTCAATTTTCAAACTCTTCACCGGGTCCAGCAAAGCCGCTTTCACGCTCTGAAAACTAACGGTGAGCAACGTAATAGCCACAGCACCCAGACCCGTCAGGGCAAAAATCCACCAGGATATCTCCGTCCGGTATTCGTACTTCTGCAACCAGTTTGAGAGCAGGTAGTAAGCTACTGGCGTAGCGATGAGAAAAGCGATGCCAACCAGGTAGACAAATTCTTTGGACAGGAGTCCCCAGACGTTGAGTATCGACGCGCCCAGCACTTTGCGAACACCAATCTCCTTCGTGCGTCGTTCAGCCATAAACGACGCCAGACCAAACAAGCCCAGGCAACTAATAAAAATGGCCAAACCCGCGAAAATACCGGCCAGTTTCCCAATGAGCGATTCCAGCTTGAACTTAGCCGCGTAGCTCTCATCGGCGAACTGATAACTATAGGCATACGACGGGTTATATTTAGTAAACAAAGCCGTCATCCGAGCGAGGGCATCCTGAGTCGTCAGCCGGGGCGCAATCCGGTATAAAAGAACGTTGAGTGGAACAGGCGTACAGAGAAACATCGTTGGGTCCGCTTTGGTAAAGGGTGATTGCATCAGGGCGTCTTTGGCAACGCCAGCAATCCGTAACGGCCTCCCCTGCCAGGTGATGAGCTGACCAACCGGGTTCTGCAACCGAAACCGTTTGATGGCCGCTTCGTTGAAAATAACGCTGGTTGTATCGTTTCCGCTACTAAAGTCCCGACCCTCTGCCAACGTCATGCCTACCGTTTTGAAATAGTCGTTAGCAACCAGTATAACACCCAGTTCCACCGTTTCGCCCGCGTTTTTACCGGGCCAGTTGTCCAGATCGGAATGCCACCAGATATCCGTCGCCGGACTTGATGACTGCGATACCTGTTCGGCAATTCCGGTTTTGATTAATTCGTCTTTTAGCGCCGTGACGTTCTGGCCTAACTCAGTGTTCATGTTGGTCGTCAGCAGCCGGTTAACATTGTACCCCGTCGGCCTGTTCTTCGCGTGCTGGATTTGTTTAAAAACGACGATGGCACTCAAAATCAAGGCAATGGAGCAGCTAAACTGAGCGACTACCAATACCTTACGCGGGAACGAAGCGGCTTTCCCAACTTGCATCGTACCTTTCAGCACCTTTACGGGCTGAAACGAGGACAGATAAAAGGCGGGCAGGCTGCCGGCCAGCAAAGCCGTTATCAGGAGGCAGCCCAGCACAGCCATCCAGAATCCGGTCGTGGCGTAAGGAATAACGATCTGATTATCGGTCAGTCCGTTGAACGCGGGCAACAGCAGTTGTACCAGAAGCAGTGAGAACAGAAAGGCCACAAACGTAAGCAGGAATGACTCGATCAGAAATTGACTGATGAGCTGCTGCCGTTGCGAACCAACTGCTTTTCGGATGCCTACTTCTTTAGCGCGTCTGACTGAACGGGCGGTGGTCAGGTTAACAAAGTTGATGCAGGCAATCAGAACGACCAGAACGCCAATGACGCTAAACATCTGGATGTACTCGATGAATCCACCCGTTTCTTTGCCATTCTGGTAAGTCGAGTATAGATGCCAGTTTTGCAGCGGTTGCAGAATCACCACCGAATTCATTGCATTACTGCTATTTCGCTCCGTATGCTCGATCAGCGCAATTTTGTCGGCGACCTGTGCGTAGGATACGCCGGGTTTGAGTTTGACGAAAAGTTGAAACGCGTTATTGCTAAAGCTGCCGCTGCGGGCCATGTGCACGTTATTGACCGTTGCTTCGTAATAACTGAACGGAACCAGGTAATTAAACCGCAACGATGAATTGGTGGGTAGATCTTTCAGAATACCTGTTACTTTCAAGTCACTCTTGTTGTCAAACCGCACGATCTTGCCCATTGGATTTTCGCTCCCAAAGAGGGTTTTGGCAGTCGATTCGGTCAGGACAATCGAATACGGATCGTTCAGCACCCGGCTAGCCTCGCCTTCGATCAGTGGGTATTGAAACATTTGCAGAAAGTCACCCCCGATCTGGGCACCGTCTACGTAAATTTTTTTATCGCCGACCTTGAGCCCATGCGCACCCATGTGATCGCTCTCGGCGACCTGTTCGACCTCGGGTATCTGATAGCGTAGGGCGTCGGCCAGCTTGAGCGATGTCGTCGTGAAGGTAAGCGTGTCGCCGTTGCTATTGTAATTTCGTCGTACCTGATACAATTGCTCATAGCCCGGCAGAAACTTGTCATACGAATACTCGTGGTGTATCCACAGGCCAATGAGCATGGCAACCGCCATCCCAACGGATAAACCCGCGATGTTAATAAATGAATAGCCCTTTTGTCTGGTCAGGTTGCGAAAAGCAATTTTCAAATAGTTCCGTAGCATGTCTGTGTAGTTTGGCGTCGAATACGGTGATGGTTTACGGGTAATGAATGCGGGCCTTGCATACGCCAGCATCTCCTGCCAGTATAAACGTTGGGCTTTGGCTAGTCCCAGTCGTTGAACGCGCCGGTAATAGCGTTCATGGAGATCGCCCAGCACTTCCTCCCGCAGGTGCGGAGCAATCAGCCAGGTCAACAGCCGGTCGAACCCCGGTGGTGGCTTAGGCGTTTTGGATTGATTCGGGTTCATACGGCAAACCGGGTTAGCTCCAGGTAAGTATCGTTTGCGGTACGATGCGCTCCCAAAGCCGATTCCGGACCGAATGCACATCGCTCAGCACCCGGCCACCCAGCGCCGTAACCGCGAACAGACGTTTCCGACGGCCACCCCGTTCGGCGGTTGCATCGCCTAGGTGTGAAGTCAGATACCCTTTCTGTTCAAGCCGTTGCAGTGCCGCATGGACCGCTCCCGTACTTACGGTCTGTCCGGTTTCCCGTTCAAGTTCTTCGGCGATAACTACCGAATAACTTTTGGGGGAGAGCACCGCCACGGCCAGCAAAACCACCTCCTCAAACTCGCCTAAATCGCTCCGTCGCATACGGTAAAAGTTGCCTTTAGAATCGTCGTTTTATTTCCTCCATTTCTGTATGTCAAATGCCTTGCCAAACTGATTGATATGCCTTTAGACATTATTACGGCCTATTTTTAGCAAAACACAAGAAGACCGCTGTCCAGAAACGGACAAATGTTGTTCACCAGCGGACACGAAAAAGCACTGCCCGCCAAGCAGTGCTTTTTCGTGGTACAGTAGATGCGTTTATTCGCTTCGTAAACTCTTGACCGGATTCATCAGAGCCGTTTTGATACTTTGGTAGCTGACCGTTAGCAGAGCAATTCCCACTGCCAAGCCACCCGCCAGGACGAAGACCCACCACGATAGCTCAACCCGGTAAGCAAAGCCAGTCAGCCACTGCTGCATAACATAATAGGCCACAGGGCTGGCAAGGATAAAAGCGATAAGCACCAGTTTCAGGAAATCGGTCGATAGCAGGGCTACAAGGCTACCAATGGATGCGCCCAGCACTTTGCGAATGCCAATCTCTTTGGTGCGTTGTTCGGCCGAGAAGGCAGCTAACCCGAACAGGCCCAAACACGAGATCAGAATGGCCAGTATGCCGAAGTAATTGATCAGTACGCTGACCTGCTGCTCGCGGTGATATAACCTTTGGTACGCTTCATCCAGAAAGTGGTAGCTGAATGGATAGTCGCCGTTAAACTGATTGACCAATCGTTCCAGATCAGCCAGAGCCTGCGCGGTTTGCCCGGCGCGTGGTTTGATCAGCAGATACTGTGCGCTCGGTGGCATGTACGTGATGACAAGCGGCTTAATGGCCTCACGCAGCGAGCCGAGGTGAAAATCCTTCATCAGACCGATGATAGGACCCTTTCCAAACCAAAATGTGATGTGCTGGCCCACGGGTTTGTTCATTCCCATCAGTCTGGCTGCCGCTTCGTTGATAAGGTAGCAGGCCGTGTCGGCAAGTGCGTTGGGGCGGAAGTCGCGTCCGTCGAGTAGTTTGATACCGGTTGTTTTTATAAAATCGTTCCCGACGGACATGGCCGATACGCTTACCAACTGCTTTTCATTCTGACCTGACCAATGCAGATCGGTGGTGTTGCTCTGTATGTTAAGCGGTAGGTGAGCGGCTGTTGTTGCCCCCGCCACCGACGGTAGTTGTATCAGTTCATGGCGCAGGGCTTCTGTTTTCTGATAGTCATTCAGTTGGCCCTCCAGGTTCAGATAAACTACGTTGCCACGGTCGAGTCCGAGATGTTTGGTACGCAGGTAGCTCATCTGTCGCCCGATAACCAGCATGCCAACGATCAGGAAGGTAGACAACGCAAACTGAAACACTACCAGTACCTGCCGAAGCTGAGCCGGCCCGGCTCGATGATTGCTGAATCGGAAATGAAGCCCCTGTAAAATCCGGGCGGGTTGTCCCCCCGACAGAAACAGTGCGGGGTAACTACCCGCCAGTAAACCAGTAATCAGGACCAATCCCGTAATACCGATCCAGCGTACTGGGTCGGCAAAGTCAAGAGTGATCTGTTTGTCGAACAGCGTATTGAAGGCCGGCAAGGTGAGCCATACCAGTACCAGCGCTATTACTGCCGACAGCAGACTCAATATGGTGGACTCACTCAGGAATTGCCCCACCAGCGCGAGACGTCTGGCCCCGATAACTTTTCTGACGCCTACCTCCCGCGACCGTTTGGCACTGCGGGCCGTGCTCAGATTCATAAAATTGATGCAGGCAATCAAGAGAATAAACAGGGCCACTATCCCAAAAATCCGGACGTATTCGATTTGTCCACCCACCGCTACACCGTTTTCGTAATCGCCCCAGAGGTGCAGGTCCGTGATTGGCTGCAAAACTATGTGCTCGTTATTGTTGAATGTAGCGTACCGGCGGAACATCCCTTTCATTGAGGCTTCCGCCTGTAGAGCCGTGGTGGCTGGTTTCAGACGCAGGTACGTTTGCACCGCGTTGTATCCCCACTGCGTTTGCCATTCTTCTTCCTGCGCTTTGAAATTGACGAGCCAGTCGAACTGAAGCGTACTGGTAGGGGGGAGGTTCTTCAGGACGGCCCCCACCACAAACCGTTTGTTATTGTCGAGTTGCAGTGACTGCCCAACGGCCTGACTATTCGGAAAATAGATTTCGGCCAGTCGTTGGCTGATAACGATCTGATTCAGGTTTGCGAGAGCTGACCTGGGGTTACCCGATACAGCGGGCAGGTCAAACACATCGAAGAAGCCTACCGATGCGTATTGCCCCTGTTCTTTCGCTACCCGGTCGCCAACGTGAACCAGTCGTTCAGAGGGCCATGTCAGTTTTGTAACAGCGGCCACCTGGGGTATGTCGCGGGTAATCGCTTCACTCAGCGGACCGGGTGTAGCAGATGCCGTCTGGATTTCGTTACCCCGGAAACTGTAGTTTACCCGCACGTAGTGGATTTGGGCATGGTAAGGCAAAAACCGGTCGTAGTTCAACTCGTCGTACACCCATAAACCGATGAGTAGACTACAGGCCATGCCCAGTGCCAGCCCGACGATATTAATCAGCGAATACGCCTTATGCCTGAGCAGGTTTCTCAGGGCGATTTTTACATAATTTTGAATCATAGCCGGGCTTAAGAAGAAAGGAGTTGAATAGTCGGTCGATTGGTTCCGGACGGCAAAGGGCCGCAGCAGTTTCAGCACGTTCAGGCTATAGCGCCAGCGGGCTTTGCGCTCCCCCACTGTCGCCACCCAATGGGCATACAGTTCCAGCAGGTCACCCGTCACCTCTTCCTGCGTATCGGGATGGCCAAACGTTTTCAGGAGCCAGTTAGCCCAGCCGGGTGTCTTATTTTTCGCATCCATATCACCCACCCATTAGTTGTAGCGTTTGCGGAGGCAGTGCGTTCCACAACTGCTCGCGAACCTGTTTCACCTCGGCCAACGCCTTCCGGCCAGCGGCTGTAACCACAAAGAACCGCTTTCGCCGACCACCACGCTCGGCAGTGGCCCCGCCCATTTCAGAGGCCAGAAAGCCTTTTTCTTGCAGCCGTTGCAACGTTGTATGGACAGTACTAAACCCAACGGCACGACCCGTTTTCTGCTCGATCTCCTGCGTAACCGTGACGCCGTAAGCACCCTCGTCCAGAATCGCTACGGTCAGAAGAACTACTTCTTCAAATTCTCCGAGAAAGGCTCGTTTCATCCAGTATCTATTTTATACGATAATGCCGATCAAATGCGATGCCAACTATAAACTATGGCCCTACGCTACGAAAAAAGAGCATTTTACAAATTTTAGGATTACACACTTGTCCGTTTCTGGACACTCGCCCGTCCGATACCGAACGGGTGGAACGGGTCAGGTACCGACAGGCGTATACGCATTTTGACGGCACCCCTGCCCAACTGATCGTGCATCAAAACAGCTTACTCCCTTTGTTTCAGCTACTTTGCGATTGCTATCAAATGAAAGGTTACTTTTGATACTTGTTGACTTCTATACAGGCGTGTGATCCTTACCTAAAAACAGACCGTTTTCTGTTTACAATAGGCTCCTTCTTTTGATGAGTAAGGAACCTGTTCAAGCCTTTGCTCCACCAGTATTGTATCGGGAATTTTTAACTTTATTCAATAACCTACTTTTCAATAGAATGAGACTACTACTTTTACTAGCTATATGCCTGATACCCATTCGTTTATTTGCTCAAAACCAAGTTAAAGAGGTCAGTGCTGCCGCCGTAGATCTGGAAAACTGTCAGTACGAACTTGGCGTGGTTAGTAAGCAACTCCGAGACGTTCGCAATCAGGCTAAAAGCGAGTTAAAGCCCTTGCAAGACCGAATCAGCAGTCAGGAAAAAGAATTGGAGGCCTATCGTAAGGAAATAGCCAGTTTGAAGGCTAAAAATGAAGACCTTCACGATAAATACAGTCGTTTACAGGCCAGTTCGGACGCGACAATACAATCTGGTCGCGTCGGTACAGTTGATGGTAGTAGCCGTTCAGGCAGTTACCATGCTACGAGCAGCTATCGAACATCACAAGCCAGAACTTATTACACAGGTCCTCGTGGTGGATGCTATTACCTCACAGGCAGTGGACGTAAACAATATGTTGATCGCAGTTTGTGCAATTAACATCTATACCTATTACCAATCGATTTAAACCACATATATGGGACTATTTTCCGCTTTACTAGGCAATGCGGGTACCGTAACGCCTGAAACACTCCATAAAGACTACGGACACTTGCTATCAGATTCGGAGTCTATTGAAATCGGTTTTACGCTCATCCGAGACGTGTTCATGTTTACCAACAAACGATTGATTCTGGTAGATAAGCAAGGGCTTACGGGTCGCAAAATCGACTATTTATCCATTCCCTATAAGAGTATTACACGCTTTAGCATTGAAACCGCCGGTCATCTAGACCTGGATGCAGAATTGAAAATATGGGTTTCGAGTGAGCAGGTGCCTAGTATCGCTAAGAAGTTTAATAAGAGCGTCAATATCTACGATCTGCAAAAGGTCCTGGCAAACCACGTTCTGGGCTAAATGGAGTTTAAACCACAAGGAGGGGTGCCAGATGCACCCCTCCTCCCCTTTTTTTCTCAAAATAGCTTATCCTACACTACCGATTTAAGCAAACTCAATTTGAGGCCAATCCAGGCTGTCTTCTGCTTTTCAATCTACTGATTTCCTACCTATCAGACTGCTAATAAGGAGAGAGTCTCCCACCCTTTTCCACTGTCCTCCACACAGATACCTGTATTGCTACACATGCTCTGTCTACGGCTTATTCGCTCCGTAGTGACTTGACCGGATTTGTCAGGGCGGCTTTTACGCTCTGAAACGAGATGGTTATAATCGCGATACCCGTTGCCAGTCCAGCAGCCAATGCGAAGACCCACCACTCGATGTCGATCTTGTAGGTAAAGTTTTGAAGCCATTTGTTCATCGCCCACCAGGCCACTGGCGAGGCAATTAAAATGGCAAGCACTACCAGCTTCAGAAAGTCTTTTGAGAGTAAAACGACAATGCCAGCAACCGATGCACCTAGCACCTTACGCACACCAATTTCTTTGGTACGAACGTCGACGGAGAACGTCATTAATCCCAGTAGGCCCAGACAGGCAACCAATAACGTGAGTACCGTAAATCCGTTGAACAACTGCATCAATCGCGTTTCTTTCGCATAGAGTTTGTCGTAGGCTTCATCCAGAAAATAATAGTCGAAGGGCGACGTTGGCTGGTGCGCATTATACACCGCTTTAAGCTGATCCAGCGCCTGCGACACATCCGTTTTCGGACTCAACCGAACCAGAATATACCCACCATTGGCCATCATAGATCGGTTGGTATCACTAACCACGGTTAACTGCATCGGTGAAACGGGACCGTGCAAACTACGCACGTGAAAATCCGCGACGACACCATCGGTGTGCTGGTCTTTGAACGGCGAAGGCTGCTGAATTGGATCTCCTTTTATACCAGCCTCGTTGAGCAGCGTTTGGTTATAGACCGTGAGTTCTTTGGTGATTGGCCTTGCATTCCAACCCACCGGACTGGTCTGCCAGCGAACGCCCATCATGGCAAAAAAAGGCTTGTCGACAGTCAGGACATTGACCATCAACTGCTTTTTTGTCTTCTCTGTTTTCATGAACCAGGTGGCAATATTGTTGGTAAACAACGCAGTGTTGGAGACAGCTACGTTGCCACTACCGGCCCACTGGCGAATACCATCGCGCAACGCAGGAAACTGTGATACCATATCACCGTCGATACGAATCCCCACAACCTGCGCCCGGTTGATACCCAGGTTTTGGGTTCGCAGGAAGCGCATCTGCGAATACAGCACCAGACTACAGATCAGTAGCCCAATTGACGCCGTAAACTGAACGGTTGTAAACACCCGGCGAACGCCAGCGCCACTGTGCCGTCCGCTCGCTGCTCCTTTGAGCACAGCTGCAGGCCGAAACCCAGACAGCAACAAGGCGGGATACCCTCCCGACAGCAGGGAACAGCATAGCCACAAGGTGAGCATTAACCCCAGGTACGGCCCCTGCGTCAACAGGCGGGTATCCATGTGCAAATCAAGCGTTTGGTTCGCCCACGGAAAAAGCAGTTGCAACAACACCAGCGACAACACGAACGCCAGTGTCGTCGTCAGGAATGATTCCATAAAAAACTGGCTTACCAATTCATTACGCTGCCCACCAACGGCCTTTCGAATACCGACTTCACGCGCCCGCTTGGTCGCGCGGGCTGTGGTGAGGCTCACATAATTAATAACAGCCAGGCCCAGAATGATCAGCGCAATCGTTAGCAGGATGTACAAGGACTGCCGCGTGTCTGTCGGCTGACCACGACCATCCAGGTGCACTGAGGGCAGCGCTTCGAGAAAGTAACTAGCCGACGTATCGGCAAACAGCACATCCGACTTTACGCTCTTTAGTTTCTGCTCGATCAGCCTGACGTTCGCGTCCGGGCGCACCAGCAGATAGGTAGTCAGGAAACCACCTCCTTTGTAGGCATTCTGCTGATGAGCGCCGAGCGTGGGCATGGAACTCAACGAGACCAGGCCATTAAACTGAATGATCGAATTTGTGGGCAAATCGTCCGTAATACCCGATACCGTCATGGGATACTGCTTATCAAAAATCAGTGTCTTACCGAGGGGGTTCTGCCGTCCGAAATACTTTTCAGCCAACTGTCGGGTCAGCACGATCTGATTGGGCTCCCGAAGCGCCGTTTGACTATTTCCCTGAAGAAGCCGGATGCCCATTACGGTCAACATCGATTCATCAGCGAAGCCAATGTTCGTTTCTTTAAACCGGTGGTTTTGGTCAGTCTGCAACACGACGTCGCCCATACCATCCGAAAAGCGAACGACCATTTCTACTTCGGGAATCTGCCGTTTTATCTCGCGTCCAAATGATTCGTGCAATCCTGAAAAGATCACTTCCTGATCGCCATATTTCGCCACCGACGCAATCCGGTATATCCGGCTGGCCGATGGTTCGAAACGGTCGTAATGAAACTCGTGCCAGACGTACAGCGCGATGAACATACTGACCGCCAGACCGACCGTTAACCCAATGATGTTTATCGCACTGAACAACGGGTTTTTCCAAAGCTGGCGAAACGCAATGGCGAAATAATTTCGTAGCATAGCTGGGCTGAGTATAGAAATTGAATAGTCCTGTTTTTCTCGTTTCATAGCGAATGGCTTCACGAATCCCAGCACATCCCACCAGTAACGCCACCTAGCCCGGCGCGCGCCAATGCGATCGACCTGATACGCGAACTCTTCGTGCAGATCACCCTGCACCTCTTCCAGTCGATGAGGAGCGCAGAAAAATGCCAGTAGGCGGTCCGCTAAACGGGGTGGACGTGTCATAAGTTCTGTTTTGTAGAGACCGGTCCGCCGGTGCGGCAATCCCTTGCGTCTCATTAGCGTCAGCAATACCATCTACGTTAGTCGCTTCGTAATGATTTTACGGGATTCATCAAGGCGGCTTTGATGCTCTGGAAACTGACGGTAAGCAGGGCAATTGCCAGGGCTAGCAGGCCCGCCAGGGCAAAGACCCACCACTGGATGTCGATTCGATAGGCGAAATCCTGTAACCATTGGTTCATAGACCACCACGCGATTGGAACGGCAATGACAATAGCAATAATGACCAGTTGAACAAAGTCTTTGGCTAATAACTGAATAATACCGGTCACACTGGCCCCCAGCACTTTACGAACGCCAATTTCACGGGTCCGTACCTGCGCGGTATACGTTGCCAGACCAAACAGACCCAGGCAGGAAATCAGAATGGCAATAGAGGCAAAGATGGTAAACAGGAGCCCCGTTTGCTGTTCCGACTTATAAAGATCATCGAACAGTGCGTCCAGGAAAAAGTATTCGAACGGGTAATCGGCATTGTATTGCTTCCACGATTGCTGAGCTTGCGCAATGGCCTGTGCAGCCTCCTTGCCGGTCGTTTTGATGTAAATTGATCCCAATCGGGCCGGTTCGTAATAGAAGATAGCCGGTTCTATTTTCTGCCGCATCGACGCAAAGTGAAAGTCCTTCACAACGCCAACGATGGTTCCGTTACGCTCCCATAACCGAAATCGCTTCCCGATGGGATCGTTGATGCGGGCGGCCTTTACCGCAGCTTCATTCAGAATAAAGTGTAGTGAATCCGATACGGCACCCGTAAAATTCGTGCCCTTCAGCAGCTTCATCTTGAAGAAAGGAATAAAGTCCTTATCAATAGCCAAGGGTCGCATCATCATGGTTTCGCCCTGCTCCTTTCCTTCCCAGTCATTATTGCCGGTTTGCCCCCCAAGCTGGATAATGTTCGCGTTAGCCCGCGTAACGCCCGTAACACCGGGTTGCTTCAATAAATCTGCTTTCACCGCATCATAGTGCTTACCCATGTCGCGCATGAAGAAGGCGAATACGTGCGTTTTGTCGTACCCCAGCTCTTTAGCCCGAATGTATTGCAGCTGATTACTGATGATGAACGTGCCCGCAATGAGAATAACCGAAACCGCAAATTGAATCACGACCAACGCTTTCCGGAAGGTAGCTTCGTTGATTCGTCCCGACACTTTCCCTTTCAGTGCTTTAAGGGGTTCGAAGGAGGAAAGCAGCAGGGCGGGATAAATGCTCGATGCGGCCAGCGTTCCGGTAATGGTCAACCCAATCACCGCCCAGATGTGATAGTCGGTAAAATCGAGCGCGAGTTGTTTACCCGATAGCTGATTATAAGCCGGCAGCAACAGATAGATCAAGCCAAGTGCCAGTACCGCAGCGAATGAAAAAAGCAGAGCCGTTTCCACCAGAAACTGAACGAACAACTGGATTCGGGCCGCACCCACAATTTTGCGCATACTGATTTCCTTGGAACGCAGCAGGGACCGAGCCGTTGACAGATTTACGTAATTGATACAGGCAATAACCAGAATAAGCAGCGCAATGATGGAAAACATCCGAACCGTTTCGATACCCCCCTCCGCGCCGTCGGCCTTGTAAAGGTGCATCGCCGACAACGGTTGCAGCAGATAGGTCAGATCCGTGTCGTCTGGTTTGTTGCGCAGGTGAATCGTGCGCAGTTTAACGGCTAGATTCGCCACCGACGCGCCCGGCTGTAGCAACAGATACGTGTCGTAGCTGAACTCACTAAAATCAGTATCCATAGTTCGCCCATCCGTGCGGTTTTTGTACATGGAATCGAACAACAGGGAAATCGGCAGAAACAGGTCGCCCTGTATACTGGAATTTTTCGGAAAATCCCGGATTACGCCACTCACCGTAAAGGCAATCTTGTCCCTACCCGACAGCACTTTACCGATTGGATTTTCGTCACCGAAATACCGTTTAGCGGTGGTTTCCGTAAGCACAACGGAGTATTTATCCGGAAACGGTTTTGCCGGATTCCCCTTGATGAGGGTATAGTCGAACATCGAAAAGAACGCTGGGTCAGTAAACGACGAATGGTCTTCGTTGACTGTTTTGTCCTTGTATTTGAACAGGGTATACATGCTATTATAGGCCAGCCGAACTGCGTCTTTTACTTCAGGCACCTCCCGCTTTGCGAAACTGGCAATCGGAGCTACGGTCGTTGTCCAGATTTGCTGACTGGTCCCTGTACCAACGCGATTTTCGAGCCGGTAAATGGCGTCGGATTGCCGATGAAAGCGATCGAAACTTAGCTCATCCTGCACCCAGAGCAGGATCAGAATACCCACCGCCAACCCGGCAGTTAGCCCCGTAATGTTGAGCAGCGAATAGAACTTGTTCTTCAACAAATTACGCCAGGCGGTCCTAAAATAATTACGTATCATACCAATACTGAATAAAGTTGTTGAATACTGCGTTGATTCTCGTTTCATGGCGAATGGCTTCACAAACCCCAGCACATCCCACCAGTAGCGCCACCTAGCCCGGCGCGCGCCAATGCGATCGACCTGATACGCGAACTCTTCGTGCAGATCGCCCTGGACCTCTTCCAGACGATGTGGTGCACAAAGGAGTCGGAGCAAACGATCCGCTAAGCGGGGTGCGGTCCGACGATTTAGCTCTGTCATACGCTGGTAACCAGTTTAAACGGACTGATCAACCGCGTCCATAAGCTCGCCCGTACTTCCTGGATTTCCTGTAGCGTCCGACGGCCATAGGCCGTAACCATAAAGAGCCGTTTCCGGCGGCCACCGCGTTCGGCCGTTGGTTCGCCCATTTCGGAGATCACCATCCCTTTGTCTTCGAGCCGTTGCAACGCGGCATGAATCTGGTTCAAGCGAACCGATCGGCCCGTCTCCTCAATGATTTCGTGGGTAATGGCTACACCATACGCCAGCCGCTCCAGTTCCAGCACAGCAACCGTCAGCAAAACCACTTCTTCAAACTCCCCCAGCGAAGCCCGTTTCATGTTACCCGATTTAGTTCTACTTTTGCTGAGCAAATGATTTGCCAGAAAATAAAAAGCGGCTCAAGATCAACTGAGCCGCTTTTTTACTGATCATACGAAAAATCAATGTCCGATTATGGACAACCAATCGTCCGGTTCAGGACGACAGCTACGCCGAACCTTGTATCAACGTAACCTCCAGCCGATAACCGACGCCATGAACGGCAACGATTCGAACGGCGGGATCTGTTTGCAGCAGCTTACGCAGTCGGGACACAAACACATCGACGCTGCGCCCGACGATAATTCCTTCATCTTCCCAAACTGATTTGAGGATAAAATCACGTTCCAGTAGCTGGTTCGGATGACGCATAAACAGGTGCAGTAATTTGGCTTCGCGATAAGTGAGCGTATGTTGTACACCAGCCACGGTTACGACCTGATTCGTGTTACTAAATGTCAGTTGGCCTACCCGAATCAACATGCCAGCATTAGGTACGGTATCGTTGGTCAGCGTAATTGACTTATTCGATTCTTTATTCGCCCTGATCCAGAAAACGTAGGCTCCACCCAGCAGCAGAAACCCGAGCAGTCCCGCCCCCCAAACCGTGCCCGGCTGGTTCTGAGTCGTTGGAGCCGTAAAAACAAGTTGGAGGTTGTAGCAACCCGGCCCCTGCTTTCGACCGACACAGGGTACGCCACTGTCTTTACGCAAATCCAGAAAATTATACCCCAGTTGCAGTTCTCCACTGACGCAATCCAGCACCGTAACATCGTAGTTGCCATTGATACCATGAATAGCCAATGATTGCTCCAATAGCGTCGGCAACCGACCGTAGTCGAATGGCTGTTCGAGACGGACACGAAACACAGTCGTATTTAGTTGTTGAACGGGCGGAATGCGGGATATGGAATCGCCTTTTTCAGCGAGCAGATGGTGCGCGGTTCGGCGGAGAGCCAGATTCACTTTCTGAGCAAAACGCAGGTCATCGGTATTCCCAACCGTAGGAGTCAACCCAACAAACTGCACAAACAGCAGCCCAACCGATACCAACACAAGCACAACCGCTACTTTTCTCATAACCATACCCGTTTTCACTGTAAACGTAGCCATTTTATTCCGTTACCAGGTAAGTGTATTACGACCGTAAACAGGCACTGTCTATTGACGTGTCGATCAATCAGCCAGAACCTATTAAGTCATTGACAATGAGCGTTAACAGCCGTTCCCCTTGTTTGGCCAGAAGGAAAACAAGTCTTTATGCGATTTGAGAAAATAGTCAAAATAACCGATCAGACGAATGGTTCGTCGGGCCGTAGCGTCCTCTTTTCGCGTTGGTTCAATAACCAGCACGTCGCCGGGTTTGGCCATAGCCAGTACGGGAGCGATATCAATTTCAGACACAGCCCGGTTGTTGACAGACGCGCCGTTATTGATTAGTTGCTCGTTCCGTTTCAGATAAATCCGGAATGGTATTCTTTTGCTACAAGTCGTTCCGGAACCGCCTGACAGGACGGCCAGTGTACCCTTGCTGGCCAGCGAAAATGTACTGTAATTCAACGGTTGATTATTCAGCAACAGCGGATTGCGGTAAGCGTTGATTTCACCAATCACAGTAGCGTTTTCAGATCTATCCGTCGCTAAACGTATGCCGTTGTCACCATGCGCTATGATCCCGAACGACACAAAAAGCAGGGTCAGGTATGTCATCAGATGAGCGGTTATGAGTTGAGTTTTCATAGACGATAGCTGGTTAGTTGACCAAAATTTCATTGTGTGGCAGCGCATACTGATCATCCGGCGTTAGCAAAACGATTCGGTCATCTTTCCTACATTTCGACCGCACATTCCTGACATCGATCTGCTTCACTTTATTTTTGGTGGGCAGCACTACCGTTTTCGTAGCCTTGTCTCTAATGGCAACTCGAAACGGTATTTTATCGACGGCTTTGGTGACCGTAGTCGAAAGGGTCACCGTTCGCAGAGTAAACTCGCTAGTCGCGGTCGGAGGAATCGTGCATCTGCCTTTATCGATGTACTGATCGGCAATCTGTTGACAGTTCGGAAAGGCCGCTGAACAAATACGAAAGGTTTGCTGACCAAAACAGGTGGCAGACAGTAGGGTACAAAAAAGGGCAAGACCAAATCCAGTTGCTTTCTTCATGATTCGTGCTGGTTATAATTAACACTGAATCAAAAGTATAAGCCCACCTTCCGGCAGATGAAAAAGGTCTGTAAAACATTGTTAAGGAATTGTAAAACTAATCGCTGGTAGCAAACGTAGAGACCGGTCCGCCGGTGCGGTCTCCTATGCGTCAGCAATACCTGTGCGTCAGCAATACCATCCGGTCAGGAGACGCAAGGGATTGCCGCACCGGCGGTGATGCGGCATTCCGACCGGTCTCTACTCGCTTCGTAATGACTTTACGGGGTCCATCAGGGCGGCTTTGAGGCTTTGGTAACCTACGGTCAGGAACGCAATGCCGGTGGCAAATACACCGGCTAGGGCAACGATCCACCATTGAATGTCAACTTTGTAGGCGAAGTCCTGCAACCACTGATTCATCGCGTACCACGCAACGGGCGAAGCAATGACGATGGCGATCAACACGAGTTTAAGGAAGTCTCGGGTGAGTAGCGAAACGATACTGACTATTGACGCGCCCAGCACTTTTCGAATACCGATTTCTCGGGTCCGCTGCCCTACCGTGAAGGAAACAAGGCCATATAAACCCAGTCCGCAAATGAGCATGGCCGTCAGCGCAAACACATTGACGAGCGTCGAAATGGTCGTTTCCGTTTCATAAAATCGACTGAGCTGGTCCGTCAAAAACTCGTATTCGAAAACGTCGTTCGGGTACGTGCGTTGCCAGACCGACCGGATATGCGCTACCGTTTTCGCTGTTGACTGGCCCGAAATCCGAATCCCGATCTGCTGATACATTTCAGGAAATGACGCAATAAAACAGGGGCCAATAACCTCATGCAACGACCGTTGGTGAAAATCGCTGACGACGCCGACAATCGGCAGCGGCACTGGCGACAGGTAGTATTGCATGTGCTTACCGATAATGTCCTGTGGATTGCGAAAACCCAGTTTATGGGCCAGCGTTTCGTTAATGACGTACTCCCGAATCGAGTCGCTCTCTACCAGATTACGACCGGCTACCAGCCGCAGGTTGTACGTTTGCAGATAATCGGCATCGGCAAGTCGTTCGCGAACGGGAAACGTAGTCCAGTCCGTCGTACTGCCAAATTTGAACGAACCGCCGTTCATGACCTTCGCCGACGGTGGCCGGTATTGTAGCGAAACCGATTTAACATCGGGATACTGGCCAAGTTCGCTTTTAAGCGCCTGCCAGGATTTCTTTTCCGAAGCGGGCAAGTTGACAATGAGCACATCGTCTCGCCGGAAACCGAGGTCTGTTTTTTGTATGAACTGAATTTGCCGCATCACCACCAGCGATCCAACCAGTAGCGCCTGACAGATAACAAACTGGAGTATAACCAGCCCTTTTCGTAACGAGTACCCACCCCCTGAACCGGCCGTGAATTTACCGGGCAAACCGGTCCCCCGAAGTGCCGAATCAGGGCTAAACCCGGACAGGACAAAGGCCGGATAACCACCCGCCAGAACGATCACGACAAGCAGCAAAGACCCAATGAATAGCAGTAACGAACCATCAAGTTGAAGGGAAAGCCGAACGTGAACCCAACTGGTAAACAGCGGTAAACTAACAGCCGTCAGCAACACCGACAGAAGAGCGGCTGTCATCACAATCAGACTGGTTTCGAGCAGAAACTGCCAGGCTAATTGACGTCGTGAACTACCCATCGTTTTGCGGATTCCCACTTCTTTACTTCGCCGAAACGCCTGAGCCGTCGCCAGATTTACAAAGTTGATGCAGGCAATCAGGACCAGAAATGCGCCAATCAGCGCCAGCGACCACAGTAGCGACAATCGAATGACCCCACCGACACGCTGAACGTCAAAATGCACATCAGCCAGCGGTTGAATATGAAATTGAAAAATGTGAGCTGACGTCCCAAAATGCGTTTTTGCTAAGGCTGGCAGAGCTGCTTCTACCTGATTGGCCGTCGTTTGTTCAGCGTCATTAAGGGTACAATACAGCCGGTAATTACTGTTAAGCTGGTCCCAGGCGTTCATGTTAAACTCAGGGTCGATCTGCCGGAGAGTGGGCATCGAGATAAACAGGCCCATGTTGATGTCCGTCGGTTGCGCAGGGTCGGCAACTACACCCGTAACGATCGCATTGATCCGGTGATCAAGTTCAATGCGTTGACCGACAGGATTTGTATCACCAAAATAGCGTTTGGCCCACGATTCGGTCAGCACAACGCTGTTGGGTTCACGCAGCGCTGTTTTGGCGTCACCTTTCAGCCAGTGATAATCGAAAATCTGAAACAGTTCGGCTTCCGTAACAGCCGTATTATCGTGCTCCAGAAATCGAACAGGTGTGGCCTGCCCCGGCCGAAACAGACTTATCGTCAGGGATCTGTTCACGATAAAAAACGCAGCCTGCTCGACCTGCGGAAACGATTTTCGTAGCTCAGCGGCCATTGGCAACGGCGCTTCGGGATAGTGTTCAACGGAACCGTCGTCGAGGTGCAGATCCGTGACGATCCGAACTGTGCGTTCGAATTTAGCATGGTGCCGGTCAGTGCTCAGGTGGTGGCGGATGAATAAAAAAATGAGTAATCCACCCGCCATACCAACGGTAAGACCGATGGTATTAAGCAGCGTGTAAGCGCGTTGTGAACGCAGCGTACGGAGGGCAATTTTGAAGTAGTTCTGAAACATAGTGCCTGCACGTTACCAGGTTACAGCAAGGTACGGGCAAACCTGTTAGTCAACGTGTTAAAAAAAGTTAAGCGTATTTCCGCCGTGACTTTCGACCGGCATGTCTATGTTAGCATCGGAACAGGACATAAAAAAAGCAGGCGAAAAGCCTGCTTTCATTCCTTATCGTATGGATTGATGCTTATTGATTCATGGCTTTGATGCCCATGCTGCGCTCGGTTTCTTTGATGATCGCTTTTTTCTCACTTTCGCTTTTACCGAGAACATTGGCCGTTCGTTCAAACACGAGTTCGTCCCCGTCTTTTTTAAACGTATACTGCATCCACAGCCGACCGTTTTCTTTGTCTTCGCGATGAATGACCGACGATGGAGCAGCCTCGTTCGGCGTTAGTTCCCGACTCGATCGGGCTGTCATGGATTGATCACGACTATCGTTTTCGTCTACATCGACATGAACACTGGCAACAGAAACCACGTCATCGTCGCGCTGAATTTTCCGTTGTTTTACCTCACGCTTACGTTCCTTAAACAATCCGGCATAACGACCATCAAACTCCTGGTCCAGCGAATCGAGAATATGACTTTCCAGCGCTTTAACCGCTCTGGCGTCCAGTTCCGACACATCGAATGACCGATTATAATGAAGCGAATGGCCTTCCTGTTCGGCATCGACACGAATGCGAAGTTGCTGACCGTTGGTCGTCACTTCTTTGCTGAACGACGACCGTTGCGCCACTGCGCTGAAGCCGATTGCTAGGAGGAGAAAAGTAAAGAACGTTTTCATGAATCGGCAGCGGTTATATCTTAATTAGAAGTAGGCGGAGTCGTGCTACAGTTTTACAGCCAGGATCATGCCAAGCAAAAATTTTACTGACTATCAATTGATTAACTCACTAATAACAAAAAAAACGTCCGATATCGGACGTTTTTCGTACGCCAATGGACAATTTTTTATTCGCTACGCAGACTTTTCACCGGATTCATCAGCGCAGCTTTGATGCTCTGATAACTCACCGTCAGCAAGGCAATAACAATAGCCAATAGACCCGCTACCGCAAAAACCCACCACTGAATGTCGATCTTGTAGGCGAAATCCTGCAACCACTTATCCATAGCATACCAGGCAATAGGCGAGGCAATCAGGATAGCGGCCACGACGAGTTTCATAAAGTCTCTGGAGAGTAAACTCACGATGCTGAACACCGATGCGCCCAACACTTTTCGAACCCCAATTTCTTTGGTACGCTGCTGAATCGTCAGCAAGGCAATCGCAAACAATCCCATACACGAGAGAATGATAGCAATCGCGGCGGCTGACGAAAAAATGTTGGACAGCCGTAGCTCCCGTTTGTACCACCGTTCGGTGTTTTCGTCCAGAAACGACCCGATAAACTCCTGTTTTGGCGCTACCGTTTTCCAGGTAGATTTAATTGTTTCCATCGCCTGGGTCAGATTCTTCGGGTTCACCCGTACCAGCACGTACTGAATAGGGTAACTTGATTGCATTTGCAGCACAATTGGATTGGCTTCCTGACGCAGCGAATACAGGTTGAAATCCGACACGACACCAACAATCTGGAATTGCTTATTATCCGGCTTGATGAATTTGCCCACCGGATTCGTTTCGCCCAGCCGTTTGGCCATACTTTGCGTGATCAGAACGTTCGTGCTCGAATCAGTACCGTAGGCTGCACTGAAATCCCGACCCTGCAAAAGCTTGATACCCATCGTTTTCAGGTAATCAGTATCGACCCGCAGCCAGTCGCAGGAGATATCCCGTTTCCCGTACATGAATCCGTAAACCGTCTGCGATGAACTACCATCCAGCCCGGCACCGATGTTGACACCACTCCCTGATACGGCAACGATGTTAGGCTGATTAGCCAACCGGTCGCGCATGGTCTTCAGTGCTTCACTGCCGTTCAGCTCATTCGACACGGGTATGCTCACGACCTGCTCCTTGTCCAATCCCACTGGCTTGTGCTGAAGATAATTGATCTGCTGACGGACAATAACGGTACAGACAATTAACAGACAGGCAATTGTGAACTGAGTGATAATGAGTGAGTTTCGCAACAAGCCAGGCCGACTTACTTTCACCCTTCCTTTCAGCACTTCCACCGCATTGAAACGGGTCACGAACCAGGACGGATAGCCACCAGCCACCAGCGTAATCAGCAAAAAGCCCAGGGCGGTTACCAGCAGGACCGACGGGGTCAGAAAATCGGCTATCGTCAGCTGGCTCCTAAACAGGCGATTAAACACAGGCATGAGGCCATACGCTATACCCAGGCCAATGAGCAAAGCAACAAAGCACAGTAGCACCGTTTCGCCCCATATCTGACCGAATAACTGGCTCCGTTTGGCACCCAGCGATTTCCGGACACCCACTTCCCGCGCCCGCGAGAGGGACTGAGCAATGGTCAGGTTAATAAAATTGATACAGGCAATAGCCAGGATGAACAGACCAACGAGCAGCAGCGTGAACACATAAGTCCGGCTAATGCCCGCACCATTCGTCGTTTCGGTATCAAAGTGAACAGTCAGCATGGGTTGAAGCAGCAGACTCCGCTGAAAACCCAGTTCATTAGTCGGATACCCCTGCTCCTTTCGTTCTTTTATGTCGCTGGCAAAATACTTATCCATGAATGCCTGGGTTCGCC
The DNA here is from genome assembly GCF_010747415.1 of Spirosoma agri. NCBI lineage: Bacteria > Pseudomonadati > Bacteroidota > Cytophagia > Cytophagales > Cytophagaceae > Spirosoma > Spirosoma agri. Next base: position 871,774 of record NZ_JAAGNZ010000002.1, on the reverse strand, counting down.
GTTGCAGCGTTTGCGGGTCCGTACCGGCTTTCAGCTTGACGTACACATCGTGATTGCCATGATTCCATCGGTCTTTATACTCTTGATAATCAGCTGAATTTTCACTCCGTATCAACGCATCGTAGGAGATCGACGAATTTTTAGGGGCCTCACTGATGACACCGGTTACGTTAAACGTTTGCCAGTTGCCGTTCATCCGAAGCTGAAGGGGTTTACCAATGGGGTCTTCCTTGCCAAAAATGTCTTTAGCCATACGCTCGCTGATCACAATATCGCTCAGGCTGCTCATGGCGGTTCGAGCGTTCCCTTTCAGCATCGGAAACGAAAACATGTGCAGGAAATCAGCATCAGCCATGCGGACGTCTTTCGTGTACGTCTGATTATTCCGCCGAACACTCGCGCTCCGGTCGAACCAGCGCGTTACCCCTTCTATCTCCGGAAATTCGGCCTTGAGGTTGGGCGAAATCGGGTAAGGCATCGTGGATCCTTTTTCGGGTGTGCCATCCCGGTTCGACGACAGGAAATTCAGCCGGAAAATCTGATCGGCATTAGCATGGAATTTATCATACGATAACTCGAAACTGGCCGTCAGAAAGAGTAGTATCCCCGTGCCAAACGCTACCGACAGGCCAACGATATTGATCAGCGTGTGCGTACGATTTTTCCGAAGGGTACGAAAAGCAATTTTCAGATAATTACGAAACATGGCATTATGATGTGTTTTATTCCTCTGTAGAGACCGGTCGGAATGCCGCATCACCGCCGGTGCGGCATTACTATGTGTCTCATAGGCGTCAGCAATAATTCTGCGCTGAAAATAGGCTGACGTCAACAATTGCAGAATCGTTGCTGACGCATAGGAGACCGCACCGGCGGACCGGTCTCTACGTTAGTCGCCCCGCAGACTTGTTACGGGATTCATCAGCGCGGCTTTAATGCTTTGGTAACTCACGGTCAGGAACGCGATCAACACGGCAGAGACACCCGCCACGCCAAAAATCCACCAACCCAGATCAGTATGGTAAGCAAACGTTCCGAGCCACGTACTCACGGCCCACCAGGCCAGCGGGGAAGCCAGCACAAGTGCCATCAAGACCAGTTTCAGAAAATCTTTAGACAGTAGACCGACGATGTTTGTTACGCTGGCACCCAGCACTTTCCGAACGCTGATTTCTTTTGTACGCTGTTCGGCGGTGAAGGCTGCGAGCGCAAATAAACCCAGGCACGAAATCAGGATAGCCAGCAGTCCAAAGTAGTTGACCAACGTATTCACCTGTTGCTCACTCCGGTACAGACTCTCATATTCCTCGTCCACGAAATGATAGTTGAACGGATAATTCGGGTTGAATTCTTTCGAAAGCCGTTCCAGGTCAGCGATGGCCTGTTGGGTCTGTCCAGCCTGGGTTTTCACCAGCAGATAGCTCGTATTACGGGCATCGTACATGAGAATCATCGGCTTGATAGCCTCATGCAGCGAGTTGATATGGAAATCTTTCATCAACCCAATTATCTGCCCCTTGCCGGGCCAGAACTCAACTACTTTGCCAACTGGATCGTTCATACCCATTAGTTTGGCCGCAGCTTCATTGATGAGATAATTTGTGGAATCGGCAGGGTTGTCGGCCCGAAAGTCACGGCCATCAAGCAGTTTGATGTTCATGGTTTTCGTGAAATCACCCCCCACGAACATGCATGACACGCTGGTTTGCAGGTTCGGATCTTTACCCGGCCACTTGAGATCACCCGACGCGCTTTGCACGTTCACAGGCAGTGACATAGCCGTTGTTGCTGACACAATCGATGGGGTCCGCAGCACCTCCTGCCTGAATGCTTCTACCTTTTTGGGCTGACCGATTTCGCCCTCCAACGGCAGATAAACCACGTTTTCGCGGCCAAGGCCGAGATTCTTGGTACGCAGGTAGTTCATCTGCTTGCCGACCGCCAACATGCCAACGATGAGGAAAATGGACAGTGAGAACTGGAAAATGACCAGCGCCCGCCGGAACAGCGCGGGACCGGCACCGAACTGTAAACGCCCTTTGAGAATCTTGATCGGTTGCAGAGATGACAGAAAGAAAGCCGGATAACTACCCGACACAATACCGGTTATCAGCACCAGTACCAGAATGATAAGCCAGAGCGCTGGCTCAGCCAGATTGATCGTTAATTGTTTTTCAAACGTAGCATTGAACGAGGGCAGCACTGACCAGACCAACCCCAGCGCCAGAATGGCGGCCAGTAAACTCGTCAGCAGCGACTCGCTCAAAAACTGACCGACCAGCGATGATCGCATGGCCCCGACCACTTTCCGAACACCTACCTCTTTAGCCCGTATCGCCGAACGCGCCGTGGCCAGGTTCATGAAATTGATGCAGGCAATCAGCAGGATGAACAGCGCTACAATCGAAAATATGCGTACGTACTCGATCCGACCACCAATCGATTTACCATTTTTGTAATCGGCATATAAGCGCAGATCGGTAATGGGTTGCAGCGTCGGCCGTCCTGTCTCGAAATTCTTCCCGGCAAATCGTGGGTAAATATCGCTCATGGCCCGTTCGGCCTGGGCAGCCGTTGTATTGGGCTTCAGGCGCAGAAACGTCTGGAAAGAGTTGTTCCCCCAGGTTTTCATCCAGTCCTGCTCGTGCACTTTCCAGTTGACCAGCCAGCCGAATTGCAGTGTCGAATTGGTTGGCAAATTCTCGATAACAGCGCCGACAACATAAAATTTAGCGTTGTCGAGTTGCAGCGTTTTACCAACGGCCACCCCATTCGGGAAAAATTTTTCCGCTACTTTCCGGGTAATGACAATTTTGTTCGTTTGCGCTAACGCAGCTTTCGGGTTTCCGTCGACGGCAGGCAGATCGAACACGCTAAAGAAGTCGGGCGTAGCGAAATTGCCTTTTTCTTTGGCCGTTTTTTCCCCGACTTTAATCAGAAATTCCTGGCCGTAGTTGATTTTCGTTACTGCCGCTACTTCCGGAACGTCTTTCGCGATGGCTTCCTGCAACGGACCCGGCGTTACGGAGTTCGTCACGGTTTCCCCGTTATACGGAAAATTGACCCGGACATACTGAATGTTTTCGGCGTCGGGCAGAAACCGATCATAGCTAAGTTCATCCCCTACCCAGAGCCCAATCAAGAGACTACACGCCATACCCAGCGCCAAGCCAAACACGTTGATGGACGAGTAGAGCTTCTGTTTCAGCAGACTCCGAATAGCGATCTTAACGTAATTACGAAACATAAGGGTATGGTTTTGTAGAGACGCAATCCCTTGCGTCTCCTATGCGTCAGCAAAACCATCCGGCTAGGAGACGCAAGGGATTGCGTCTCTACTACACGTGGAAATTTTCGGTTACAACTTTACCATCGAACAGATTCACAATACGGTGCGCAAATCCGGCATCGTAGGGTGAGTGCGTGACCATGATGATTGTTGTACCTTCGTCGTTTAGTTCGCCCAGGAGTTTCATTACTTCCTCGCCATTTTTCGAATCGAGGTTACCGGTCGGTTCATCGGCCAGAATCAGCTTGGGTTTGGCCACCACGGCCCGCGCAATGGCTGTCCGTTGCTGCTGTCCACCCGACAGTTGCTGCGGGAAGTGATTGCGCCGGTGCATGATGCTCATGCGTTCCAGGGCCTCTTCGACCCGCGCTTTGCGCTCGTCGGCGGGCGTTTTGAGATAGAGCAGCGGCAGTTCGACGTTTTCGTATACGGTCAGTTCGTCGATCAGGTTAAAACTCTGAAACACGAACCCGATCGAGCCTTTCCGCAACTGGGCCCGCTGCCGCTCCGTCATTCGGGCTACTGCCGTGCCGTAGAAATTGTATTCGCCTTCGCTCGGATTATCCAACAGGCCGAGGATGTTCAGCAACGTGGATTTACCGCAACCCGACGGACCCATGATGGCCACGAATTCGCCGTCTTTAACGTCCATGTTGATACCATTGAGAGCGGTAGTTTCTACTTCTTCGGTAGCGAAGAGTTTCTGAAGGTTAACTGTCTGGATCATAATTTATAAGATGATTTCTAAACCGCTCAGGCGACCCTGCGGGATTCGGCTGATTTAAAATTCAAGTACTTCGTTATCACCAAAATTTTCGTACGAACTTGTTATCACCTGATCGCCGGGTTGCAGGCCATCCAGCACTTCGTAATATTCAGGGTTTTTACGGCCCAGCGTAATCTGACGTTTTACGGCCCGCTTGCCCGATTTATCCAGCACGTAGACCCAGTTGCCACCCGTGTCGGAGAAGAAACCACCAACCGGAAGCAGCGTAGCTTTGGCCGCTTTCCCTAACTCCAGTTGAATGGGCGACGATTGACCCCGTTTGATGCCTTCGGGCGTTCCTTTCGGAAAAATCATATCGACTTCAAACCGACCACTTTTCACTTCAGGATAGACCCGGCTAATGGCGAGTTCATGCGTTTTACCGTTGAACTCAAACGAGCCTTTCAGTCCCGAAAATACGCGGCTGATGTAATGTTCATCAATGCCAACCCGCATTTTAAACCCGTTCAGGTCATCGATCTGGCCGATGTTTTGGCCCCGGTTGATGTTTGAACCAACCTCCACGTCAATGCTCGACAACTGCCCGGACACCGGCGCTTTCACGACCAGATTATCCAGCGTCTGCTGCCAAAGAGCAACATTTCGCTGTGTGCGTTGCAGCGTACCTTCCAATTGCTGAATCTGGAGCTTCGAATTGTCTTCCTGATATTTCTGCGATTCAACTTCGATCTTCCGCTGTTCGATCAGTTTATTATAATCGATCTTCGCTTTCTGATAGTCCTGTTCCGAGATGACTTTATCTTTAAAAAGCTTCGTTTGACGATCAAAAATATCTTTCGCCTGTTCGGTTTGATAATCCAGATCCGACAGCGTTTTGCGAAGTGTATAGCGCTCAACCCGCAGCCGCTGACGGGTATTTTGTAAATCGTTGACGAGCCGGTTAGCTTCCGTTTCTGATTGCAGGAAGCTCAGTTTGAGACTCTGGTTTTCGAGCTTCAGCAGCACATCGCCCTTTTTGACCATCGTACCCCCTTCAACTAGTTTTTGGGTTACGTAGCCTCCTTCGATGGCATCCAGCCGGATCGTTTTCAGTGGCTGAACTACGCCCGTAACGGCGATAAAGTCTTCAAAGGGTCCGGTAGCGACGTTCGATACGGTTATTTTATCTTTTTCGACGTTCAGCTTCGACCGGCGGTCAGCAAACATGAACGTGTAAGCCAATAAGCCCAACACCAGCGTACTACCACCAAAAATTGCGATGCGTTGGGTTGTCCAGAAACGTTTAGGTAAGGCGCGATCCATTGTAATATTCTAGTAGCACAGTTAAGAAATAAGGCACTACGGTTGTGCTTTTCTCCTGTTGGGCCAATAGTCGTGCCAACTAATCGTACGTATTGATAATCAACAAACTAGCAAAAAAGACAACTGAACGCCTGTCCGCTTTCGGACAACTGGCTGTCCGGTTTCAAAACCGCGTCATTTACCGTCTGACATCGAGCAGAACATAAGGCTTCAGCGTCGTGGCCCGCGTGTTGTAATTCAGGAAATCGCCGGTCAGTTGGCTGATGTGAAAGTACGGAAAAATAGCCATGCGCCGAACGTGAAAACCGCGTACCTCCAGCGAATCGGCGTAGGTACTGGTAGTAAACACCTGTACAGACTGCCGACTGCTTAGTTGTCGCAATACCGAATCATCGCGAACATATTGAGTGGGAGCATGGGCGTAAAACTCATAGGACCAGGAGCTTTCGCCAAATGTGTCAGGGCCGTATAGTAGGGTGGGCCGCTGGGCGAGTTTCGGTTGGTCATTCACAAACTCGGCGGCTGTTAACCCCGCCTGATACTGCATGAATGTAGGATACAGAAACAGGTTCAGTACCCCCGCTACCAACAGCATCGTCCCCACCATGCGGCCCAGCAGCGACAGCATCGTGTTCTGCCGAAACAGCGTGAACGTAGCGAACACAATGACCAGTACCCAAACCAGCGCAATGCCCAGGTGGGTAGGCCGTACCACAACCAGCAGGGCAACAATCAGAACAACCAGTAAGCAGCCGATCACCGTTTGGCCGGTAATCCATCGACGGAGATTTGTTGGATTCAGACTAACCAGAAACTGCGCAGTAAGTACCGCGTAGAAGGGAAACACGATATTTATGTAATGCGGCAGCTGAAATCCGGATAGCGAAAACAGCGCAAATGTGGCCAGTCCCGACCCCAGCGAAACGTATTCTGGACATGGGTCCCGGCGTTTCACTATCCCAATAACGGCCTTTCCAACGCCGATATAGAGCGGCAGCGACCACGGCAGAAACGCCCAGAGCAACGTATGGACGAAGAAAAATTTGTCGCCCGCGCCCTTGATCGGACCTGTATTGAAAAAACGCCCGAACTGACTGTCCCAGAAGAAAAACCGGATACCCGACACACCTGTGCTGCCGAATATGACTTTCTCGGGATGGCTGTCAAATTGCGCGTACAAACAATAAATTTCGGGTAATGTGAAGACGAATGATAGAAGCACGGCCAGATACCAGCGGGGTTTCAGCAACTCGCGCCAGTTGCCGGTCAGCAGCCAGTGCAGCCCCAATCCCGCACCAATCGGAACGATCACAAATACGCCTTTGGTCATCATGGCGCAGCCCGTCAGAAACGAACCCGCAATCAGATGCAACCAGTTTTCAGATTGCGCATTGCCCGCAGTTTTGCCACCCAGAAAAACCCGATAAAAGTGGTAGACCGGCCCAATGATAAGCAACGTCAGGTACGGTTCGGCCCGCACGTCGCTGTTTGACAATACGCCGTGGAAGGCAGTCAGTAACACCAGCACCGCAATCTGTGCGGTCAGTTTGGGGTACGAAAGCCGAACAAACTTGTAGGTATAGACGGCGCTGCCCAGGTAAAAGAGCAGCGCGGGAAATTTATAGGCAAACGTGTTAATGCCGAAAACGAGGTAACCCAGGGCCGACACCCAGAACGGGAAATGGGGTTTATCGAGCCAGTCGAGACCAACGGCGTACAGATTGACAAAATCGCCGGTCTGAGCCATCGTTTTGGCAATGCAGGCATACAAGGCCCCATCAGGTTCCAGAATCGGCGCAAACAAACCAGTGGCGTTCAGAAATACGCCGGCGGCTACCAAAGCGTAAAACCAGCGATCGTTGAAAGGTGGGGTACTATCCGTCATTAGTAGGCGTAAATTCGTCGGTCAACGATCGACTGCCAGTAAATGACCATAAATCCCGACCAATGACCGCTTAACGACTTTTAACGGCGAAAGTACGTAAGAAATACTTAATTCGTTGTCGAAACGATACCTGCGTGCAACAATTCGATCGACTCTCTATCTTTGATCTATGCAAGATGCTAAACTCCTACTCGTCGACGATGATCCCGACGTGCTGCTGGCTGCCCGGTTGCTGCTAAAACGGCACGTTGGCGCGGTAGATATCGAAAAAAATCCCGAAAAACTGCCTTTCCTGCTCAACAACAATCGATACGATGCCATTGTGCTCGACATGAATTTCCAGCGCGATGTCAGCAGTGGCCGTGAAGGATTTGCCTGGCTTGATCGTATCTTAGACATCGACCCTGCTGCCCGTGTGATTCTGTTCACGGCCTATGGCGACGTTGAAATGGCCGTGCGGGCCATCAAAGCGGGTGCCGTTGATTTTGTGCTCAAACCCTGGCAAAACGATAAGTTTCTGGATACCATCCGGGGCGCGGTCGAAGGGCGCAAAGACGATAAAGACGATAGTGACAAGGGCGGGAAAGATAAACAATCGGCAAAAACCGCGGGAAAACATACGTCCATCATTGGCTCGGCCATGCGCCCGATACTGGAAACCGTCGAGCGGGTAGCCCCAACTGACGCCAACGTCCTGATCCTGGGCGAAAACGGAACCGGCAAAGATTTGATCGCGCGCGCCATTCACGAGCATTCGGACCGGAAAGACAAGCCGTTCGTGAGTGTGGATGTGGGCGCTCTGACCGAAAGCCTGTTCGAGAGCGAATTATTCGGTCACGTAAAGGGTGCGTTCACCGATGCCCGCGACGATCGCGCCGGTCGTTTTGAGGAAGCCAATGGGGGCACCATTTTCCTGGACGAGATTGGCAACCTGACCGCTTCACAACAGGCGCGGTTGCTGACGGTGTTGCAGCAACGGCAGGTAACCCGCGTAGGATCGAATAAAGCCCGTTCGGTCGATGTGCGGCTCGTCTGCGCGACGAACGCCGATCTCAACCAGCGCGTAGAAGAGCGGCAGTTCCGACAGGATTTACTGTACCGCATCAACACGATCGAACTTCACCTGCCCCCCTTGCGCGAGCGTCCGTCCGACATTGGGTTACTGGCCGAACATTTCCTGAAAAAATACGCAAAGCAATACAACCGGTCCGTTTCGGGACTGAGCCCGGCCTTGCTGGCCGAAATGAAACAATACCGCTGGCCGGGCAACGTCCGTGAGTTGCAACATGCGGTTGAACGGGCGGTGATTCTGGCTCGTCCGGAACTGGCGCAGGGCACCTTGCTCGAACCGGGTAATTTTGTCTTCCGGAAAGATTCATCGGCAACCGCGTCGCCGGTAAACGAAACGCTGCAGTTGGAGGATATGGAGCGGCAACTGATTCAGCAGGCCATGCAAAAACACCGGGGCAGCATCACGGACGTGGCGCGGGAGCTGGGCGTATCGCGGCAGGCCCTCTACCGACGACTGGAGAAATTCGGACTATAAGTTTTGTTTGATATGGAGTCGTTTTGGCTTACTACTAGTTCAAAACGACTCCATATCAGGCAAGGGATTTATCCCAGACGTTCCCGTAAAATAGCCAGAATTTGTTGCTGATTTTCTTCGATACGAGATTGGCCTTTCTGAAGGTCAACCACGTTTACTTTCAACTCCTGAATATTGGTTCCCTGCTCATCTAGGCGATCATATACCGTATCGAAACGGCCGTTGACTCCCTCGAAGCGATCGTCTACCGTATCGAAACGGCCGTTAACCGCTTCGAAGCGATCGTCTACCATATCAAAACGGCTGTTGACTCCCTCGAAGCGATCATCCACCATATCGAAACGGCCGTTAACTCCCTCGAAGCGACTATCCACTGCGTTGAAGCGGCCATTAACTAGTACGGTCAGATCAGCCAATCCTTTAGCTGTTATCTCAATAACAGTATTGTTTTTGGTCGCTAACTCAAAAATTTGTCCGTTGGATTCAATAAGTCGATCCGTTTTTTGAGCTACATCAGCTAGGACAGGCTCTATCTGATCAAGGCGTCTACCAGGTGTCATACAATCAGTACGGTTTTGCCGTAAATATACGCGAATAGAAATTACAACGACAAACACTACTGAACTAGTTCATATTCATTGAAAAGCAGTTCGTCAACTAACAACACTGCTTGATACGCCAAGCTCCTGCGCAATAGCCTCCTGCGATAGTCGCACAAGCTCATCCGGCGTTTGACCAGCGGGTTCAATGCCCGACAGCACCGTCCACGACATAGCCGAAAAAGAGGTTAGCGGAAATATACCGGTTGGGTTAAAATGACCGGTACCCCGAATGGCAATGGGAACGACGAGCGCAGACGGTGCCCGTTTCAGTAACATAGCCAGTCCACCAGCCACAAAAGGGCGCATCGTACCCGAAGCCGACCGCGTTCCCTCCGGAAAAATAACCGCCGAGTGTTTCGTCTGCTCGATGTGTTTGCCCAGCCGGGCAATCTCAACAATTGCCTGCTTCGGATCGTTACGATTGATCAGTGCGGCACCACTTTTGCGCAGATTGTACGATACGCCGGGTATACCACGCGCCAGTTCGACTTTCGACACAAAAATGGGCGTGTGCCGACGCATAAACCAGATGATCGGTGAAATATCGAACATACTCTGGTGGTTGGCCACAAAAATAATCGGGCGATTGGGGGGCAGGTCGGACCGTTGCCGAAGCTGTATGGTACTTCCGGTCAGGTACCAGCCATAAGCAATGAACGCGTTCATCCAGTCCACTACTTTTTTGTGCGCCGGTTTCCCAAATACGTGAAACGCAACGACCTGAAAGACGTGGAAAATAACCAGCGTCAAGCCGAAGTAGAGCAGATAAACCGCGCTTAACAGATAATCTAAAACTTTTTTCATAGAGCCGCGTTCGGCATTGCAATACGCCTGTTGCTAATTTTGCCCAAAAATAACAATCGGTGCGTTTTTGTTCGGCAGAAAAGATGAAGTAGACGAAATCTATGCTTTGTTTTTAACTGTACCTTGCAGGTTTATTGAATTGATTGCTCATATTCTTTGTTGATTTTACATGATTCTATCGGCTTCTCGTGTAGACGTAATGCGTTTCGTCGGCGAAAAAATAAACGCCTTGATTGGGGAGTATCTCAAACCCATCGAAACAAACTGGCAACCGACTGACTTTTTGCCGGATACCACGCAGGACAATTTTCTGGAGGAGATCAAACTTCTTCGCGAGAGTGTCCGCGAGTTATCTTACGACTACGTGGCTGTGCTCGTTGGTGACACCATTACCGAAGAAGCGTTACCCACCTACGAATCGTGGCTGATGGGTATGGAAGGCGTTGACCAGAGCAGTCCGCAGCACTGGACCCAGTGGATACGCGGCTGGACAGCGGAAGAAAACCGGCATGGCGACCTCCTCAATAAATTTTTGTACCTCTCGGGACGGGTCAATATGCGGGCGATGGAAGTATCGACGCAGTACCTGATCGCCGACGGTTTCGACATTGGTACAGGGCGCGATCCGTACCGCAACTTTGTTTATACATCGTTTCAGGAGCTGGCTACCAATATTTCGCACCGCCGAACGGCTACCCTATCTAAACAGTCGGGCTGTCCGCAGTTGTCGAAGATCTGTGGCGTGATTGCTTCGGACGAAATGCGCCATGCCAAAGCCTATAAAGCCTTTGTTGGTCAGATCTTCGAGGTCGATCCAACGGAAATGATGCTGGCCTTTGAGGATATGATGAAGAAAAAGATTGTGATGCCTGCTCATTTCCTGCGCGAAACCGGCGTTAAGATCGGGCAGACGTTCAGTCATTTTTCCGATGCAGCGCAACGGCTTGGTGTCTACACTGTTCATGATTACATCGACATTCTAGATGACCTGCTAGTTGACTGGAACATTGCGTCGATCAATGAGCTGGACGATGCTGGTCAGCGGGCCCGCGACTATTTGATGGCGCTCCCCAATCGACTGCGCCGGATCGCCGACCGGACAAAAGTGCCAACACTGGAGTATCCGTTCAGCTGGATCGCCTAGCTCATGGATCGCTTTGCCATAGGCATCGGGTGGCGCATTGCGGTTATGGTAATGCTAACCATTGCGCTAACCTACTTTTATCTCCAGGGTAGTAATGGTTTACTACTTTTCCCCCTCGTTATTCTCCAGCTAGTCGTATCGGTAAACCTTTACCGATACGTCACTAGTTTGAATCGCAAGCTGACCCGATTTCTGGAATCGGTACGCTATTCTGATTTCGCCGTTGCGTTTCGGGCCGACAGCAACCTAGGCTCATCGTTTCACGAACTCAACGACCAGTTCAACGAAGTCCTCGATGCGTTTCGTCAGGCACGGGCGGAGAAGGAGGCCAATCTGCACTATGTCAATACGATTGTTCAGCACGTTAGCGTAGGCTTGCTGACGTTCGATGCCGCCGGTCAGGTGGAGCTGGTCAATCAGACCGCCCTGCGGTTATTGGGTACTTATCGCCTTCGTACACTCAGCGACCTCAACGCTACCCACGCGGACCTGGTGACGGTACTCAAATCGTCAACCGCGTCATCGACACCCGTTTCTTACCAAACCGGCACCGATGGTGAATTATCGGTTCGTTGCACAGCCGTTCGACTGCGGGGTCGGCTGGTAACCGTCGCATCGTTGCAAAACATTCGCTCTGAATTGCAGCAGCGGGAACTTGATGCGTGGCAAAATCTGACCAAAGTGCTTCGTCACGAAATCATGAACTCGATCACGCCCATTGTGTCGCTGGCCGGTACGATGCGAGATATTGTCGAAACCGATCTGGTGCCTATTGCTGAAGCGGGTATTCTTCTGGAGACAGGCAGTCCGGATTCACGTTCATCGTCTACCCTATCTTCTTCCGTGACCGATCTGCGGGATGCCTTAACAACCATTGAGCAGCGAGGTGCGGGGGTAATGCGCTTCGTCGATGCGTATCGTCACTTCACAACAATTCCGCAACCGAACTTTGCCGAGGTATCGGTCGATCAATTGCTACGCCATGTCGTACAACTCACGCAGGCGAACAACCAGAAACATCCGGTCAACATCACAACGACTATCGTGCTTCCGAACCTGGCCATTCGGGCCGATGCCGACCAGATCGAAATGGTACTGATCAATCTGCTCAAGAATGCAGTAGAGAGCATGGAGAAAACGCCTAATCCGGCCATTCATCTGGAAGCGTTGGCCGATGGACCGCGCGTTATTATCAGTGTCTCAGACAACGGCCCAGGCATCGAACCCGAAGCGCTGGAACAAATATTCATCCCGTTCTACACAACAAAAAAGACGGGTTCCGGCATTGGGCTCAGTCTGTCCCGCCAGATCATGCAGCTTCACGACGGTCAGTTGACGGCCACATCAACGCCTGGAAAAGGCAGTACATTTAACCTGGCGTTTTAACGGATCGCGGGCGGCAACCCGCGAAGCCGAAGGCTATATGATCGAATCAATACTCGACAACATAGCCTTCGGCTTCGCGGGCTGCCGCCCGCGTTACAAGCTCAACTCAATATCCTTCGTTTTGCGGGAAACTGGTCTTGTTGTTGTACACATCAATTTCCGATTGCGGAATTGGGTAAACCGTGCGATACGCGGGCATGGTAATACCCGTCACTTTAATCGCATCTACCGCCGTACCCGTACGAATTAGGTCGAACCAGCGGTCGCTTTCCAGCGCCAGTTCGAGACGACGCTCGTTAATGATTGCCGTTTGGAAGGCTTCTTTGGTAGCGAGCTGAGCCGACGTGTAGTTTGCAACACCCGCGCGGGTTCGCACCCGGTTCAATGCCGTAAAGGCATCACCGCTGGCCTGATAGCCAACGCCGTTCAGTGCTTCGGCATATAACAACAGGACATCGGCAAAGCGCAGCACCGGGAAGTCGTTGCCTACATCACTCGTTGCCGATAGTTCGTCATAGAACTTTCTCGGTACGGCATTGATACTCGTCGGAACAGGAACCTGTACGGTTAGCGGAAGACGCTTATCCCCCGCCGAATACGCGGCCCGCAGCGACGGCTCAATGTTATCGCCGATGCTCGTCCCGAACCACGAACCGTGTCCTTCGCCCAGTAAGCCACCTTTTCTAAATTTCACCGCAAACAGAAGCTCCGCATTGTTCTTGTTCGTTACGGAAAATACGTCGGCAACATTGGGAAGCAACTGATACGTTGTACCCGTCACGACATCCCTCAGAACAGCCACGGCCAGATCATATTTCTTTTCGGTTACGTATACTTTGCCAAGCAGCCCTTTCGCCGAACCCGACGTGGCCCGACCAATGTCAGTACCCGTGTAGCTAGCGGGCAAACCAGCCGCAGCCGCTGTCAGATCCTTTTCGATGGCCGCATAAATATCCGCGATTTCATTCCGCGTGTAGGCACGGGCGTCGGTCGTCGAACCAGCCGTCAGAACAAGGGGTACTTTTCCCCACAGCCGAACCAGGTTGAAATACGACAACGCCCGGATAAACTGCGCTTCCCCTTTGTAGCGGGCTTTCAGCGTAGCGTCCATCGTCACCGCGTCGATCTTATCCAGGATCAGATTACACCGGTTGATACCCGTGTACAGGCTTCCCCACGTATCGCGCAGAACCGAATTCGTTGTTGGCTCAATGAAACGGTCGATGTTGTAGCGCAATCCCGAACCCGACGATGGGTCATTATCGAGTACATTATCGCTCCGGGTTTCGATCACGGTGTTGTAATCGCCACCGTATTGGGTCGAGCTCTGTAAAGCATCGTACGCTCCGTTGACCGCATTGCCAAAGTCGTTGGCGGTTTTGTAAAAGTTATCGACGTTCGGTTGTGACAAGGGCTTCAAATCCAGAAAATCTTTCTGGCAGGCGGTCAGACCCATGAAGACCGCAACAAGTAAGGTTAGTTTTTTCATGGCTGTTTAGAACGATAAGTTGAGGCCAACCGATGTTGTGCGGGGCAATGGATACGTTCCATAATCTTCACCCGATGACAACGCACTGTCGGGACGGCTGTTTACTTCGGGATTGTAGCCGAGGTACTTGGTAAACGTGAACGGATTTTGGGTGGTCACGTAAAGCCGGGCACGACTCAGGCGTATCTTCTGCAAGAGGGCGGTTGGCAGCGTGTAGCCCAGCGTAATGTTCCGGATACGTACGTACGATCCGCTTTCGATGTGCCAGGTCGAAATCTCCCCGTTCGATCCCGAAGCCAGCCGATTCGCGCGGTTGACCAGTCCATTACCCGGATTGTCAGCTGATTGCCAGCGATCCAGCGCACCAACGAACAGGTTACCGTTGCCTTCCATGTTATAGACGTAGCGACGCAGCAGGTTCAGAATTTTATGTCCCTGAACACCCTGAATCGCAAAGCTCAAATCGAACCCTTTGTAGGCGAAGTTGTTCGTAAAGCCGAACGTGTATTTCGGGAAGTAGCTGCCCGTAACCGTCCGGTCGCTGCTCAGGTCGAACTTACCGTCGGGTACGCCATTGGGGCCGCTCACATCACGGAATTTGAAATCGCCGGGCCGGGCTGTCGACACGTGCAGGGCTGGATTGGCATCCAGTTCAGCCTGATTCTTATAAACACCATCGTTGACATACGTGTAATACTCACCAATCGGGTGACCGATCTGGGTAATGAACTGCGCACCCGCTACGCCACCCGCCACAATAATGGGATCGCCCGAGGGTCCGAGTGCTTTTACTTTGTTGCGGTTAGCGGCAATGTTCGCGCTAGCTTCCCAGCGGAACTGACCAAACGTCTGGCGCGTCCCCAGCGTAAACTCAACCCCTTGATTGTTCACCTTGCCGATATTCTGCAATTCAGTACTGAACCCCGATGCGCGCGGCACGGGCACATTCAGCAGCAGATCCGAGGTATTGGCATTGTAATAATCGACCGTCAGGTTCAGGCGATTGCGAAGAAAACTAACGTCGAAGCCAATATCGAACATGGCCGTTTTTTCCCACTTCAGTTTATCATTGGCCGAGTTACCCGGTGCCAGACCACTCACGATAGTCTCGTTGCCAAGAATGTAGTTCTGATAGCTAAGCAGACTGATCGAGCCGTAGTTCGGAATCTGGAAGTTACCCGTCAATCCATAGCTGGCGCGTAGTTTCAGGTCGCTCAACCACGTAACCGGTTTCAGAAACGACTCCTGGGATATATTCCAGCCAGCCGATACAGATGGGAAGTAACCGTAGCGGTTATTCCGTCCGAAGCGTGATGAGCCATCGGCCCGTACCGCTGCCGAGAGGAGGTATTTGCCGTTGTAGTCATACTGCACCCGACCCAGATACGACAGCAATGACCACTCCTGAACATCGGAACTACCCGACGAAACCTGACCGGCGTTGAGCGTATAGACCAGATCATTCGGGAAGTTGGTAGCGGTCAGTTCATTGGCGACCCGACGGTCTTTCTGCGATGAGAAACCCGCCAGCGCCGAAACGGTATGCAGCCCGAACGAATGGTTATAGTTCAGCGTGTTTTCAACGAGCCAGTCTACGAAATTCTGTGCCCGCGAAAATCCGGTTGGCGTTGATGCCCCCTTACGATCCCGAATTTCGAGCGTCGAGGGCCGGTAATAATCACGCTGGAACGTATTGATGTCAGTGCCAAGGCTAAGCCGGTACGACAAGTCTTTCGTAATATTATATTGCGCGTACACGTTGCCCAGTACCCGAAGCTGGCTCAGTTTGTCACTCACCTGATTGGCAATCGCCACCGGATTCAGGATAGACGTGGCCCCATAGCCCCAGCCATTATTACCGAAATTGTAGGTTCCGTCGGCATTGGTCACCGGAAAGATCGGGGCCGCCTGTAACGCTAAACCCACAACGCCTTCGCCCAGGTAGGGCCCTTCGGCCTTAACAAGATCGTGGTAAGCGTACGTTGGATTCAGGTTGACACCAGCCGTCAGCCGACCGCTTTTCACCTCCACGTTGGCGCGGGCACTGTAGCGCTTGAAACCCGAACTAATCACGACGCCCCGCTGGTTCATGTAATTTCCCGATACGTAGAACTTCACGTTCTCCTTCCCGCCGGAAATAGACAACGTATGGTTCGTAATCGCGGCTGACCGGAAAATAGCATCCTGCCAGTCCGTGTTGGTCAAACCAGACTGATTGGATAGATAAGGAACAATTTCGGGCTGAATGAGCGTACTCGGTGCACCCACGCCCTTACTCCGAATATCGTTCGAATCGGTAGCTCGGCCCGTTGGATTCCGGTCGAGGTAAGCGTTGTTTTTCGCTTCGTAGCTGATCTGCGAATACTGATAAGCATCGAGCAAATCGATCTTTTTCGACACCTGCTGAACACCCACATACGAGTCATAATTAACTACCGTTTTACCTTCTTTACCCCGCTTTGTGGTCAACAGTACTACCCCGTTCGACCCGCGTGAACCGTAAATGGCCGCAGCCGACGCATCTTTCAGCACTTCGATACTCTCAATATCATCGGTATTGATCGTACTCAGAACGTTGATCGGGTTATCAGGAAACTGCGTGTTAGTACTCCCGGTAGCAAATTTGGTATCGCGCGAGAGGGGGATACCATCGATCACATACAGTGGGTCATTTCCAGCACTGATCGAGCCAGTTCCCCGCACCCGGACGGACAAAGCGGCACCCGGCGCACCTGACGTTTGCGAAACCTGTACCCCGGCGATTTTAGCGGTCAACGCCTGATCAAAACTGGCAACTGGCTGATTCGCCAGATCCCGCGCCTTCACCGAGCCGATAGAGGTGGTAATGTCACGCCGATTCTGCACCCCATACCCGACCACGACAACCTCGCTCAGTGCGTTGTCGGTGGCGGTCAGCTTGGCATCAACTACACTCCGGTTACCTACTGTAATTTCGAGGGGTTGGTAACCGATAAATGAGAACACAAGTACCTTGCCGGTGGCGGGTAGCGTAATCTGATACTGACCTTTCGAGTCGCTCGTCGCACCAACATTGGTTCCTTTGACCTGGATCGTCGTCCCGGCCAGTGCTTCGCCAGTGGCCCCATCGGTGACCGTTCCGGTGATTGTCTGGGCATAACTAACGGCGGAGGTCAGCAGAAAAAGGATTAGCAGCCACCACTGCCGAAGTCCTTTCCGCTCATAATTGAGTAAATAAATGGGCATAAAACGGGGTTTATAGGTACATGAATAAGGTAATGGGTTGACGGAACCGGCTGCTCATCTTGTACAGACACGTTCGTCAAATCAGGTGATGCACAATGATACCGACATCTATCTAGTTTCCAGATATATTCCAATAGTTTAATTCTATACTCAAATTATTATCCTACTTTATCCTGGTTTGATTATAATTGATAGTCAATTGTTTATAGAATCTATATAATAAATTATCTTGACAGCTGTAAGTAAGCCTACCTACACTATATACTATATTAAAGTCAATTCTTGTAGGATGTTTCCCTCACCGACCCCTCTCCCGCAACGGGAGAGGGGTCGGTGAGGGAAAACTCAGTGAACCCCAGCACTAGTCTGCGGACTAATCAGTGTTTGGTCGAAGCGATGTAACCGCCTGAAAAATCGGACGGTAAGTAGCACGGCGGCAATGCTCAACCCCAGCAACAGGCCGATCCAGACACCAATCGCATCCATCTTAAAAGGGAACGCGAGCACGTAGCTTAGCGGCAAAGCCACGACCCAATAGGCAAAGAGGGTAATGATCGTCGGTACGTTCACGTCCGACAAGCCGCGGAGACAGCCCAGCGCCACCACCTGAACGCCATCGGAGAGCTGAAAAAATCCGCCAACGATAACCAGTGAAGCCGCAATGCGCATCACGTCGGGACTATCGCGAATGTACAGCGATACGAGCCAGTCATTCGCCGTAAGAAACAGTACGGCAGCCAGACTCATAAAGCCAACGGACAGCATAAAGGCGGCTACGCCCGCCCGAAAAGCGCCCTCACGACTGCTCTTCCCTACAGCCGCACTCACACGAATGGCCGCAGCCGACGAAATGCCCGTAGCCATCATGTACGTTACGGACGCCATGTTGATCGCAATTTGGTGAGCCGCCAGTCTGTCCTCGCCTAGCCAGCCCACAATCACGACGGCTAGCGAAAAGGTAGCGACCTCAAAGAAAAAGGTCAATCCACCCGGAATGCCCAACCGTAGCGTGGTTCTGACTTCGTCAGTCGTTGGCAGGTTTGAGAACGCTTTCAATAGATAGGGCCGAAATCGCGCGGATCGATACACGTAGGCCAGCATAGCTCCGGCCATGAACAGGCGCGAAAGCAGCGTAGCCGTAGCTGACCCCATCAGCCCTAATTCCGGAAACGGCCCCACGCCTTTGATGAGTACGTAATTGAAAAAAGCATTCAATCCCAGCGCTGACATCGTGATCGCCATAGCCACGCGGGGGTAGCGCAACCCATCGGCGAGTTGCCGGGTGGCCACGAAGACGAGCAACGGAAACAGCGACAGGCTCAGCATCAGCATGAAGTCCCGCGCTAGTTTGGTCACCTCGGCGGTCTGCCCGAACAGGTCAAAATTAAACGCCAGCAGGACAGATAAACCGCCGAATACCATACTAAACAGCATGGCTACCCGTGACCCGCCCCGAAACAACCGATTGACGGCAGCCGCATCGTTCTGGCTGTGCGCTTTCGACACGAGGGCCGCGACAACGGTCAACCCGCCAACCCCGATGCTCGACATCAAAAATGATAATGAGTTCGCTAGTCCGGCCGCACCCAGAGGTACGGCCCCCAGTAATCGACCGACGAACAGGTTGTCCGTAACGCCCATCAGTACAACACCCAGTTGGGCAATGATAATAGGCACACTCAGCCGAAGGGTGTCTACGAATTCAGCGCGATACGTACGAAAGGTGGACATTGATAAGCAATTGATAGCGTGAACAAAGATACAGCTTTGCCCTGATCATGCCTTGTAGCGACTCGCAGACAAGCGTTTTGTTCAAACCAGCCTTCAACACAAGCGACGGTGAATGATGGTCCCTAAAAACAGCCCCTTGCCCCTTGCAGCATTCTTCGTACTTTTGTTTTCTTTACATCACGAATCAGGCAACGCCCTTGAAAGAATACGGGAGCAGTATCCAGAAACTGGTTGACAACATGGTCAACATTGAAGACCGGGAAAAACGCATTCGCTATGCGCATATCCTGGTTGAGTTGATGCGGCAAATTCACCCGAATATGAAAGATGGTCAGGATTACTACAACAAGTTGTGGGATGACCTGTACATCATGTCGGGCTTTACATTAGACGTAGACAGTCCTTACCCCCCGCCGTCGGAAGAGGCTTTGGGCAAAAAGCCGCAGCGCGTTCCCTATAATACGCACCACCTGAAGTTTAAACACTTTGGCCGCAACGTCGATCTGCTGATCGCCAAAGCCATTGCTGTCGAAGATCCGGAAGAAAAGCGGGCGTTCGTGTCCTATCTGACCCGAATCATGCGGACGTTTTACCAAGCCTGGAACAAAGAATCCGTTGAAGATGAGACTATTTACCAGAGCCTGATCGAACTATCGAATGGTAAACTGGCCGCTGATATTCAGCTGATTCGCGAACAGGGTCTGGTTGAAGCCACCCCTCGTGAGCGTACCGGCGATCAGACGCAGCCGCAACGGGTTGGTGGCAATTTTGGCGGTAACCAGAATCGCAATAACCGGGGTAATGAAGGGCAGCAGGGCCGACCCAACAACCGCAACGAGGGGGGCAACCAGCGCAGTAATTTCGGTAACCGCAACAACCGGGGTGATGGGACGCAGAGCCGACCTAACAACCGCAACGACGGCGGCACTCCCCGTAACTTCGGCAACGGTCCAACGCAGGGCGGTGGCCGACCCAATAATAACAACCGCAATAACGACCGTCGGAGACGATAATTCCAACCTAATCATACCTGCTGAGTAGTGAGTTATAACTAGTTTATACGTCACTGTTCAGCAGGTATGCTTTATCATTCAATCAATGGCTTCTTTTCAAATTACGGGTGGGCGTAAGCTCAAAGGTGAACTGATTCCTCAGGGGGCGAAAAACGAAGCCCTACAAATTTTGTGCGCCGTTTTGCTGACGAAAGAACCCGTCACAATCCATAACATTCCGAATATCCGCGACGTCAATCAATTGATCGATCTGTTGGGAGATCTGGGTGTGTGGGTTACTAAAATCGGCGAATATTCGTACCGGTTCGTCGCATCAGATGTCAACATCGATTACCTCGAAAGCGATACCTACAAGCGCAAAGCGGCTGCCCTTCGCGGTTCGGTCATGCTGCTTGGCCCCATGCTTGCCCGTTTTAAGAAAGGCCGGATTCCGCGCCCCGGTGGTGACAAAATAGGTCGTCGGCGGCTGGATACGCACTTCCTCGGTTTCGAGAAACTAGGCGCTCAGTTCAATTACGACGCCAACGATGGTGGCTATTATCAGGTCGATGCCAGCAACCTGCGCGGCACTTACATGCTCCTTGACGAAGCCTCGGTAACGGGTACAGCCAACGTATTGATGGCTGCGGTTATGGCCGAAGGCACGACCACCATTTATAATGCCGCCTGTGAGCCCTACCTCCAGCAACTGAGCAAGATGCTCAACTCGATGGGGGCCAAAATTTCGGGCGTTGGTTCTAACCTGCTCACGATTGAAGGCGTTTCGGAGCTCACTGGCACAGAACATACGATGCTGCCAGACATGATCGAAATCGGTTCGTTCATTGGACTGGCAGCGATGACGCAATCAGAAATTACGATCAAAAACTGTCGTATTCCTGAACTTGGCATTATTCCCGATCAGTTCAAGCGGCTGGGTATCCAGATGGAATTCCGGGGCGACGATATTTTTATTCCGGCTCAGGAGCGTTACCAGATCGAAACGTTCCTGGACGGTGGCATGATGACCGTTGCCGATGCCCCCTGGCCCGGCTTTACGCCCGATTTGCTGAGCATTGTTCTCGTTACGGCTGTTCAGGCGCAGGGAACGCTCCTGATCCACCAGAAAATGTTTGAAAGTCGATTGTTCTTTGTAGATAAACTCATCGACATGGGTGCTCAGATCATTCTTTGCGATCCGCACCGGGCTACCGTTGTCGGACTGAATCGGCAATTACCGCTTAAAGGCATTCGCATGTCATCGCCGGATATTCGGGCGGGGGTTGCTTTACTAATTGCGGCCATGTCGGCGAAGGGTACCAGCATTATTGACAACATCGAGCAGATCGATCGGGGCTACCAGCATATTGATACCCGGTTAAACGCAATCGGCGCGGAGATTATCCGGTTGTAATTGTCGATGAATCATTCCGTAAAAAAAAGAGACTTTGACCGGTCTCTTTTTTTGTTGTCTTCTGGTTTTATGGCAAACAATTAGTCAGGGCGGGGGTTATTAACCTGTAATTCATTAACTATCAAAAATTAACTGTCATGATTCAGAACAAAGAAATCGTTGACGACCTCAACGACCTGGTTAAAATCAACAATGACCGGATTCACGGCTACGAAGATGCCATTAAGGATAATGAAGACACCTCATTGAACGACCTGTTCCGTCACATGGTCATTCAGAGCGAACAGTTCCGCAGCCAGTTGGCTGAGCACATTGTTCGGATCGATGGCAAAGGGGTTGCTGATTTCGATTCAACCGACCTGACCAGCAAACTACACCGTGCCTGGATCGATATCAAATCGGCAGTTACGGGTAAAGATCGCTCGACGATCCTGAGTTCCGTAGAGTTTGGCGAAAATGCGGCTGTAGAAGCCTATAAAGATGCGATTGAGAAAGATCAAATCCCAGCTTACATCAAAGAGGACCTGCAAAAGCAGCTGAGCGAGCTGACAGCAGCTTACGATAAAATCAAAGGTTTGCATACAGCCGCCTAATTGATCAAGACTAACAAAAAGGGAATGCCATGTGGCATTCCCTTTTTGTTGCTGGTAACTAATGATTACTTCATGACTCGTAGTCAGCCAACTCAACGCAGAAACTCACGGTGTAGACTGGCTACGAGTCATCAGTCATACCTGCTATTCGGGCAGTGGCATATCCTGCAAATCTTCATCGGTCAACTTGATAGTTGCTGCCAGCGCATTTTCTTCAAGGTGCTTCACGGATGAGGTTCCGGCGATGGGTAGCATCACGGGCGAAGCAGCCAGCAGCCACGCAAGCGCAATCTGGTAGTCCGTTGCATCGTGCCGTTTGGCTACTTTCTTGATCGCTTCCTGCGCCGAAATGTTCCCGGCGTTGAGCGGAAACCACGGAATGAAGGCAATGTCATTTTTTTCGCAGTATTTCAGCACATCATTCCAGCGCTGCTCGCCGAAGTTGTACATGTTCTGCACCGACACAACGTCGAAATACTGTTTAGCTTCTTCGATCTGCTCGATGCTTACCTCCGACAAACCAATGTGCTTGATCTTACCCTGTTGTTGGGCCTCCTTCAAAAAGCCCAGAAACTCTTCTGATGGCACTTTGCTGTCAAAACGGTGGAGTTGATACAGGTCGATCTGATCAAGTTTGAGCCGTTTCAGACTACCATCAAGAGCCTCTTCGAGGTGTTTCCGGCTACCATCTACGGGCCACTGGTTCGGCCCTGTCCGCAACAATCCGCCTTTGGTCGCGATGACCAGGCCATCGGCATACGGGTGAAGGGCTTCCGCAATCAATTCTTCGGCAACGTGCGGGCCGTAACTATCAGCGGTATCAATAAAGTTAATACCCAGTTCGAGCGTACGTTTCAGTACACGAATACACTCGTCATGATCTTTGGGTGGTCCCCAGATACCCTCGCCGGTTAGGCGCATGGCTCCGTAGGCCAGTCTGTTAACGGTTAAATCACCGCCAATCGTAATCGTTCCAGCTTGTGCTGCTGGTGTTTCCGTAGCTTGCATACTAGTTCTTGTTGTTAATTGTCGAAACAGGACGACTCAGCCCGTCCTGTAGCTTCTTTATTAACCACCAGAATCGGTTTTTGTATGACTCAGCCGACGAAGTTTTTACGTCACCGCTTCTCGATTCCGTCCAGAACCCGCCGAATTACGTTAGCGCGCTGCATGAATTCGAGTGAGGTCGTTACGTCCTGATCGTCGATCACCTGCTTAAACTGCTGAAGAAACTCGATATACGCGGCCAGTGCATCCGACACATTGACCCGGTTCTGGTCGAAAATGGGTGCCCACATTTGCGGTGAGCTTTTGGCCAGTCGCACCGTCGAGCTAAAGCCCGTACTGGCCATATCGAAAATCGCCTGCTCGTCTTTCTCTTTTTCCAGTACGGTCAGACCAAGGGCAAAGGCACTGATGTGACTCAGGTGTGAAACATAAGCCAGATGCAGGTCATGCTCCTGCGGGGTCATGTAGAACAGTTTCATCCCCGCGTCCCGGAACAAGCTTTCGGTAAGCGTCAGGCTATCGGGATTGCTTTTCTCCCGGTCGCAGATAATCAGGTTTTTGCCCGGAAGCAACTCTTTGAAGGCCGCACTGGGACCGGAATTTTCGGTGCCCGCCATCGGATGAACCGCTACGAACTGGGACCGTTTGGGATGCGCATCGGCTATACCACAAATCAGTTCTTTGGTCGATCCTAAATCAACAACCGTTGCACCGGTGGGTAACAGATCAAGCACAACCGGCAACAGATCAATAATGACGTTAACGGGTGTCGCCATGACGACCAGCGTACTTTGCGCTACGGCCTCAGCCAACGGTAGTACTTCATCAACAATACCTTTAGCCAGCGCTAATTGCCCATTTACGGCTGACGCATCGACGCCGACGAAGCGTATCTTCGGGTATTTTTCGCGTATGGCCAGTGCGAACGAACCACCTAGTAACCCTACGCCTATTATTGAAACAGTCATTCTTTTACTCGTTTTACAGCCTCTTCTATTCGCTCTTTCGGCATGCATAGGGATACCCGAATGTAACGATTTCCCTTCGGGCCAAAGATGAAGCCCGGCGCGATGAACACGTGTTTATTGAGCAGCAGGTCGTTCACAAACTGTTCCGCCGATGCTACCGAGTCGGGTAGTTTTGCCCAAATGAATAGCCCCTCCTGATCGGTCGTGTACGAGCAATTCAGGGCGTCTAGTAAAGCATGAACAGCATCCAGCCGCCCCTGGTACACCGCGTTGCGTTCCCGGTGCCACTCGTCGGTGTTCGTAAGCGCTTCGGTAGCCGCGTCCATCAGTGGCTTGAACTGCCCCGAATCGACGTTGCTTTTGATCGTCAGCACCGCATCGACGTACGCCTTTTCACCAGCCATCCAACCAATACGCCAGCCGGCCATGTTGTGCGACTTACTCAGCGAATTCAATTCTACGGCTACTTCTCGTGCGCCATCGATCGACAACAGACTGATGGGTGCTTTTTTATTCAGAATCAGGCTGTATGGATTGTCGTGGCACAGCAACAACTGGTGATCATGCGCAAACCGCACTGCCCGCTCAAACAAGGCGCGGGTTGCGGGTGCCCCCGTCGGCATGTGCGGGTAATTCATCCAGATGATCTTCGTCGACAAACGGCTCACCAGATCGGTCATAGCTTCCCAATCGGGTTGCCAACCGCCGTGTTCGAGCAATGGATATTCCTGAACCGTGGCACCCACCATCTGGCTCACGGCGCGATAAGCAGGATAGCCCAATTCCGGCACCAACACGCCATCACCTTCATTTAGGAAGGTTAGCGAAATATGGGTAATTCCTTCTTTGGACCCGATCAATGGCAGAATTTCGGTATCGGCGTCGAGTGTGACGCCGTACGTATGCCCATAAAACGCAGCGATAGCCTGCCGAAAGCCCGGTGTTCCTTTGTAGGGTTGATACCCATGTGCGGTTGGCTGTTGCACCGATTGCACCAGCGCATCGAGCGTGTTGGCCGATGGCATGAGATCGGGATTGCCAATACCCATATTTATAATGTCATGTCCAGCCGCCTGAAGGCGACGCACTTCGGCCAGTTTTACCGAAAAGTAGTACTCTTGCGTTTGATCGGCTCGGTGAGCCAGGGGAATTATCATTCTGAACGGTAATTTTCGGATTGATCGGATCAGCCGCGTGTATAGTAAAAGTAGGCTGCCAGTCAATTTGAACGACAAAGATACTGGTTTAGAAAGTCCTG
This sequence comes from Spirosoma agri, assembly GCF_010747415.1. Lineage (NCBI taxonomy): Bacteria > Pseudomonadati > Bacteroidota > Cytophagia > Cytophagales > Cytophagaceae > Spirosoma > Spirosoma agri. The sequence goes on along the minus strand of NZ_JAAGNZ010000002.1, from coordinate 846,411 downwards.
GAAACTCAAAATCATTAACATCATCGAAATCAATGTTCGTCGGCTGACTCACGCGAATCACAGCCCGGACAGGTATTTCAGGAGCGGGGCTATGTGCAGCGACTGCATCATTTCACCCTGATTGATGATCTCCACCATCCGATTGGGGGATATAATATGCACCGTAATTTCTTCCGTTGATTCAAGATGCTGGGCCTGTTTCTGGTCAACACCCATTGCCAGAAACGAATAGGTCAGGTTGGCGTGCGTGCCCGGATTGGCCGACAGGGTTAGCAACGGTGTCCATTGTCCTCCACCGAAACCCGTTTCTTCCAGCAATTCGCGCTGAGCCGCAGCGAGTGGCTCTTCACCCGGATCAACGACGCCCGCGCATAGCTCGTAATGCACGCCCGCAATGCCATGTCTGTACTGTCGGATCAGAACAAGTTGCCCTTCCGTCGTAACCGCCACTACGTTGATCCAGGCGGGGTATTCGAAGACGAAATAATCGGGAATAGCGCCACCCTTTTCCATTTTGATGGCATCTTTTCGAACGGTAAACCAGGGCAACCGATAAAGATATTCGGAATTTTCGACCGTCCAGGGCCGGGGATCATTTTCTGGAATCATGCCACAAAGGTAGGCAGGACTACCGGACTAATGCATCCGCAAAGCGCAAGTATTGTGCCCAATCGTAGTCGGTGACGTCGTGCTTACCGCTTCGCATATGGTAGCGGACGGTGTGCCCAACCGGTTGATTAACGGCGGGAAATGTAGTTGTACCCAGTCCGATTTTGCCATACAGTCGGTAAACGGGCTCCGTTTGAGCCGCGCCCAGAAACTCCCCTTTGGGATCTGACCATTGATCTTCCTCGGCGCTGGCAACATAAAGCGGGCGCGGTGCTACCAGCGCCAGCAACTCATGCTGATCGACGGGCAAGTCAGCGACACGCTTACTGAACGTTTTATACCGATCACAAAACCAGTGCGGAAAAGACGTATTGATTCGTTCGACAGTTTCGCCATACCAACGCCGGGCCAGCGCCGATCCGCCTTCGCCAGCTTCATTGGCAATGACGGCTACGAACCGTTTGTCCTGTGCACCGGCCCATATGGCCGCTTTCCCGATGCGGGAATGACCGATACTATTGATTCGCTGCGCGTCAAGAGCGGGTTCAGTGGCGAGGTAATCGGCAATGCGACTCATCCCCCAGGCCCAGGCCCCGATGGCTCCCCAATTGTCGGCACGCGAGGTATCGCCCAGAACAGAACGAATTCCGGAACGCCACCCTTGCGGATGATCAGGTTCGATGTCGCCATAATAGGCGGTTGCTACGGCGTAGCCGCGTTTTAATATTGTTTCAATGGGCCAGCGCCGGGCCTGCATGCCACGCGCTTTTTGGGTAGCCTTGTTGTTTTGTGACACGTCGCCCGGTCCGTCGCCCATCCAGCGCGTAGAAAGTGGAATGTCGGCTTCCGTGGTGACGCAATGGTTTCCGCAAAAATTCAGGCCCAGAAATACCGGAACCGGCTTATTCGCAGCCTTTGGTATGTACACTAACACGTCAATTGGCGGCAGTTGTGGGTAGTCGACAAAGAAAATAGACACCTGTTTCCGGATAGCCAGTCCATTCAGCGCATTGTCCGTTGTCTGTACCGTCTGGAACCGAAGCTTGACGTTTTGTTGAGGTGTCTTTCCGTAGACGTTCTCCGCAAATAGCTGGATTAATTCGGCCCGGCGACGCTCCCAGTCGGCAACATTTGTCACGCGCTTGCCTTTACTAGTGAGCAGCGGATCAGGTAAGGTATACGCTCCCACGCTGGCTTCGTCGTAGTTGTAAGCCGGATCAGCCTGCTGCCCGCTGGCCATACTAACGGCGAAGAAAGGGAGCACGAACCAGAGCGGGATACGATTCATAAAACAGGATTTTCTGCAAAAGAAAGGCCCTTGGCCTCTCCTACTTATCCGACTTCGTTCCGGGCTACGATCAGGCTATTTTGTAGGCTTTTTTTCGTTATTCATATCAACCGGCCTTTCCGGTTCGTTGTAAAGTGAACATTTGCTTCCGTAATTGCCGATCGTTTAACTCTACCTAATGAAAAATACCGCTGTCCTTTTCGTCGCTGCGTTATGTCTTTTCTTTTCGTCCTGCCATCGGCCCGTTGCGTATTTCCAACCAACGTCACATCCAGCGGCTGCACGCATAGCCCTCGAAAAACGAGTTGATGAAGCGGCTAGTTCACGACCGGATTTGGTCTTACTCTCGGAGCAACTCGTAGCTATTATGCCGGAATCAGCCGTTCCGGCGGTTGCCAGTACGAGAAGTCAGCTAGTCCAATCGACAGCTAGCCACGTCGAACGCCGGATGCAGCACATACAGTCGTTATTGGCTAAGGCCACCGAAGCCGTTGACCAACAGCCGAAGCCCAAGCCGAAACCCAAGGGTCAGCTTCGGCTCGGCAACAAGATTCGTCAGGGCCTTGGCATACCCTTACGGGAGGAGTTAAACTGGTGGCAACGAATCAGTTGGAAACTCAAAGCATCGGTTATTATTCTTTTGGTCGCCATTCTGTTCGCCATTTTGCACGTCACCATACTGGCCATTATTTTCGGTATCGTTGGTGCGTTCCTGATGATCAGCGGTCTGAAACGATCATTCAAAGTCAGGCGACCCTGGTTTTAATTAGTAGCTCAAACTAGTTGTCGACGTACCCCATAAATCAGAAGCGCCCGAAAAGTGACATTTTCGGGCGCTTCTGATTTACGACCTTACCCATTAGGGCAGCTTCTTGACTGAATCGTAGATTAGTTTTATGTACTTCTCCCGGTCGATGTCATAGACGACTTCCGCGTTTGGCGTCTTTTTCAACACATCGAAGAAATCGACAACGGTGGTGCCCATCGTCAACTTGCCCGTCACTTCTACATCGACGTAGCAGGTCTTTGACTGGAACATAGACGGATCGATCAGCCAGGCAATTGCGCACGGATCGTGCAGAGCGGCTCCCCCATTCAATTCCGTCCGTTCCTTCCGATAAAAGATAGAGAAAAAATCCATCAGGTCCGCGAGTACCGTTCCCGTCTTGTTGCCTATCGACCTGAACAGATCAATATCTTCCTGAAAAACTAATGCTTTGTGTGTAACATCCAGCCCACACATGGTAATCGGAACGCCCGAGTTGAACACGACAGCAGCGGCTTCGGGGTCGACATAGATATTGAACTCAGCCGTTGGTGTCATATTCCCCCGGAAAGCACCACCGCCCATCAGCGAAATTCGCGCAATCCGGGGTTTTAGATGTGGGTAGGCCAGCAGAAAGGTAGCAATATTAGTCAATGGACCGGTAGGTACAATCGTTATCTTTTCCGAACTGTTGGTCAGAATAGCGGCAATGGCCTCAACGGCGGACAGGGATTCGGGGTTGATCGTAGGATCGGGTAGAATAGGGCCGTCCATTCCCATTTCGCCGTGCACGTAGTCGGCAATGATAAGTTCGCGAAACAACGGCTTTTCACATCCTTTGTAGATGGGAGTCTCGATTTCCAACAAGGCCTTGAGCCGCAACGCATTCTTCAGCGTTTTTTCCTGAGTCTGGTTTCCGGCGGAAGTGGTGATCGCCTTGATGTCAAATAGGCCGCTACCAACGGCCAGCATGAGCATCACGGCATCGTCGTGACCGGGGTCACAATCGATGATTACGGGTAGTTTCTTCACGATGAGGTGGTTTTGTCTAGTTGCCGGTTGCGACGGAATTAAATTTGGTTCGATTGGCCCGGCGAATATACCAGTCCTTCGCCAATTTAACCCGTGGCTATTATTTTAGCTACGGCAAGTTCGAGATTGGCCTTGGTAGATCAGTTGACGGGCTAAGCGGGAGCCTGACCCAGCCAACGTAACGCATAGGTTTCAGCCACTCACGAATCCACCGAGGCCGTTCCAAAATTTGATCTACAGAAATCGTCGGTTATCTTAGTCGACTCGTTTTGCACTTCACACATCATAGCATGCGTTTTTTTCCCTCTCTTTCTTGTTGCGTCGTCCTCAGTCTATTGAGTCTGCGTCCATCGCTGGCTCAGTCTGGCAGCATTTCCGCAGAAGCCCAAACCGTGGCTAAAACGGTCCGGCCCGAAGCAATCCGGGCCGCCATGCGTTTTCTGTCGGATGATGCTCTCGAAGGGCGTAAACCCGGTACACGGGGGTTTGCGTTGGCAGCGAACTACATGCAAACCCAGCTCGAAGCGTTGGGCCTGCAACCGGCGGGTGAGAACAACACCTACCGTCAGGCTGTACCTCTGCGCCGGTGGCAGGTTCGAGAAAAAGCCAGTTTTTTAGCGTTCGACTCAAAGGATAACGAGAAAATTCTGCTCTACGGTAAGCAGTTTATTCTGAACCCTAACCCTGACCACGCCAACAGCGACGTCACGGCACCAGTCATATTTGTAGGTTATGGGGTATCAGCGCCTGAATTGAATTACGACGATTACGCAGGTATCGATGTGAAAGGAAAAATTGTGGCCTACGTGAACGGGGCGCCATCCACGTTCCCATCCAATCAACGGGCTTTTTATTCATCGGCAAAAGCCGAGATAGCCGCAGCACACGGAGCCGTGGGAGTACTGTCATTCAGTTTACCCACCGATCTACGCAACCGAATCGAGACAGCCGCGCCCCGCGCCCGACAGGGGATTTACCGCTGGCTGGATAAACGCGGAAAACCACAACGGACCTTTCCGGCACTGAAGGGTTCTGCTTCGCTGAGTGATTCGGCGGCCCGCTTGTTGTTCACCAACGCCGGAACGTCGTTCAGCGATGCGGTATCTGCCGCGCTGAAAAACCGGTCCCAGTCGTTTCCGCTCAACATGTCGGCCCACCTGCATACCCAGACGGATATGGTGGAAGATGTAGCCGGACAAAATGTAGTGGCGGTGCTCCCCGGAACGGACCCTGTGCTCAAAAATGAATACATCGTCTACGTGGCCCACCTCGATCATCTGGGCATTGGCCGGCCTGTCAAGGGCGATTCGATCTACAACGGTGCGCACGATAACGCGTCGGGCGTGGCCATCAACCTCGAAACGGCCCGGCTGTTTGCGTCGTTACCGAAAGCCCCCCGGCGTTCGATTCTGTTCGTAGGGGTAACAGGCGAAGAAATGGGCCTGCTCGGTTCCGATTATTTCGCCAGTAATCCGACAGTGCCGAAAGAGAAAATCGTGGCGAATCTGTGCCTGGACATGCCGTTCTTTTTTCATCCGCTGCTCGACATTGTTCCCTACGGCGCACAGCATTCGAGTCTGGGTCACGAAACAGAAGTGGCAGCCGCCTTCGTGGGTGTTCAGATCAGCCCCGACCCGATTCCCGAACAAACGGTATTCATGCGCAGCGATCATTTTAGTTTTGTTCGGCAGGGCATTCCGGCGCTTTTCATCAAGAGTGGCTCCCAAACGGGCAATCCCAATCTCGACGGCACGAAACTTAATCTCGACTGGCGGGCAACGATCTACCATTCACCACAGGATGACATGAACCAGCCGTTCGATTTCAACGCTGCGGCTAAACACGTACAGCTTCAATTCCTGATCGGTTATTTGACCGCCCAGGCCGACAGCCGCCCCACCTGGAATAAAGACGACTTTTTCGGAACGAAGTTTGGGCCAGCCCGTGTCGTGAAATAGTCATCCCTCAGTCATCGGGTGAATAAAAAATTCACCCGATGACTGAGGGATTTTCCAATTTATTCAGTCACGAGTAGTAAGAAAGCCCGCTGGTTTATCATCTTTGCCAGCGAATCAGGTCGATTCATGCCTTCCCGCTCCGCCTAAACGGCACCCAATGCTATGCCTGGCACCATTCTCCTCATTGACGACGAACCCAAACTCCGCCAACTGCTGGCCCGAATCCTGACATTGGAGGATTATCAGGTGATGGAGGCCGACGATGCCCGCAGTGGATTGCGCATCCTGGAACGCACCGAGATTGACCTGGTTATCAGTGATGTAAAACTCCCCGATGGTAACGGTATCGACCTGACCGCTCAGGTCAAAACGATTCAGCCAGCTACCGAAATCATCGTTCTGACCGCCTACGGAACCATTGCCGACGGAGTGAAAGCCATTAAAAACGGGGCCTTCGATTATATCACCAAAGGCGACGACAACGACCGAATTATTCCGCTGGTCAGCCGGGCTATCGAGAAAGCACAGTTACAATTTCGGATCAAGCGGCTGGAAGAACAGGTTCAGCAAAAATACGGTTTTGAGAAAATTATCGGTCAGTCGCGGGCTATTCAGCAGGCGATTGCTTTAGCCCGTAAAGTCGCCGTTACCGATACGACGGTGCTATTAACGGGCGAAACCGGAACCGGGAAAGAGGTTTTCGCGCAGGCTATTCATCAGGCAAGTCTACGCCGGGCGGGGTCATTTGTGGCCGTCAACTGTAGCGCCTTGGGTAAAGAAATTCTGGAAAGCGAACTCTTCGGACATCGGGCGGGATCGTTCACGGGGGCTACGCGCGATAAAAAGGGGCTGTTCGAGGAAGCCAACAAAGGGACGATTTTTCTGGATGAGATCGGCGAGATGGCGCTCGACCTTCAGGCAAAATTATTACGTGTGCTCGAAACCCATGAGTTCATGCGCGTTGGCGACACCAAGCCAACTAAAACCGATGTTCGGGTCGTTGCTGCCACCAACCGCGACCTGAAACATGATGCTGAAACCGCCCAGTTCCGGTCTGACTTATACTACCGACTTTCCGTGTTTTCCATCGAACTGCCTCCCCTACGCGACCGGCGCGATGACATTCCGGTTCTGGCCGACGTATTGACCCGGCAGGAGGCTGCTAAAGTCGGTAAAAAAGACATGACACTTAGCCCGGCTTTTATCGAAACGCTAACCCGATACAGCTGGAAAGGCAATATCCGCGAATTGAAGAACGTCATTGAACGAGCGGTCATTTTGAGTGACGGCCAAACGCTGGTGCCCGACTACCTGCCGCTGGATGTTCAGTCGCCAGCTGGTCCGGCGGCTGTTTTTTCTTACGATCTCGCTACGGTCGAGAAACACCACATCGAACAGGTATTGCGCCACACCAGTGGCAACAAAGCCGAAGCCGCCCGGCTCCTCGGCATCAGCCTTAGCACGCTCTATCGCAAATACGAAGAGTATCAGCTAGGCTACTTATAGCCCTAATTCAGCATTCCCAAAATGAGAATAGACCTTGTCAAAATGAGAAGGTCAGCGGAGCTATGCGGTCTCAGCCCCACATCCATCTTATTAATAATCACTTAACTATCAACACAATACGCATATTGTTTTTCTACTACCTACGCTGTGGACTGCTTTTTGGCATACCCTGTTCGAACTAAACGGAATTGCTTTTATGGAAATCGTCCTCCTCGTTGCAACGGCGGTGATCTGCTTCACCTTCTTCTATAAATTCATCAAATGGTTTGAACACATTTAGATCGATTGTACCATGAGTGAATGATTACAGGCAGATCGCAACTACTCATTCGCCACTTCACGCTTTCGCTCAATACGCATGCTCACAGGCTTATTTATCATCGCATTGCTGGTTTTCGCGTACATGCTGTACGTCCTGATCAAACCAGAAAATTTTTAACCCAACAAGAGGCAGGGTCGCATTTAGTGTTGCGGCTTCAACGTCGGAAACGGCACTCTTTCGCTCTTTCTCACTCTCGTTTTTAAACAGATGTCAACTGAATTACTGGGCGTTGTGGCCATGTACGGGCTAACCGTTCTGCTGGCCATCCCACTGGGCAACTACATTGCCAACGTCTTTCGACCTGAATCGGCCAACGGGCCGCTGGAACGGTTCATTTATCGCATCGGCGGCATTGACCCGACCCGCGAAATGAACTGGAAAGAAAACCTTGCCGCCCTCCTGACGATCAACGCCGTATGGCTGGCCTTCGCCTTTACGCTATTGCTATTGCAAGGTACGCTGCCGCTCAATCCAGACGGCAACCCATCCATGACGCCGGACCTGGCCTTTAATACGGCGATCAGCTTTATGGTCAACTGCGATTTGCAGCACTATTCCGGCGAATCGGGCGCAACCTACCTGACCCAGTTATTCGTCATGAACTTTCTGATGTTTACGTCAGCCGCAACGGGTATCGCTTCGCTTCTGCTGATCATCCGGTCGTTTCTGCCCAAAGTGGTTGATACGGTCGGCAACTTCTACGTATTTTTCGTGAAGGCGCTTACCCGAATTTTATTGCCCATTGCGTTTGTAGTAGCCCTACTCCTGGCGTTCAATGGTACCCCGGCCAGTTTCGACGGTAAGGACAGTATCGTGACGATGCAGGGCGACACGGTCGGCGTTTCGCGCGGACCAGCAGCGGGCATGATTGCGATCAAACACGTCGGGACCAACGGTGGAGGCTGGTTCGGGGCCAACTCGGCGCACCCCCTCGAAAACCCCAGCTATTTTACCAACATGGTTGAAATGATAGCGCAGGTAATTTTACCGATTGCAATGCTCTTCGCCCTGGGCTTTTTGATCAATCGTCGGCGGTTTACGTGGGTCATCTACGGCGTCATGACGCTCGGTATGCTCTGTCTACTCATTCCTACGCTGATCACCGAAGTGCATGGTAACCCCGCCATTGCGCAACTGGGTGTAGGTCAGCCCACGGGTGCGATGGAAGGCAAGGAGGCTCGGTTCGGGCCACTGGCGTCGGCGTACTGGAGTATCATGACGACGATTATTTCGACCGGGTCGGTCAACTCCATGCACGATTCGTCGATGGCTCTGTCGGGTACGATGGAACTGCTCGGCATGATGACCAACGCGTTCTACGGCGGTTGCGGTGTCGGTTTCCTGAACTACTATTATTACCTGATCATCGCCGTCTTTATTTCTGGATTAATGGTCGGTCGAACGCCGGAATTGTTCGGACGGAAGGTCGAAGCGCGGGAAATCAAAATTGCGTCTATCGTGGCCCTGCTGAGTACGTTGCTCGTGAAAGGTGGTACGGCTTTGGCGGCCTGGCTGTTTGTTCATTATGGCGATGCAGCCTGGCTCGTCAAACCATCGGCCTGGCTCAACAACCCAACGAATCACGGCTTTACGGAACTGCTGTATGAGTTCACGTCCGCGAACGCCAACAACGGTTCGGGCTTCGAAGGACTTGGCGACAATAACTTTTTCTGGAACTACGCAACGGGTATCGTGCTGATTCTGGGCCGGTTCATTCCAATCATCGGGCCAGTAGCGATTGCGGGTCTGCTGGCGAACAAAAAGTTCGTACCCGAATCGTCAGGAACGCTACCGACCGATACGGTCACCTTCGGACTCATGACCTTCGCCGTCATCCTTATCATTACCGCACTCTCGTTCTTCCCGGCACTGGCGCTGGGACCGCTGGCCGAATATTTTAGTCTGAAGTGATGCGACTGGCAATGAAAGCGAGGACTTTTTCGAGCGTCATTGGTTCAGAAGGGTGAACATTATTTTCTGAGCCAATATGCTGATGGTGCGGAGAAGTTGATAGATCGACCGGGTGAGCATTGTCCCAACGGTGAATAAATTGATGCGTATCCGTTTGCCAGTGATAGGAGTAGTCGATCCAGCCAGTAGCAACAATGTAATTTTCACGCACATGTAGCACTGACTGGTCGGTGAAGATCAGATGACCTCGCACCTGTGTGATCTCTGGCCGGTGGACTGGTTCAAACGATGTAGATGCGACAATCAGATGGCGAAACGAGTGAAAATTATGAATCATTTCACCAGCAGGGTCAATCGTTTCTCAACGCCCCGTAGCACGGTAAGTTCGGCCCGCCAGTCCATGCTATCATCTTCACGCTCAAACAGCCCAAACTGAGTCAGTTCACTAAACCGCTTGGAAAATTCATCATAGCTCACACCATATTTTTCTTCAAATTTTTCAATCCGTTCCATACAGACTTTAAGCTCGTACAAGAGCTCTTCCCGTACCTTTTTGATGGCATAGTCCGTGCTGGATGTATAGCCCATCTCGTGGAAGATGTTCTCAACGGATGTTTGTTGAACCGTCATAACGAATTACGTTTTTATCAAAGATACAAAAATGACAAAGCAAAATTCATCTCCTTCACTGTTCCAGCGCGAACTCGTTGGCACCGCAATTCGGGAGTCATTTGTCAAATTAAGCCCCTCGATTCTGATTAAGAATCCGGTCATGTTTACCGTCGAAATTGGCACCGTCGTCATGGTACTGGTAACGGCTTATATTGCCACAACGGGCGATACATCACAGGGATCACTGGCTTATAACATAGCCATCACGTTTATTCTGCTATTGACAATTCTGTTCGCCAACTTCGCCGAAGCCATTGCCGAAGCGCGGGGTAAAGCGCAAGCGGAATCGTTACGCAAAACGCGTCAGGAAACGCCAGCGAAAGTGATCCGTTCGGTCGGCACGATGTACACGAACGAAGTGGAAACCATCTCGTCGGCCCAACTCGTGAAAGGCGACATATTTCTCTGCGAACCGGGCGACATTATCCCATCCGATGGTGAAATTATCGAAGGACTGGCAACGATCGACGAGTCAGCCATTACGGGCGAATCTGCGCCGGTGATTCGCGAAGCGGGTGGCGATAAATCGTCGGTGACGGGCGGCACCAAAGTACTATCTGACCGCATCAAAGTGCAGGTCACAACGCAGCCTGGTGAGTCGTTTCTCGACAAGATGATTGCGCTGGTCGAAGGGGCGAGTCGCCAGAAAACGCCGAACGAGATTGCGCTGACGATTCTATTGGCGGGGTTCACGCTGATCTTCATCATTGTCTGCGTTGCGTTGAAACCGTTCGCGGAGTACGCCAACACACCGATCACGATTGCCGCGCTGATCTCGCTCTTTGTCTGCCTGATTCCCACCACGATTGGCGGTCTGTTATCGGCGATCGGGATTGCGGGCATGGACCGCGCCTTACGCGCAAACGTGATCGCGAAGTCTGGCCGTGCCGTCGAAACAGCGGGCGACATCGACACGCTGCTGCTGGACAAGACCGGAACGATCACGATCGGCAACCGGAAGGCAACCCACTTCTATCCGGCTCCGGGTGTCTCCGAAGAGGACATGATTCGGGCATCGGCGCTCAGCTCACTGGCCGACGAAACGCCGGAAGGTAAATCGATCGTCGAACTGGCCCGAAGTGGAGACTGGGGATCGAAAGTGACCAGTAAACTATCGACCGATGGGGCAACGATGATTAAGTTCACCGCCGAAACGCGTTCGTCAGGGATCGATATGCCTACTGGTCAGAACGGCTCGGTTGTTCGGATTCGCAAGGGCGCTACGGATTCGATCCGGACTATTGTTACGCGGGCTGGCAATCTGTTTCCGGGTGAAACCGATGAACAGGCCAAAACGATTGCCGCCAACGGTGGTACGCCATTGGTCGTATCTGAAAATGACGTGGTGAAAGGTGTCATCGAATTGCAGGACATTATCAAACCCGGCATTTCGGAACGTTTTGACCGACTCCGGAAAATGGGCGTAAAAACGGTGATGGTGACGGGCGACAACCCACTAACGGCCAAGTTCATTGCTGAAAAAGCAGGAGTAGACGATTACATCGCCGAAGCCAAACCGGAAGACAAAATGAACTACATCCGCCACGAGCAAACCGGTGGCAAGCTCGTCGCGATGATGGGCGATGGCACGAACGACGCTCCGGCACTGGCGCAGGCCGACGTAGGTGTGGCGATGAATTCCGGCACGCAGGCCGCTAAAGAAGCGGGTAACATGGTCGATCTGGACAATGACCCGACGAAACTGATCGAAATCGTTGAAATTGGTAAGCAGTTGCTCATCACGCGGGGTACGCTGACAACCTTTTCGATCGCCAACGACGTAGCCAAATATTTCGCGATTGTGCCCGCCCTGTTCGTAATGTCGATCCCGGCTTTGCAGGCCATCAACATCATGAAATTACACAGTTCAGAATCAGCCATTCTGTCGGCGGTGATCTTCAACGCGATCATTATTCCGATGCTGATTCCGCTGGCCCTGCGTGGCGTTGAATACAAACCGATTGGCGCATCAGCCCTGCTTCGCCGGAACCTGTTCATCTACGGTTTAGGCGGTATCGTTGCGCCATTCATCGGTATAAAATTAATTGATCTGGTCGTCGGCCTGTTCGTGTAATAACGACCCGAAGAGACGCAAGGTATTGCGTCTCATGACCGGATGGTTTTTGCTGTCGCACAGGAGACGCATGGGAATGCCGCAACGGCGGACCGGTCTCTACAAAAAAAATAAACTCATGAAAAATCACATTGGACCAGCCATTCGGCTTACGCTTGTACTGCTGGTGATACTCTCAGTCATTTATCCATTGGTTATTGCGGGTGTCAGCCGGTTCGCGCCCGGCGGAGGAAAAGGGGAAACCGTTGTCGTTAACGGTAAGGTAGTCGGCTACGCATTGGTCGGACAGAAATTTACCAACGATCGTTACTTCAACAGCCGTCCGTCGGCAGTAGAGTATAACGCAGCCGGATCAGCCGGATCGAACAAAGGTCCGTCGAACCCCGATTATCTGAAAGCAGTTCAGGCTCGTATCGACACCTTTCTGGTTCATAATCCAGGTATTCAGAAAGCCGCTATTCCGGCCGAACTGGTAACCGCATCAGGTTCGGGGCTGGACCCGGACTTATCGCCCGAGGCTGCTAAAATTCAGGTGGCCCGGATTGCAAAAGTTCGTGGTATCAACACCGAGCGGTTGAATCAACTGGTCGATGACCATACGGAAGGTCCGTTTATCGGCCTCTTCGGTCCATCGAAAGTGAACGTTCTCAAACTGAACGTAGCGCTGGATGGTCTAAAATAACAATTGGCTCGAACAGGCTCCGGCTGTTTGCGAATGGATTACTTTATACAATTTTCCCATTACCCGAATAGCCGGAGCCTATTCGGACCTGTAAACTGAGTACAACAAAAATCATGAAATACACCGTTTACGTCATGCTAGCTGTCGCTGGTTCAGCAATGGCACAACCTTCGTTCGCGCAACAGGCAACCGATACGACCGCTAGTACAAGTACAGTGCAACCCGTGCAAAATTCGCTGACAGTCAGCGGCTACATAGAAGCCTACTACGCCCACGATTTCACGGCGCCGAAAACCAGTCAGGAACGCCCCGGCTTTCTTTATAACCACAAGCGAAACCGCGAAATTAACGTGAATCTGGCCTTCATCAAAGCCGCTTACGCCAGTGAGCGCGTTCGTGGTAATCTGGCGATTCAGGTGGGTACGTATGCGCAGTACAACTATACCGCCGAGCAACCGTTGCTGAGAAATGTTTACGAGGCCAATGCGGGTGTAAAGCTCAGCAAAACGCGCGATCTGTGGCTGGACGCGGGTATTTTTACATCGCACATCGGTTTTGAAAGCGCCATCTCGAAAGATTGCTGGACGCTGACCCGGAGTCTGCTGGCCGAGAATTCACCGTATTATTTGTCAGGAGCCAAGTTGACATACAATACTTCCAATGGAAAATGGACGCTGCTTGGTTCGGTTGTCAATGGGTGGCAACGGATTGCAAAACTACCGGGCTACACCGGCCCGGCAATCAGCACGCAGGTGCAGTATAAACCCAGCGCCAACGTCGTTCTGAATTGGAGTACGTTTCTCGGCAGCGACCGGCCCGATTCACTGAAACAGTCGCGCTTTTTCAATAATTTCTACGCGATACTAAATCCGAACGGGACGATCAGTACCATTCTGGGTTTTGACATTGGCTCTGATCGGAAGCCGATCGGTTCGGACGGACAGCGGGTAGGCAGCGGCCGTTACGTCTGGTATTCGCCGGTAGCGATCGTGCGGTATTCGGTCAGTGATGCGGTGAAACTAGCGGGACGGGTTGAGTATTACGACGACAAAAATGGTGTAATCATCGCTACCGGAACGGCAAACGGGTTCAAAACCTGGGGCTATTCGCTGAACGCCGACTACTTCATTTTGCCCACAGCCGTGTTCCGAATCGAAGGCAAAGTCTATTCCAGCCAGGACGCTATCTTCGAGACCAGTACCAACCCTAGCCGCACAAACACCTCATTGACAACCAGTTTAGCCATATCATTTTAACCGTCCACTAGTTTGTCATGCTGAGCGACAACCGCGACCAGAATGCCGAGCACTTTTTGAACCTCCTCCGTCAGTCAAGGCGGGGGAAGTTCAAGATTTATATTGGCATGAGCGCCGGGGTCGGCAAAACGTATCGGATGTTGCAGGAGGCCCACGCCTTGTTACGCGGGGGAATTGACGTCAGGATCGGCTTTGTCGAAACGCATAACCGGGCTGAAACGCAGGCGCTGGTCACGGGATTGCCCGTTATTGCCCGTCGGCGGCTGTTTTACAAAGGGCGCGAACTGGACGAGATGGACCTACAGACGGTCATCAACCTCCACCCCGAGCTGGTGATCGTCGATGAACTGGCGCATACGAACATTCCCGGTTCGAAAAATGAAAAACGCTGGCAGGATGTGCTGGACATTCTGGATGCGGGTATCAATGTGATCAGTGCCGTTAACATTCAGCATATCGAGAGCCTTCACACGTCCGTTCGGCAAATCACCGGCATCGACGTTGCCGAGCGCGTTCCCGACCGCATCCTGCAACTGGCCGATGAAGTCGTCAACATCGACCTGACCGCCGATGAGCTGATTACACGGCTTAAGGACGGTAAGATTTATGACCGCGCGAAAGTCGAAACGGCACTGGGTAATTTTTTTCAGCCGGACAAGATTCTACAACTGCGCGAACTGGCGCTTAAAGAAGTGGCCACCGCCGTTGAGCGTAAGATTGAAACGCAGGTCGCTCCCGGCACCCAGTTGAAACCGGAGCGATTTTTGGCGGCCATAAGCAGTAATCACGAAATAGCCCGACGGGTTATTCGCAAGACGGCGCGTCTGGCCAGTTACTATCAGTCCCGCTGGTTTGTGCTTTACGTTCAGACGCCTTCCGAAGATTCCGACCGGATCAAGCTGGACGTACAGCGTCATTTGATCAACAACCTGAAACTGGCTACTGAACTGGGGGCCGAAGTCATTCAGATAAAGAGCAACCATATTGTCAACGCCATTGCCGAAACCGTCGAACAGCGTAACATTACGACAGTTTGCATCGGTAAACCACACATTACCCTGATTCAGGTCATTTTGCGCACCAATGCCTTCAACCAGCTGTTGACTAAATTATCCGAATCCGCCACCGACCTGATCATTCTCTCATGACGATTAAAGCAAAAATATCGCTCGGTCTGGCCTTCATGTTCGCCATCATTCTCGGACTGGGCGGATTGAGCGCGTATTACCTGGGCGAACTGGCCGACGATTCGCAGGCGATCCTGAAGGATAATTACATTTCGCTTCAGTACGTCAGCGACATGCAGAAAGCTCTGTTCGACCGCGCTACCGATCCCAACGCACTGACCCAGTTCGACGAGAACCTGCGCAAGCAGGAAGTCAATGTGACGGAAGAAGGTGAACAGGAACTGACGACAGCCTTGCGCCGTGATCTGAACCGCTTAAAAGCTACTCCCACCGATACCGTAGCAATCAAGCGACTGCAAACTAATCTGTTGCAGCTGGACGACATCAACCGACAGGCCATGTTTCGAAAAAATGGCACCGCCGAAAAAACCGCTAAGGATGCGCTGTTGCTGCTGGCAGTTGTCGGTACGGTATGCTTCCTGATCATCCTGTCGTTCATTGTCAACTTTCCCGGTTATATCGCCCGTCCGGTTCGGGAACTGACGCGCGGTATTCGGGAGATAACCAGCCGGAATTTTGAAGAACGTTTGCACTTCCGCTCCAGCGATGAGTTTGGCGAACTGGCCCGTTCGTTCAATTCAATGGCGCAGAAACTGGATGAATATGAGCACTCGAACCTGGCCAAACTCCTGTTCGAGAAAAAACGGATTGATACGCTGATCCAGTTGATGAGCGATGGTATTCTGGGTCTGGATGAGAACAAGAAAATTCTCTTTGCCAACCCCGTCGCCTGTCGCCTGCTGGGTATCGACGAAGCAAAGCTGATTGGCCGATACGCGCCCGACGTGGCTTCGGTCAATGATCTGATGCGCACGCTGATTCAGGACCTAATGATCGAAGACTGGCCGGAAAGTCCCGCTCGAACCGATAACAAGGGGCTGTTGAAAATCTACGACCCAGGGGTCAACGGCCTGGAACCGTCCAGTCCGGGACCATCCAGTCCGGGAAAAGAAAGCTATTTCAACAAGCAAATCCACGCCGTTACGGTAGCGCCCACGGGCGACGGTGAACCGCGTCCGGCGGGTTGGGTGATTGTACTGGAAAACATCACTTCGTTTACAGAACTCGATCAGGCAAAGACAAACTTCATCGCCACCGTTTCGCACGAGCTAAAAACGCCGATCAGTAGTATTAAACTCAGCCTTAAACTGCTGGACGATTCGCGGGTAGGTCAGCTCAACGACGAACAGAAACAACTCGTTGGTCACGTCCGTGATGATGCCGAACGGTTGCTGAGCATTACGGGGGAACTGGTCAACATGGCGCAGGTCGAGTCAGGGCAGATTCAGTTGAAGATCGAAAATGTAGCGCCGTCAGCGATCGTCCGGTATGCAACTCATGCGCTCCAAGTGTCGGCGAACCAGAAGCACCTTCGTTTCGACATCAATGCGTCGGATGACCTGCCCACCGTTAAGGCTGATCCGGACAAGGCCTCGTGGGTACTGGTCAATTTTCTGTCCAACGCCGTTCGGCACAGCCCCGAAGACAACGCAATCGAGATATCAGTGCGATCGATTGGCAGTCAGGTTGAGTTTGTCGTCCGCGATCATGGATCAGGTATTCGACCGGAGCACCAGAAACGCATTTTTGATCGCTATTTTCGGGCACCCGGCAATAACGGACAATCGAGCGGAACCGGCCTGGGGCTGGCGATTGCGAAGGAATTTATTGAATCGATGGGCGGAGAAATTGGCTTACAAACCGATCTGGCCGATGGCGCAGCCTTTTACTTTCGACTACCGCGTAACTAAACCAATTTGATAGCATTTAGTTACTTTCCGGTATGAACTCATCTACCAATTCGCATCTCAATAAAGTTTCCCTTTCCGGTCTGTTGATTTCTATCGGTATCGTGTTCGGCGACATCGGCACGTCACCGCTCTACACGTACAAAGCCATTTTCGGCGACCGTATTTTAACCGAGAATCTGGTTCTGGGATCATTCTCGGCGGTTTTCTGGACGCTCACCTTTCAGACTACCCTTAAATACGTCATCATCACCCTCAATGCCGATAACAACGGCGAAGGCGGGATTTTCTCGCTCTATACGCTTATTCGCCGATACACCGGCAAATGGATGCTCTACCCGGCGATCATCGGCGGTAGTTTTCTGCTCGCCGACGGGATCATTACGCCACCCATCTCCGTGTCGTCGGCGATTGAGGGCTTGCTGATCTATTACCCAAACCTCGACACTGTCCCCATTGTGCTTACCATCATTGTCCTGCTGTTTGTCACGCAACAATTTGGTACCCAATGGCTTGGCCGTCTGTTCGGACCGATCATGGTTGTCTGGTTTACGTTCATCGGGATCATGGGGTTTCTATCGCTGATTCAACATCCGAGCGTATTACGAGCGCTGAACCCCTGGCACGTCGTTACCCTCCTGCGCGATTATCCGGGTGGATTCTGGCTGCTGGGCGGGGTTTTCCTTTGCACAACCGGGGCCGAAGCCCTCTATTCCGACATGGGTCATTGTGGTCGGGGAAACATCCGGATCAGCTGGATCTTTGTGAAACTAATGTTGCTGCTTTCCTACGCCGGGCAGTCGGCGTGGCTGATGCAACACCTGGGCAAACGACTTGGCCCGACGAGTTCATTTTATGAGATTGTGCCGCCCTCTATCCTGGTTTTCGCCATTGGCATCGCCACATTGGCAACCATCATTGCCAGTCAGGCACTCATCAGCGGATCGTTTACGCTCATTGGTGAAGCCATCCGGTTGCATTTGTGGCCGCGTCAGCGCGTGATCTACCCGACCGATTTTCGGGGTCAATTGTATATTCCGCAAATCAACTGGTTGCTCATGGCGGGTTGCATCGGGGTTGTGCTGCA
This sequence comes from Spirosoma agri, assembly GCF_010747415.1. Taxonomy (NCBI): domain Bacteria; kingdom Pseudomonadati; phylum Bacteroidota; class Cytophagia; order Cytophagales; family Cytophagaceae; genus Spirosoma; species Spirosoma agri. Next base: position 828,313 of record NZ_JAAGNZ010000002.1, on the reverse strand, counting down.
CTTTCGCGAGTCGAAGAATATGGAAGCGGCTTTTGGGCTGGCCGTCACACTCACCATGCTCATGTCAACCGTGCTGATGAATGCGTATCTGCGCTCAAAGCGGGTTCATCCACTGGCGACACTGGCCATTACGGCGCTCTTCCTGACCATCGAAACGTCCTTTCTGATCGCTAACCTGATCAAGTTTGAAGAAGGCGGCTGGATTTCAATTCTGCTGGGATTAATGCTCATCACGGTGATGACGCTCTGGCACAAGGGGAAACAACTAAAGCACAGTTTCGTCCAGTTCGAGCCCCTTCCTCCGTTTATCGACACGCTCAAGGAACTCAGCAATGACGAAACCATTCCCAAATATGCCACCCACCTCGTTTACCTGACCGGCTCCGAAACGTCGGCTAGCATTGAATCGGAAACGATCGAGTCGATACTGTATCGCACGCCAAAACGGGCCGACGTCTACTGGCTGTTACACGTCCACGTTGAAGATGAGCCCTTTACGATGCGCTACAAAGTCGAGACACTGGCCGATCAGGATGTGTATTACATTACGTTTCACTTAGGCTTCCGCATCGAACCACGACTCAATTTATTCTTCCGGCTGGCCGTCGAAGACATGGTTAGAGGCAAAGAAGTAGAAATAACCAGTCGATACCAGTCGCTAAATCAGAAGAACCTGACGGGCGACTTCCGGTTCGTGGTGTTCAAAAACTTCCTGTCGTACGAAAACGATCTGCCGCTTGGTCAAAAGATCATCATGAACAGTTATTTCCTGATCCGGCGAACCGCGTTGCACGAAAACTCAGCCTATGGTCTGGATACTAGTAATGTAGTCGTTGAAGACGTGCCCCTGCTGTTTTCGCATCCCAAAAATATTCGACTGACCCGTGATCGAGACTAATCCCATTTTAGACGAGAGATAGAGTTTCTGCTGATTTTTGGGGCCGCTGGATAACGTTCAACCGCGTTGCTGCGGGTCATCTTTCCAATATAAAACACATGTCTGGCGGTCATGGTTACGGAGTAGAATTGAGTGTTGACCCATAACCAATTACGACGATGCCACAAGGAGATAAGTCGGCTTATACCGATAAACAAAAACGGCAGGCCGAACACATTGAGGAAAGCTACGAAGCGCGTGGAGTGCCCGAGGAAGAAGCAGAAAGTCGCGCCTGGGCAACTGTTAACGCCATTTCAGGTGGTGGCAAAAAGAGTGGTTCAGGACGCGGTCGTGCCGAAAACAAGGAGCCGGAACGTAAGGGTGGTAAAAAAGGGGGCGCAGCATCGGCGTCACGCACAGCCGAAGAACGTTCGGCGTCTGCGAAAAAAGCAGCGGCTACCCGGAAGAAGAATGCTGCCCGCTGACTGGTTTTCTGAACGCATTGGTGTTTTCGCGGCCCAATACCAAACGTGCCCGTTAGCTTGCCAACGCACCTACAGCCAGATAGCCACTTCTTACCCGTTATTACTGCAAATTTTTCGGGAAGTTCATCAAAACGTACGCCGTATCGTCAAGATACGGCGTATGTCCTATCATCCCAATCTATCACCCTTACTTAGTCAAACACGTCCATTGCTAGTTCAGATCGGGAGCGACTGATCTGAAACTCGTCGTCCTGCTTTTGCAGAAAAATAAGTTGAATACCCCGTTGCTGGGCAGCGGTCGAAAAATTTCGAATGGCAGTAACAACGTCACTGTCGATATAAGAAGACGCGGTTCCGTCAATTTCGAGGATCGAATTATCAGGCACATTTTTGAGCAGCTTCATCAATCGGGCTTTGCTGAGAAATGATACGTGATCGCCGAGCTGCACATAAATGCGTGTTCGATCTTTGCTGCTGTCCCAGGCGGTACGGACACGGTGCGCGTTGAGGTAATGATCACGAAGAATGAAGAAGATGCCGGCAACCATACCGATGGCAATACCGCTCAACAAATCGGTCAGCAGAATCGCCATAACCGTCACGACAAACGGGATAAATTTCTCGATACCCTCCGCAAAAACCGCTTTCACGATCTCGATACGGGCCAGTTTATAACCGGTAACCAGCAGGATGGCAGCCAGAGCAGCCCACGGTATTTTGTTCAGCAGCGTCGGCAGCGTAACCACGCAAACCAGCAGTAACGATCCGTGGACCAGTGCCGCCAGTTTGTTCCGCGCCCCGGCATTGATGCTGACCGAACTCCGCACAATGACCGATGTCAGCGGTATACCGCCAATCAGACCGCTCACCAGATTACCAATACCCTGCGCTTTCAGTTCGTGATTGGTTGGCGTTTTGCGTTTCAATGGATCGAGTTCATCGGACGCTTCCACCGACAGGAGCGCTTCCAGACTGGCAACCAGCGCAATAGCTACCGCCGAGGTATAGACCAACGGATTGTTCCACTGCGAAAAATCAGGAAACGTAAACAGGTTCAGAAATTCACCCGCGCTGGCCGGTACCGGCAGTTGCACCAGATGATTGCCCTGCAAAGCCCATGCCGGGAAAAACGCCCGGACAAGTTCGTTGGTACAGATGCCCAGCACGACCACCACCAGCGCAGCGGGTATGGTTCGGGTCATTTTGCTCGTCTGAAAAGCCGGATGGCCCCATGCGTAAAAGACCCCCAGCGAAAGCAGTGCGATCAGAATAGCTACGCCATTAAGCTGCCCAAGTGCCATGTGCAGTTGCTCGATGATGTTGAAACCACCGGGCTGAAACAGCGCAAAACCTTCGGCAGCATCGGCATCGTAGCCAACGAGGTGAGGTATCTGCTTTATAATCAGAATAATGCCGATACCGGCCAGCATTCCCTTGATAACCGATGAGGGAAAAAAGTTACTGATGGTACCCGCTTTGGCAAAGCCCAGTCCAATCTGAATAACACCCGCCAGACATGTCGCCAGCAGAAAAGCCGGAAACGATCCTAATGACTGAATGGCACCTAACGTCACAATGATCAGGCCGGCTTCCGGTCCTGAAATACTCAGCGCCGAACGACTGAAAGCACCGACGACCAGCCCCCCGACGATACCGGCAATAATACCGGCAAACAGCGGAGCACCCGACGCCAGCGCGATACCTAAACACAACGGTACGGCCACCAGAAAGGAGATCGCTCCGCCCCGAATGTCACCCGGCATTGTGCTTAGATTAATTATTTGAAACCCGTTTTTACCTGCGTTTATCATTAGCTGTTGTTGCGTTTTTTATGGGTGCGTACCTTACAACTCACTGGCCACCATTACCTTGGGTTGAGCGTCGTTTGTTGAACTACCGACACGCGTCGATTCGTTGTCGTTTCCAATTCACGCAGGCGTTGCTCTAGTCGTGTTTTTTCGATGAGCAACGAATCAGCCCGGCGGCTTTCGACCTTTTACTGAGCGTGATACAGCTTTTTCTGCTGTTGGTTACTGGTGTAGACGTTGAAGGCAATACAGGCAATGATGAGGCCCCACACAGTCAGCCAGTTCACCAGATGGCCCGCTTTTTCACCGTTGTCACGCATGGTTCAATACCGTTTGGCCGTGTACTGAAAACTTCACGCAACAAAGATAAAGCACCCCTCAACGGAGATAATTAGGGATCTGTTAGAAGATGATGAGAATCCGGTTAGAGATCGATTAGAAATCGATTAGAGCATTTTGGGCAGGCGAATCGTGAATGTCGTGCCCTGGTTGATCTGCGATGCAACCGTAATCTGACCGTGGTGCAACTGAACGATCCGATACGTCAGGGGCAGCCCAACGCCATGCCCGTGAATCCGCTTGACGTTTTCGGCCCGGAAGAACGGTTCGTAGATACTCTTGATGTCTGATTCCAGAATACCGACCCCTTCGTCTTTGAATTCGATCGTTATCCACCGGTCATTGGCACCGAGCGTTACCTGCACGCGCTTGTTTTCGGAAAACTTACAGCCGTTCTCCATCAGATTAAAGAAGGCCGAATACAGCAACGATTTGTTTCCCTCGATGGTCAGCGACGGCTGAATCGTCTCCATCTGCCCGTCGAACGAGAACACGACCGAATAGTCAGGCTGCCGGGTCATGAGCATTTGGGAAACCTGATAAATAACCTCATCAATCGATACTTCACTGAATTTCAGGGGCGTAGACTCCAGACTAACCAGCGTCAGATCCAGCAGATTGTTGGTCAGCTTGTTCATCCGGTGGATCACCTCCAGCACCGATTTCCACTTCGCTTCGTGTTCTTCGACCGTACGCCGTTTGAGCAGCGTTACCTCAATCTGGCCGGTAATGATGGTGAGCGGAGTACGCAGTTCGTGCGATGCGTTGGACACGAAATTGCGCTGCATCTCGAAGGCTTCCTGTACCCGGTCGAGCATAAGGTTAAACGTGTGCGCCAGTTGCGATAACTCGTCCTGATCGTTTCCGGCGGTTACGCGCTGGTTCAGATTCGACGCGGTTATCCGGTCAACCTGCTGAATGACGTCGGAAATAGGGCGTAGCGAGCGTCCGGCATACGCCCAGCCCACCGCTCCCATCACGGCCAGACTGCACAGCAACCCTACCCCCATGATGGCGCTCAAATGCCGCATTTCTTCTAGTCCGTACTGATCAAAAGCGGACGCGACAAGGATATAGTCCTGGTTATTATGCCGATGAACGAACCCGACGATCTCTTTCCGTTGCTGGCGAAAGAACACTTCCTTCTTCTTTCGGATAAGCACCAGCGCTTCCGGCTTTATGATGGCACTGTCCTGTGTCGCGTAGATCATCTGGTTATTCTGACCATAGACATTGATCTGTTCTTCCGGGAGCGCCGTGAGATTATTTTTCTCAATGACTCTCAGCAGGCGGGTCGTAATTTCGTCTTCGTCGAGCAGAAGCCGGGCCGTGGTTCTTGCCTTGTCGCTGAGTCGCAGGTAAAAATCGCGTTGCCGGAAATATTCGGCGGTAGCATACACAACGAACGAGAAAATGAGGAGAAGGGCAGCAACAATGCCAACAAACGTGAAGGAAAGACGGGCACGTATTTTCATGAATTAGTCGTCGGTAGCCTGCATGATATAGCCGATGCCGCTGATCGTGTGGATCAGCTTTGGCGTAAAATCCTTATCTATCTTTTTTCGTAAGTAATTGACGTACACATCGACCACATTCGTACCCGTGTCAAAGTTGAGTTCCCAAACGTGCGCCATGATCTCATTACGGCTAAGTGCCTTGTTCTGATTTTTCAGAAAAAATTCGAGCAATGTCAACTCACGGGCCGTCAGCATGAGTTTCTGATTGCCCCGCTTCACGGTTTTGCTCTGCTGATTCAGTTCCAGATCAGCAATTTTAAGAATCGGGTTCTCCACCGAGGGGGCCGCGTTTCGGCGGGTGAGCGCCCGCAACCGGGCAACCAGTTCACGAAACTCGAACGGTTTCACCAGATAATCGTCGGCTCCTGCGTCGAATCCGTTCAGTTTACTATCCGTATTTCCCAACGCGGTCAGCATCAGGATCGGCAATGTTTCGAATCGGCTTCGAATCATCCGACATAAATCGAACCCACTGATTACCGGCAGGTTGACATCAAGAATGATAATATCATACTCCGTCTCGGCCAGCTTTAGCTGAGCCTCCTTCGCATCGCCGGCAATATCGGCGGTGAAGCCGTAATCTTCCAAACCCGTTTCGATGAGCGTTGCGACTTCCCATTCATCTTCAACGATCAAAATACGCATAGTGTGCTATGTAGAATAGGCTTTTCAACGAGCCCGCGATAAAAGGAACAACATGACCCGGCAAATCCAGTACTAGTAGTAGTCGTATTGAACAGGGCAAGTTCCAACGGTTGTCAGATTGCCGGTAATTTATTCCGTGTTTTTTGTGATCAGTACGCCTAGTAAATTAATGAGCTACCCGTAGCGTCGCCAATCTATTATCCAATAATACATACACAAAAGTCTATTTACCATGAAATCAACTCGCTAGCTGTAAAAAAAGGGAGTGCGCCGTTGCTTCGTAGTCAAAAACCAATAAGTTTGCAGCAAAACGACCAACATACAATAAATAAATCTACTTAACCTATCGACTAAATAACATTTACTCGTTTTTCTGGCCCCCTATTCGCGTTTGTTCCCGCCAGTTGATGAGCGAACAGAGCGAAAAAGAAGAGCGTGGTGCTATCAGCATTCAGCATCGAACAACGTAGCAGACGAGTAGTAAAAACCGCGTATGGAGATTAACTGGATTGCCTTTGCCGTTCCACTGTTCCTGTTTTTTATGGGAGCGGAATATCTCGTTGCCCGATGGCAGAAGAAAAAATATTTCACCTTCAACAATTCGGTTGCCAACCTGAACGTCGGCATTGCTGAACGATTGATCGATAGTTTTACCGTTGGAGCATTCTATTTCGTATATGACTACCTGCACCGGCACTACGCACTTTTCGACATTAAAGCCAGTGCCCTAGGCTGGATTGGGTTGCTCATCGCCACCGATTTTGTGTGGTACTGGTATCATCGACTAGCTCACGAAATTAACGTGTTCTGGGCGGTGCACGTCGTCCATCACCAGAGCGAAGACTTTAACTATACCGTCTCGGCCCGGATCACGGTCTTCCAGGCATTGGTCAGAACGGGTTTCTGGTCGATCTTACCCGTTATCGGTTTTCCCGCCGAAATGATCACGACCATGTTACTGGTTCATGGGTTGTATCCATTTTTTATCCATACCCGCACCGTCGGCAAGCTGGGCTGGCTCGAATATGTGTTCGTCACCCCGTCGCACCACCGGGTTCACCACGCGAGCAATCCCGAGTATCTGGACAAAAACTACGGCGATGTCTTTATTTTCTGGGATAAGCTCTTTGGCACATTCGTCGAAGAGCAGGAGGAAGCCGTGTACGGTCTGACCAAACAGCTCGACAGTCATAGTTTTCTCTGGCAGCATTTTCACTTCCTGCTCGAACTGCTTGAACAGGCCCGTCGAACGCCCGGTCTCCGCGCAAAGGTCAGGCTGTTATTCGACAAACCCGACGCGGTCGATCCGACCATTCGCGATGGGCTGGCGGACAGACTTTTGTTGCGCTCCTCCGTACGATCGACCAGTCGACGGTTCCGGGGTTACGTTGTCGGGCAGCTGACGGGCATACTTCTTATACTCTTCTGCTACCTGCTTTTTGAAGATTACGTATCGGTTCCGCTCAAGATCATAACGACCTTATTTATTCTGTTCACACTCGTAAATTGTGGAGCGCTTCTGGAACAGCGGCAGTGGGTAGTATACCCGGAAATTGGCCGGTTGGTCGTGCTTTGGCTGGGCTTGTACCTAACACTGGGTTACCCTATGCTCGTAATCCTGGCCTATATCGGCGGGCTGTCGCTCTGGGTCTATTTTTCACTTATCCAGAAACGCTATTTCCGGCTTGTATATGGGAAAAGTGTATAACGTAGAAACCGGTCGGAATGCCGCATCACCGCCGGTGCGGCATTCCGACCGGTCTCTACAATAATCTGAATATTATGAACTATCAAATCAACACATTAGTAAAGATGAGAAATGGCGACTCTACTAAAAGAATAACATCATTACACTGGTCGGTCACTCTATGCCTACTGGCGATTTTACTCACCGCTGGCTTTCGCGTTGCCGACGATCCGGCCTATCGGGAAAAGATTGACGCCTGGCATCAGGAACGCATCACGTCGCTGAAAAGTGAAAACGGCTGGCTCAATCTGGTAGGTCTGGTCTGGTTAAAGGCCGGTAAAAACGCGCTGGGTCGAGGCTCGGGTTTCGATGTATCGTTCCCAACGGACGACGCTCCGGCTAGCTTGGGGACCCTTTACCTTGATAAAGGCGAAGTACGGTTTGTGCCGAACCAGGGAGTTGATGTGTCGGCAGACGGAAAAGTGCTTACCGAGTCCACCGTTGTTTTTAGCCCGAACGATAAACCAGCGACATTGGCACACGGTTCGTTGCGATGGCTCATTATCAAGCGGGGCGACAAATACGGCGTTCGGATGCGCGACCTGAAAAGTCCTTACCTGAGTGAGTTTCACGGCGTCAACCGCTTTCCGGTCGATGAAAGCTGGCAGGTGAAAGCGCGCGTCGAAACCCCTTCGGTCCCGAAAACGATTCCCATTCTGGATGTGCTTGGCCTCACGTCCCAGCAGCCACTAGCCGGTACGCTTGTTTTTGAGCGAGCGGGTAAAACCTACCGGCTGGATGCCGTTGGCGAAGGCAAGAAATTATTTATCCTGTTTGGTGATGCGACCAACGCCCACGACAGTTACGGATCGGGGCGGTTCCTGTACGCGGATAAACCAGGACCGGATGGCATAACCACGCTTGACTTCAACCAGGCAATCAATCCGCCCTGCGCCTTTACCCCTTACGCGACCTGCCCGTTGCCCCCGAAGCAGAACAAACTGGCACTGGCCGTTACAGCTGGCGAAAAACGATACGGAGACCATTGATCAACGGCTTATCGTATGCAAAGCAATCAGAATCGATCGACTCATTTCTACAACCTAACGTATCAAGAGCAGATCGATACCGTATGGAGGCAGGGGAAACCACTCCAGACCAGACGCATTCCTGATTTCTGGATTCATCTGTATGCTGTTGATGCGCTTTTTGTGGAACTATGGATTTGTCAGCGGCACTTTGATGTTATGGTACTGCGCGTACTGTCGACGACCAACGAGTTGGAGCCGTATCTGCAACTCATTCAGCTATCACTCCACGAGCTACTACCCTAATTGACATCAACCAACCCATTCATGAACACGACATTCAGGCCGAGTCTTCAATCGAAATTACCCGCTGTTGGCACCACTATTTTCACCGTCATGTCGAAGCTGGCGGCTGAAACGGGAGCCATTAATCTCTCGCAGGGGTTTCCGGGTTTCGATTGTTCGCCCGAACTGGTGTCGCTGGTGGAGCGCTACCTGCGCAAGGGGTTCAACCAATATGCGCCCATGACAGGCGTTCCGGCCCTGCGTGAAGCCCTGGCGCAGAAAGCCCTGGAGCAGTATGCTGTTGCCTATGACCCCGATTCGGAAGTGACGGTTACGTCGGGTGCGACGGAGGCCCTCTTTGCGGCCATCACGGCGGTAGTGCGGCCCGGCGACGAAGTCATTGTGTTTGAGCCCGCTTATGATAGCTACGTTCCGGCCATTGAACTAAACGGCGGCATTCCGGTCTTCGTGACGTTGACGCCGTCTGAGGTGGATTCGTCTATCGCCAATGCGTCCGACTACACCATCGACTGGCAGGAAGTAAGTCACAAAATCACAGATAAGACCCGGTTGATTCTGGTCAATACGCCCCACAATCCGACCGGCCGCGTCTGGACAGCGGACGATATTCAGCAACTGGCCGACCTGGTTCACGATCGGGATATCTGGGTTGTAAGCGACGAAGTGTATGAACACATTCTGTTCGATGGCCGGGTTCATCATTCGCTAATGACGCATCCGACGTTGCAGGAACGGACGTTTGTGGTTGGTTCATTCGGAAAGACATTCCACATTACCGGCTGGAAAGTCGGCTATTGTCTAGCACCCAAAGCACTGACCACCGAGTTTCGAAAGATCCATCAATACCTGACATTCAGCACAGTTACGCCTATTCAGTACGCACTGGCCGATTACTTACAGAATCCCGGTCACTATCGACAGCTACCCGACTTTTACCAGCGAAAGCGCGATCTGTTTCTGGATGGTCTGCGTCAGTCTCGCTTCCGGTTCAACCCGGCGGAGGGCAGTTTTTTTCAGACCGTTTCTTACGCTGACATTACGGACGAACCGGATTACGAACTGGCGGTACGGCTCACGAAGGAAATTGGGGTTGCTTCAATTCCGGTTTCGGTGTTTTACAAGCAGAAAAACGATTACCGGGTGTTGCGGTTCTGCTTCGCCAAAGACGACGCCATTCTACGGGAAGCTGCTGAACGACTCAGTCACTTATAAACAGACAACGTGAACATGAAAAATACAGGCATTCAGACCTATCTAAATCAATTCCAAACCGAACTGGATTGCCCCGTGGACGGGGTAAAAATCAATGAGAACAAAGTACGGACGATCGCCTTTTTTGTCCTGCTGACGGGCATTGCCTACATCGTTACCTCGTATTGGCTACTACCACTTTTTCTGACCGTTGACTTTGCACTGCGGGCGTTCGACTACGGAAAATTTAGTCCACTGGCGCAACTGAGCGATGCTGTTGTGAAGGGGCTGAACTTTCCGGTTCGCCCCATCGACCAGGCTCCCAAACGGTTTGCGGCTGGCGTCGGTATGGTATTCACCACGGCAATGCTGATCTTGCACGCAATAGGCATCAATACCCTGATTCTAACGAGTGTACTGCTTATTTTCGCAGCACTGGAATTGCTGGCCGGTATTTGCGCCGGTTGTTATGTATACACGATCCTGAAACGAAGCAAACTCATTCGCTAAGCAGTTCTTATGCCCCGTATCACGCCCCTACCCGCCAGTGAAGTAACGCCCGATATACAGGCGGCCTTCGACGCACACGTCAATGATTACCCTGGTAGTCGCATCACGAACATGAAAGCCACGCTGGGTCGCTCACTGCTGTCTTTCCAGGTGTATATGCAGTGGTATCCGCTCTACGAAGACGTGAAGAAAATACTGGGCGGTCGGCTGGCTTATCTATTCGCCCATGCGATTTCGGAGGGATCGAACTGCCCGCTGTGTACTACCTTTTTCCGACGGATCATTATCGACAATGGCGAACAACCCGACAATTTGCAGCTGACGAACCACGAACAGGCCGTTATCAACTTCGGGAGTGCCATTGCGGTGCATAAGGGTGAGGTTCCGGATGATCTTTATGATCCCATTGCCGAGCGGTATACCGAGCCGGAACTTGTCGTACTGGTTGCGTTTGCCGGGCAAATGATTGCCACGAACGTATTCAACAACGTGCTGGACGTGACTATTGATGAGTACCTCTACCCCTATCTACCTCTCACCCAACAACCCCAACCCTAATGGCTGATTTTCAAGGGCAGGTAGCTTTCATCACCGGCGCGGCTCACGGTCAGGGGCGGGCGGTAGCACTAGCACTGGCTACCGAAGGCGCGTCTATCGTCGCGTTCGATCTGGCTAAACCGCTGGCCTATCCCGGTTATACGCTCGGCTCGGAAACCGAACTCGACTCGTTGAAGCATGCGGTAGAGGCCCTTGGCGTTTCGTGTCTGACCGCGCAGGGTGACGTTCGGCGGAACGAAGACGTGAAACGGGCCGTCGATGCAGCCGTCGATCAATTTGGGCGTATCGATATTCTGTTCAACAATGCCGGAATCTGCGCCTACGGACTAGCCCACGAACTACCCGAAGAGGAATGGGACGCCATGCTCGACATCAACCTGAAAGGAGCCTGGCTGGTCGCTAAACACATCATCCCGGTTATGATCAAGCAGCAATCGGGCGTGATCATCAACAATTCATCCATTGCCGGACTGCGGGGCATGAATCGTCTGAGTCATTATGCGGCTTCCAAATGGGGGCTGGTCGGCTTAACCAAATCGTGGGCTATTGAACTGGCTCCACACACAATCCGGGTCAACTCAATCCATCCAACGGGTGTCAACACGCCCATGAACGATGGGCTGGCCGAACTGGAAGGAACCACGACGCAGGAAATTGCCGAACGCTCGGCGGGCAATCTATTGCCCGTTCCGTGGGTTGAACCGGAGGACGTGTCCAGCATGGTACTTTATCTGGCTTCCGACAAAGCCCGCTACATAACTGGCTCGCAGTTTGTGCTGGATGCCGGACTGCTAACGCGTTGATTAACGACCAAACGACGATCACCAGGACACCCTTTGCAAACGTAACGTGGACTTCCAGTCCGCGAGTCGCAGGCTACGTTGTAGTAAAAAAATAGCTTACTACAACGTAGCCTGCGACTCGCGGACTGGAAGTCCACGCTACGTTTATAAAGCCATTCAATCAGCCGCCCTTCATTTTATCCACTCATCCAGAAAAATAACCGTTCCGGTAGTTTGCAATACATAGTACCAACTACTGCCCATATCTTTGTTTCACCAATCGGGAATAACCCGGCTAACGTTTACACAAACACAAAAAAACATACATACCATGAAAACCCTCATCCAATCACTCGCATTAGCCCTTACGTTAGGTTTCGTTAGCACTGCCGCTTCATTTGCGGAAACGAACCCAGGTGGCCGTCAGGCTGCTGTTGCTACGTACAAAACGGGTATTTACACATCAATCGATGGTAAACTAAACATCGCTCTCGATAAAGCAACCGGCGGTGCTGTCGACATTTGCCTGAAAAATCCAGATGGTTCGATCGCCTTCAACAAACACCTCGGCAAAGGCGAAAGCAAATCGCGTATCCGACTGAATTTGAGCGATTTACCTGATGGTGTATACAAAGTAGAGATTACCAATGGCGTTGATGTTACGAGTCAAAGCGTGACGTTATCCACGCAAAAACCAACAACACCCAGTCGTCTGGTTGCCATAAATTAACGGTTTGCACCTGATTCCCAGTAAAAATCCCCGCCTATCCGACAGGCGGGGATTTTTCTTTTTATGTAGTAAACGTAATGTGGGTGGAAACCTGCGAAGGCACAAATATCCGGGTTGAAATTCTTTCGCGGGTTTCCACCCGCGCTACTCGCAGACTTAGAATACACCCGGCCGACCAACCAACAGGCGGCTGATGGGCCGGTAATCGGTAAACTCAATATCGGGAGCGACGTACCCCCGTTTTATGGGTTCCTCTTTCACGAGGTCAGTACTGAGGTATTTTTTATTACTGTCGCACAGGATGGTCACCACGCGAGCCGCCGAGCCCATTTCGCGCTGAAGATTGATGGCTCCAATCAGGTTGGCGCCCGACGAAATACCAACGGCTACGCCCAGTTGAAGCGCTAGCTTCTGAGCCACCAGAATCGAATCCCCATCACTGGCCTGCACAACCCGATCCAGTTCGTTCAGCTTAAGAATGTCCGGAATAAATTCGTCAAAAAAGCCCTGGATCCGGTGTGTTCCGTTTTTATAACCTACCGACAGCGTGGGCGATTCGGCGGGTTCGAGCGGGTGGATGCGAATATCGGGCTTGCGGGATTTGAGGTATCGACCAACACCCATCACCGTACCACCCGTACCAACACCCGCCACGAACGCATCGGGCGTAATATCAACGCTTTGTAGTTGTAGCCAGATCTCCTTGCCCGTCGTCAGCCGGTGGGACTCGGCGTTGTATTGATTAGCAAACTGGCGGGGCAGAAAAACACGCGGATTCGCAGCGGCCATGTCTTCCGACCGACGGATTGCCCCCATAAATCCACCTTCCTCCTTCGTGAACAGGATGATGTCAGCCCCCAGGCTTCGGATAATGTCGATTCGCTCCTGACTGATTCCCGCGGGCATGATGATCGTGACGGGATGGCCCAACGCCCGACCCACTGCCGAAAAAGCAATGCCCGAACTACCACTGGTGGCTTCGACAATACGATCGCCGGGTTGTATGTGACCCTGCCGGTATGCCTGGTGCAGTACATGCAACGCCATCCGGTCTTTCATACTACCGGTCAGGTTATAATGCTCACACTTGACGTATAGCGAACGCGGTAGCCCCTGATCCGTGTAAAATAACTCCAGCATCGGAGTGTTGCCAACCAAATGCCATAGGTGTTCAAACTTTTCCTGAATCGCCGGTTTAATGCCACTCTCGATGGGTGTATTCATGAGTATTGCTGGAAAGCACTGATGATCAGCACTGTATTTCGGTACTGTCGGTCATGAGGCAGCGACAACGAAGTTATTCGTGGGATACGATACCTCATCTCGCCCCAATGTATCGGTAAGATAAGCAGGACTAAGTAATCATTTTTACGAAAGGGCCGCAAAATTCAGATTATGAGCTATTATTCGGCAATGGACTAAGTATATTTAACAACCTTTTAATTAACGATCTATCGATTTTAGCGGGCAGGCGTTGTTACTTTGCTGAGTTCTCTCTTTGATCGAATGCTGGTAAAAAGAATACTATATTGCCTGCTGTGCCTTAGTTCTGTAAGTCTGGAAGCCGTGTCCCAAACACCCATCACCTTACGGCAGGCACTGCAACAAGTTCGCACGAATAGTCCCGCCCTACGGGTTGAGCGACTGAACATTAATGCGGCTCAAGCGGACCAGACAACGGCTAATTTACGGCCAAACCCAGTTCTAAATAACCAAACGCTGATTCAGTTGACCCCGACTCCCGGAGCGGAAGCGGTAGGACCTTTTGGTCGGCAACGACGGCAGTTCTGGCTTCAGGCAACCAAAGAGTTCGACATTCATAACAAGCGCCTGTACCGGAATCGCTTTGCCGAAGCCAATACTGCCCTAGCGACCCGGAGCGTTGACGAAACGGAACGTACGTTACTGTTCGATGTTGCCAATCGGTTTCTGGATGCGTGGTATGCCCGAATTCAGCTTGCCTTGCTGCAACGTGCCAAAGCAAACGTTGATACGCTGGTTCAGTTGAACAGGGTACGCCTGAAAAATCTGGTCATCAGCAATACCGACCTGATGCGTACGCAGCTCATTTCTGACCAGTATGCTATTCAGACGCGTACGGCACAGCAGGACCTTAACAACCGGTTAGCGGAACTACGGCTCGCGCTGGCAACGACCGACAGCATCACCGTCGCCATGAACGATTCGGTTATCAGTGCCACCGTCTTTAACCCGCTCGGTTTTTACCCAACTGTGAAAGCCAGTGCCGATAGTCTGCTTCGGCTGGCATCGGCAACCCGCGCCGACGTGAAAGTCGCGGAGGCCAATCTCGAAACGGCCCGTCGCAATGTGGATTTGCAGCAGGTGCTGGCCAAACCCCGCAACGAAGCGGGCTTCATCTGGAACCCACAAAATGCGATCCCGTATGCCGGTGTTTTTCTAACCCTCGAACTACCTGTTTATAGTCGAAATCAGGGTGAAATCCAGAAATCCCGCATTTTGCAGGAGCAGGCCGGACAAGCAGCTGCGCTGGTACAAGCCCGTATACGCTCTGAAGTCGAAACGGCCTACCAGTCGTTACTAACCAGCCGCCAGAACGTCGACCGGTTCACCGCGATCCGGCGCGACGCCGATCAGGTACTGGCTTCGGTGCGGTACGCGTATCTGCGGGGTGCCACAACGCTCATCGATCTCCTTCAGGCGCAAACAGCGTGGTTCGACACACAAACGGCCTATTACCAGAACCTGTATATCTACCGACAGAACTATGTTCGCCTGCTGTATGCAACGGGTGAGATCAACACATACTAACCATGAAACTGTATCCCATCCTTGTCGTCCTTACGATTCTGACCATTGGTTGTAAAGACAAACCAAAGCCGGTCGTTAAGTCGATACCCCGCCCTACCGTGAGCAACGATGGCAATCGCATAACGTTTCCGGATACGGTCATGATGCGCTCGTTTACGACCGAACCGGCTCATTCGGAAGTAATCCGCACTGATTTTTCGGCACCGGGACACGTAGCCGCCATGGTGTTGAAGTCTACGGAAAACCCAGCCGAGCGGCTCGTCTTATTCGACGAACCCAGTTTGTCCGAAAACTACACGGCTATTTTGCAGCATCGGATCAATATCCAGACCGAGCGCGGTAATCTGGGCCGGGTAAAGGATTTACAGGCCCACGGAGCCGCATCGGGCAAAGAAGTCATCGAGGCTCAAACACAACTGGCCAATGAACAGGCAGCCATTATTTCGGACGAAGCCACACTCAAACTGGCTGGTTTCGACCCCGAAGAATTACGACGGGCGCGGCCAAACACGATTCTGGTCGTTTGCGAAATACCGGAAAATCAGTTTGGTATGATCAAAAAGGGCTTACCCTGTACCCTTAATTTCACGTCGTTCCCCAACGAGCGGTTTGTTGGGCGGATCGATAATGTCAATGACTACGTGGACAATACAACACGTCAGATCAAACTACGCATTTCAGTGCCGAATCCCGATGGTCGGCTCAAAGCAGGCATGTTTGCTACGGTTGGGTTTGGCGTTACCGAAGGAAAGTTCATGACCGTTTCGCGGGATGCAGTGGTGACGGTGCAGGGTCGCGATTATGTCTTTGTCAAGACCGGACCGCAAGCCATTGAACGCCGGGAACTGCAACTCGGTCAGCAACGACAGGATCGGGTGGTCGTGCTTGGCGGCTTGCGCGAGAACGAGCCGGTCACGGTGGTCAATACGCTGCAATTGAAAGGCTTAAGTTTCGGGTATTGATCAGATTAGGCAGGGCCAGCCGCTGGGTTGGCCCGTGTCAGAACCTTATGATTGGCCAACCCAGCGGCTGGCCCTGCCTACCTAAATGATTCAGAAATTAATTACATTCTCCCTCAGAAATCGCTGGGTCGTTGTCGGGCTGGCGGTCGCTGTTATGGGACTGGGTTTGTGGTGTTTCAAACTGCTGAAGATTGAAGCCTACCCCGACATTGCCGATACGAACGTTATCATCATCGCTAAATACGATGGCCGCGCAGCCGAAGAGGTCGAGCAGCAGGTAACGATCCCAATCGAGCGGGTACTGAACAATGTGCCGCACGTTACGGACCGACGTTCCCGGACCATTTTCGGGCTGTCGGTCGTTCAACTGAACTTCGACGAAACCGTAACGGACTATTTTGCCCGGCAGCAGGTTATCGAGCGGTTGAGTGGAGCGCAGCTTCCTGATGGCGTCGAACCGGAACTGGCCCCGCTGACCACGGCGGTGGGTGAAATCTACCGCTATGTCATTGAAGCGCCGGCCAGCATGACGCCCATGCAGTTGCGTGATTTGCAGGACTGGACCATCATTCCTCAACTGTTGCAGGTGCCGGGTCTGGCCGATGTTACGACCTTCGGTGGACCGATCAAACAGTATCAGGTGATTCCTGATCCGGCCAAACTGCGCAAATACAGCCTGACCCTGCAGGAAGTGATCGAAGCCGTTCAGAAGAACAACCAGAACACGGGCGGCAATATCATTGCCCGAGGTGGTCAGGGGTTTGCGGTACGTGGGTTGGGCGCGCTCAAATCGCCGGAAGACATCCAGAACATCGTCCTGAAAACCAATGAGGGCGTACCGGTTCTCGTCCGCGATGTGGCCAGCGTTGAAATCAACCCGCCAGCGCCATCGGGTATTCTGGGCTACCGGATTCCCGACGAAGGACTCGACGTGATCGGTGCCACCGAAGGCATCGTGCTACTGCGACGGGGCGAAAATCCGAGTGAAGTGCTGGAGCTGCTCAAAGAGAAAATTGCTGATCTCGAAGCGCGGGAATTACCCAAAGGCGTTCATTTACGTATTCTCTATGACCGGGGGTTCCTGATCGACCATTCGCTCGAAACGGTTGCGCACACCCTCATCGAAGGTATTTCGATCGTTGTGATTCTTCTCGTGCTGTTTCTGGGCAGTTTGCGGGCGGCTCTGGTGGTTACGGTTACGATTCCGTTCTCGCTGCTCTTTGCGTTCATTCTGATGAAGCTGGTGGGCATTCCGGCAAACTTGCTGTCGCTGGGTGCGATTGATTTTGGGATCATTGTCGATGGGGCCAGCGTAATGGCCGAACACCTCATCCGACGCTACCGATCATCCGGACCAGGCGATCGAAATAAAGGCATCGTAACGGTTACGGCCCTATCGGCGGGGGAAGTAGCCCGGGAGATTTTCTTCTCGGTTACGATCATCGTGCTGGCCTACATGCCCATTCTGCTCATGCAGCGGGTCGAAGGCAAGCTGTTCAGCCCGATGGCGCTGACGTTATCGTTTGCAGTAATTGGTTCGCTGCTGTGCGCCCTCACGGTTATACCCGTGCTGATCTCGTTTGCCTTCCGGAAAGCACTGGCACCCGATGGAAAACCGCTGAAAGAGCACAAAAATTTCCTGCTATCTCCGCTGGAAAAAGGCTATCAGTGGCTGTTACAATCGACATTGCTCAAAGCCCCGAAACTGGTCGTCGGTGTTGGGTTGACGGTCGTGCTGGTCATGATCGGATTCGGCCTGAAGCTCGGCACCGAGTTTTTGCCGGAGCTCGACGAAGGGTCCATTTTCATGCGGGCGTTCATGCCGTCGGGGATTACCATTCAGGAAAACGCCAAGATCGCGCCCAAAATCCGCGACATTATTGCCAAATATAAACCCGTTAGTTTCGTCATTACCCAATCGGGCCGCAACGACGATGGCACCGACCCGTTCCCGTCCGATCGTACCGAAATTCTGGTTGGCTTAAAGGATTACAGCACCTGGTCGGATAGCATCTCGAAGAAAGAAATTGTCAGCTCGGTGCAAAATGAGTTGCAGGAAGCCTTTCCGGGTGCCTTCTTTTCATCGGGTCAGCCGATTATCGATCAGGTCATGGAGATCGTAACGGGTAGCGCAGCCGATCTGGCTATTTCGGTCGTCGGTAACGATCTGACAGTTATGCGCGCCAAAGCCGATAGCATTGCCGCCCTGGTACGGGGCATGAATGGCGCCGTGTCCGTAAATATCGAGCAGGAAGGGCCGCAGGATCAACTGGCGATCAAGATCAATCGTCCGGCTGCTGCCCGGTACGGCATCAACGTATCGGAGATCGAGAACATGATCGAAGCGGCCATTGGCGGCAAAGCTATCGGCACTATCTACGACGAAGCCAAACGCTACGATATTGTTGTACGGTTCACGCCCGAAAGTCGGGGCAGTATCGACGCCATCCGGCTGCTGCAAGTTCCTTCGGCTACGGGAGCGCTGATCCCGATGAACGAGCTGGCCGATATTCGGTATGTGCAGGGCCAGACCAATATTTACCGCATCAACGGCAAGCGGATGGTCACCGTCCGGACCAATATCCGCGGACGGGACCAGGGCGGTTTCGTAAAAGAAATCAGCCAGAAGGTTGAGCAGCACGTCAAGATTCCAGAAGGGTACAGCGTCATCTACGGCGGTCAATACGAGAATTTGGAACGAGCGGGCGGTCAATTGAGTATCTCAATCCCGCTGACGATCGTTGTTGTGTTCTTATTTCTCTTTATGCTCTATGGTAATGTGCGTGATACGTTGCTCACCCTGACCTGCCTGCTGTTTGCGCTGGCAGGTGGTATTGGTGCGCTGTTATTGCGGGGCTATAACTTCAACGTGTCGGCGGGGGTTGGCTTCGTATCGATTTTCGGTATTTCCGTTATGGCGGGCGTATTGCTGGTTTCAGCCTTGAATCGCAATTTGATGGGTAGCACCAAGCCCTTACTGGAAGTCACCATCGAAACGGCGCAGGAACAGTTTCGAGCGATCATGGCCATTATGGTCGTCGCCATCATCGGCCTTGTGCCAGCCGCGATTTCGAGCGGTATCGGCTCAGACGTACAGCGTCCGCTTGCTACGGTGATCATCGGGGGCCTAACCACAACACTCTTTTTTACACCGCTTATTATCCCCCCTCTTTTCTACCTGGTGTATCGTCGGCGGCCCCGGCCCACTCCACTGGATTCAGCCGGCAAACACATTCCCGAACCAATCGAGGAAGGAACGGAGCTGTAGGTAATACATAGAAAGCACAAACCATTAACAACGGATTACCCTCTAGCCCAAATACTCTGTTTAAAGTAACAGGATTTGGGCTTTATTTTTGCGCTTTCCGGGCAAAATCAGCGAGCGACGACTGGGTCTTTCCGATCGAACACGGGTAAACTCACGGCAAACTTGATTAATCGATTTCCAGCCTACTCTGCGACTATAGCCCTTGACAGAATGGAACTATAGTACCTTTTATGCGATTATTGCTTACTTAAAACACAGAAAAACAACGGCCAAACCTGCTAAAAACAGGTGATCGTTCTCCGCAAAAACTGTGTAAAATTTTATTTTTGAAGAAATACGCATAAACTGAGCGTTTATACGACACTAGCCAACATACCTAAATGACTAAAGCGCGACCAAGTCATTTACGTCTACTCAACAAATGACTACGACAATATTACCAATACAAAAATAGACAAACAAAATAAATACCCTATTTTCCGTTTATGGGCACAATAGATTTTGTGTTATTTTATGACAATTTCTGACCGGCTTTTCTGGTACAAAATTTGATTATTTCAACAGCAGACCGCTTTACCAATGGTCTCATCAGCACTTGGATAAGTCAAAAGCGAGGCATCTGATAAGAGGAATCGTACCAAACTGACAAGGCTACGGGCTGTTGTGGTCAACGTTTAACGTAAACTAGCTCCTGCTCTAAGTAATCAATCCCGCGTAAGCAGGTAGACTTCAGCGTGTTCTGAACGATCTTAATTGTCATTTTAATGAACTTAGTAACGCATTAAGGTATTAAATTTGTTTAACCGACGTATTACAGATGACCCTTTCTAATCAAGTACCAACACACTACCCAATACAACTAATGAAGACACGTACGACAGGGTTGACAGTTCAGGAACTGGCTCGCTATTTAGGTAGCCGGGTTCAGGTCGACAGCCCGGACGCCCAAAGCCGGAATGCTAAACTCGTAACCGTGGACATTGCCAACGACGAAGTGAAGGTCTGCTACGACGGTAGTCGCATTGAACACGAACTGTCTCCCGAACTAATTCGTCCCGTACTTCGCAAGCTGGTAACGATTACGGACGAAGAAGCACGTACCTGTTTCAAAGAAGCCTATTCATGGGAGGAAGAAGTTGCTGTTACAGTAACGCGGGGGAACGATTATATTGAGCTATTTGCGGATCCTATTACGCTGATTATCACGTCGAGAGGAGTTATTGCATCCAGTAAAGACAGCGGCTACCGGGTCGGGCCCGCGCGTATCAATGCCCGTGCTATACTAAACTACCTGGATCTTCAGGGTTTTGACCTTGATGGATTGATCGAAGCTGGCCTTGCCATCGATGATGAAACAGCCGCCGTATAGTTGCTCGGCACCCGGCAGTAAATTGAAGAAGCCGTCCGCGAAATGCCTGTAAGCTTTATCTTTGTATACTGGAAGTCCTGGACTCCAGCATGAAGTTAGTTACTCACGCTTTCGCAGTTGATATACAGCACGTTACTCCTGTATGTCGGCACGCGCCAAAACGCTATTGCCAGCCATGAAAATCTTATTACCCATTTTTATCCTGTTATCGCTTACGGTTGTGGCTCAGGTCAAGCTACCAACCAATGAGACCGGACAGGTTCAGTATCAGGAATTAGTACGTCTGCCTGATGCGACCCGGCCAGCCCGACAGATCAGCAGCGAAGCCCGTTTATGGCTCCAACAGCAGTTTCCGAACGAAAGCGATGCGGAACAGCAGTTCGATCAGGAAAACAATATACTGTTTGTCAAATCGGCCTTCCGAATTAGTGAGCAACTGATCCGGTATACGCTCACGATCGAATCTAAATTCGGGCGTTACCGCGCTACCATCACCGATCTGATTACGGAAAGCAAAGGTCTTTCGCTACCCGTTCGACCAACAAGTCCAACCGCCGAAGAAATGAGTCGGGCGTCTGACAAGGCGGCTAAAAGTGCGGAGGTTGTCAAGCAGGCCGTTACGCAACAAGCTGATTTATATCGGCAGTTGGACAAAGAATGCCGTGCTATGCTGGCAAGTCTGAACGAATACATGAAGTCGCGCCCGGCAAGAAAAACGGAGTAGCCAGCTCGTCGCTTACCGGTGCCGTTCCACGCCCACCTGCTCACACCAGTCCAGCACCGGGCAGGTTGAACAGCGAGGCAGCGTACCCGTACAGATGTGCTTACCGAAGGGCATAAGTAAGCGATTGATATTGACCCATTGATCGTGGGGAACCAACGCTTCCAGCGCTTTCAATGTTTGCTCCGGCTGTTTGGTTCGTACGTACCCCCACCGGTTTACGACCCGATGAACGTGCACATCGACGCTGATCGCGGCCTGTCCAGTAGCAACACCCAGGGTCAGATTGGCGCATTTCGGTCCCACGCCTTTCAGTGACGTCAGCGTGGCAAAATCGGCGGGCAACTGACCACCAAATTCATTGATAACCCGGTCGGCAATGCCATGCATGGTGTAGGCTTTCTGTTCTGGATAGGTCGTACCAAACAGCAAGTCGGTCAGCGTCGGCATGTCGAGCGCCAACAGTTGTTCGGGTGTTCGGGCCACTTCGAACAGGCGTAATGAGACCGGTATCGTCGTTTCATCGAGCGTACGAATGGATATGATACAGGAGATTAGCTGCTCAAATACAGTGTTGTAGCCCCGTTCGGCCAGGTCGAACATGGCCGCTTTCGGATACGACCGAACGGCTTCTTCGATTCGCGTTAAGGCAACATTAAGATCAAAGTCGGGTTTCATAGACAGGAAACCCGAAACGGATCGTCAGGGTTTTTATACCTTTATAATGGCCATTTCCACCCGCCGGTTTTCGGGCCGCTCTTTCAGGCTTTTGTTCTTATTAATAGGACGTGAGGGGCCATAGCCTACCGTGTCGATCCGGCCCGCACTAATGCCTTTCGCAACCAGATAACGCTTTACTTCGTTGACCCGATTCCGGGACAGTTCGACGTTGGCGTCAAAATCACCAACGGTATCAGTATGCCCTTCCAGTCGGATCGTCATGGTCGGATTTTCCTGCATGACAATGGCGAGCCGGTCCAGTTCGGGGTACGATTCGGGCTTCAGATCAAACTCCGATGCGTTGAAGTAGATGTTCTTTAGCGTGATCGTGGCACCCGCCACAATAGGCACCAGATCGAAATCGAGGTTGACGTTCGTGCGGTTCGTCGCTAATGTATCGCTCTTGGTGAAGTACCCTTTTGCCGAAGCCGTGATGACGTATACACCACGCCGATCAACCGGTATGGTATAAGCACCCGTGGCCCGATTACTGCGAACCGAATCAATTCGACCATCGCCCGCTGATTCGGCTGCGGATATCAGTCGGTAACTAACCGTTGCCGCCATCAACCCTTTTGTTTTTGCATCGCGCGTCACTCCATTAATCGCCACGCTCGACGGGGTTGCTTGCGGTTGAGGCTGCGTCGTCGGAGGTGTCGAATTCGGAACTCCAGCCCCCGGTGTTCCAGCTCCTGGCGTAGTACGAGGCTGATAGCGCGGTTGCTGCACTCTGGGCTGAACCGGCACTTTAGGCTTCTGCTGCGAATAGGTTTTTTTCAGCGGATTGATGATGTGCACTCCCCAGAAATTGAAGCAGACGTAGCCACCGCCGTCTCTACACTCAAACAGATCGAACGTCGTATAACCCGGATCGACTCGCTCAAAATAGGCGACAAAATCAACCCGTTCGCCGGGAGCAACGGGGCGACGGGTTTCAGCCGGTATATTTTCGGCCCGGATCAGTTTGTACGAACGTTCGCCCTCGTTCACATATAGACGCGCCGTTGGCTGAAAGCCGATGTTACTGGTATTGGGACTTTCCAGCTGCCTACCCCGACCATTCGGCAGTGGGACCGAGAAAGGCCACCCCCGGTTTGATGACCGACGCTCGCTGGATTCAAATTTCATGTATATGATCGTGTACTGCGCCGTCAGCTCAACGCGCTGAATCGTTACATCGCGGTCGTTTACGTCATCGACGCGTGGGGACTCGGTTGCGTACTGCACCTGCGCCCGCAGCCCTGATGTGGTCAGTAGCAGAACGAAGAACAGAAATATTAGGCGGTTCATAAGTGTTGTTTTGAGGGAGTTGCTCCTTGATAAACGTTTGACTAGGTCGAGTAGTTTATGGTTTAATTTTTCAAGTCCGGAATATATCCCCTGAACAATTTATATAAACAAAACAAGATATATTTATTTTATACCATTATTTCCCAATAAGACATATTTTATTCTATAGAATAACCAATTCTCCGATCAATATTTTGATTCTTTATCTATACCTATTCTTCATTATGTGAGTTTTCTTCTATTAATCACCATTTCATTGTACTTTTACAATTCTTTTCACCTTTCATTTTTAGTAACATGAGTAAACTCTTACTACTTAGCTGCCTGCTACTCGTTACAGTTTGGGGGAGTTATGCACAGGGGCAGGCCGTTTCGGGTAAGGTCACGTCATCCGACGATGGTGCCGGTCTACCAGGCGTATCAATTAGTGTCAAGGGCCGGTCGCAGGGGACCTTGACGGATGCATCGGGCAACTACCGTCTATCGGTTGATGGCGATGTCACACTCGTTTATAGCTTCATTGGCTTCACAACCATCGAAGAACGTGTCAATAACCGGTCGGTGATCAACGTACAGCTGAAGTCAGATGTGCGGAATCTGAATGAGATTGTTGTTACGGGCTACGGCCAGCAGATCAAGCGCGACCTGACGGGCAATATTGCCAAAGTAAAAGCAAGCGACATTCAGGATCAGCCCGTTACTACCTTTGATCAGGCCCTTCAGGGAAAAGCCGCTGGCGTTCAGATCAATGCTGGTTCGGGTAAGCTGGGTCAGGGCATTCAGGTGCGCGTGCGGGGTCAATCGTCGGTATCAGCCTCCAACCAGCCGCTCTACATTGTCGATGGCACACCCGTTACCACCGATAATTTGAGTTTCAACAGTGCATCTACGAACCCACTGGCCGATATAAACCCGCAGGATATTGAGTCGGTCGATATTTTAAAGGATGCATCAGCCGGTGCTATTTATGGGGCGCGGGCGGCAAACGGTGTTGTACTGATCACGACCAAGCGCGGAAAAGCCGGTCGGACCAACATCAATTTTGGTGCGCAGTACGGATCGAGCAAACCCACTAAAAAGCTTCAATTCCTGAACACCGAGCAGTACGTCAATTTTTACAACCAGGCCGCGGCCAATGCTGACCGTCTCGATGGGTTTGACCCCAGCGATCCTGCTTCCAATTCGTCCTACATGAAAAGCTTCTACGAAACGCAGGGGCTGGGCACGTATGGAACAGCCAATCAGGCAAGCACCAACTGGGGGGATCTGGCGTATCAGGATGCCCCGTACCAGCAATACGATTTGAACATAAACGGCGGTAACGAGAAAACGACGTTCTATCTGTCGGGTCAGTTACTGGATCAAAAAGGTATTCTGATCGGCAACGCACTGCAACGCTATTCGGGTCGTCTGAACCTCGACCATCAAGTGTCGGATCGCTTCCGCGCAGGCTTCAACATTGGCCTGACCCGTACATTCAATCAGCGTCTTTCGGCGGATAATCAGTTCGATAATCCAATGCAGATGGTCGCGCTTCCACCAATGACGCCTGCTACGGACCCGACCACGGGCCTTCCGGTCGGAACTCCGCCTGGCGATCTGAGCATCCCGGTTTATTACAACCCGTTGATCAACCAGGGCAATGCCTATTTCAACACGACTGTTTACCGGAATATCAGCAACGTATACGGTCAGTTACAGATTGCCAAAGGGCTCAGTTTCCGCACCGAATTTGGTCTGGACGTGCTGAATCAGCAGGAAGAGCTGTACTACAACAGTAAAACGCAACGCAACTTCAGCGCTCCGCAGGGTATTGGTCAGAATCGCTTTGTGCGCGTCGAGAACTACACAACCAACAACTTCTTCTCGTATGCCACCCTCTTCGGTAAACACGCCGTCGATGCTACGCTGGGGATGTCGTATCAGCAGTCGCAGCAGAAAACGAATTTCACCGAAGGCCGGGACTTTCCATCGGATGCGTATCGCCAGATCATCAGTGCGGCCCGCAAAACGGATGGTAGCTCAACCCAAACCGACTTCCGCTTCCTGTCGTACTTTGCGCGGGCTAACTACAAATTTTCGGACCGGTATCTGCTGGGTGTAAGTGCCCGTATCGATGGCTCGTCACGCTTCGGTCGTAACAGCCGGTACGGTTTTTTCCCGGCGGTCTCTGCAGGCTGGGTATTGTCGGAAGAAGGTTTCCTAAAGAATAACAATACCATCAGCTTTCTGAAGCTCCGGTCAAGTTATGGGCGTACGGGTAACGCTGAAATCCTGAACTTCCCGCAATTGGGTCTGTTCACAGGTGATGCCAGCTACGGTACACTACCGGGTCAGCGACCATCGCAACTCGCCAATCCAGACCTGAAATGGGAAACTACCGACCAGTTCGATATTGGTATCGATTTTGGCATTCTCAACAACCGCATCAACGGCGAAATCGACTACTACAACAAACAAACGTCTGGGTTGCTGCTAAACGTGAACGTGCCGGGCACCACCGGTTTTTCGACACAGTTCAGAAACGTTGGTAGTCTGGAAAACAAAGGGTTCGAGTTTGTGCTAAACACGGAAAACCTCACCGGTGCGTTCCGCTGGACAACGAGCTTCAACGCAGCCGCGAACCGGAACAAGATCACTAATCTACAAGGGCAAATCATCGAAGGCGGTATCAATGCCATGAGCCGAGCCGTTGAAGGACAGCCACTTGGCGCATTTTTTACGCAGGAATACGCGGGCGTCGATCCGGCCAATGGCAATGCGCTTTGGTATAAGAATTCGACGAACACCGATGGCTCGCTGGATCGCTCGACGACGAGTACATACAGCCAGGCCCAGCGCGTCGTAGTTGGCAGTCCACTACCGAAATGGACGGGTGGCATCACCAACACGTTCAGCTACAAGGGAATTACCCTAAGCGTATTGTTCAACGGGGTGTTTGGCAACAAGCTCAATTTCTACGGCGTGGGTCGCTACTCATCAGCAAATGGCCGTTTTGAAGATAATCAGACCGTCGATCAGTTGGCCGCCTGGACCCCACAGAATACAAACACGAACATCCCGGAAGCCCGGCTGTATTATAACAACGGTGCCCAGTCGTCGAGCCGCTTCATCTACGATGGAACGTTTGTCCGGCTACGCACGGCTACCTTGTCGTACAACTTGCCCAAAACGCTAATCAACCGTCTGAAACTGAATACGGTTCGCTTTTTCGTAACGGGTCAGAACCTGCTCACCTTCACGGGCTACAAAGGCTGGGACCCCGAGGTGAATGCCGATTACATTGTTTCGAACATTGCGCAGGGTTATGATTTCTACACGGCTCCACAGGCGCGGACGATCACCGGCGGCATCAACATCGGTTTCTAACCCAGACACGTTACAACTGAACTTTTCAAAAACGAAATTTTAGTATGAATTCATCCATAAAACAGTGGTTATTCGTCGGTGTCTTCGGGTTGTTCGTTACAGCCTGCGACAACCGACTGAACGTTGAACCGACGCAGAGCATCGAGCAGAGTCAGGCGTTGAACACCGAACAGGACGTACAGATAACGCTGACCGGTGCTTACGATGGCCTGAGCGATGTTAACCTATACGGCGGTGGTATTCAATACATTGGCGACTTAACCGGCGACAACCGGGATGTTGTTTTTGCGGGTACGTATGCGACGATCGATGAGATCTGGCGCAAAACAGTTACAACGTCCAATACCGTTACGCGGGATTTTTGGCTGGATGGCTACAACGCGATCAACCGGACCAACAGTGTTTTGTCAGCCCTGACCAAAGTTAGCGAAGCCAATCGCGGTTCGATCGAAGGGCAAGCCCTCTTTATCAGAGGTGCTTTGTATTTTGAACTGGTTAAAGCGTTTAGCAAGAGCTGGAACGATGGTACGCCAACGGCCAATCCCGGCGTTCCGCTGGTACTCACGCCAACCACGTCGGTTACTGATGCGGACTACCGCGCCCGGAATACAGTGGCCGAAGTGTATACGCAAGTACTGAATGACTTAACAAAAGCCGAAAGTCTGTTGCCCGCCACCCAGTCGGGCGGAAACGGGTTCGCAACCAAAGGAGCGGCTGCGGCCATTCTTGCCCGCGTTTATCTCCAACAGCAGAACTTCGCAGCGGCCCGCGATGCCGCGAATCGGGTGATTACGTCAGGGACCTACAGCCTAGTGAGCGACTTTGCGGATGTGTTTAAAGATGCAACGAATGCCTCGGAGATCATCTTCAAAATCATCGTTACCGACCAGGATGGAGCCAACGACCTGAACACGTTCTACGCGTCCTCGCTGAATCAGGGCCGGGGTGACGTGCGGGTACAAACCAAGTTCCGGCAGCTCTACGCGACTGGCGATGTACGGGGTACGTTCTTCAACACGGCGGGTCAGAACACGTTCACCAGTAAGTTCAACGATCAGTATGGCGACGTTCCGGTCGTGCGGCTGGCGGAAATGTATCTGGTACGGGCCGAAACGAACCTGCGTCTGAATACGGCTGTCGGCGCAACGCCGTTAGCCGATGTTAACCTGATCCGTAACCGCGCCAAAGCTACTGCGTTGACGACAGTTGACCTAGCAGCTATTTTGCTCGAACGCCGGCTTGAGCTGGCTTTCGAAGGCCAGCAGCTGGCCGATATTAAGCGCACGGCAGGCACAGTTGGTACGGTAGCTTACAACGCGAACAACCTGGTTCTGCCCATTCCCCAACGGGAAATTGACACGAACAAAAATCTGGTTCAGAATCCGGGCTACAATTAAGCAGCACGGCTAGTACCAGTAAATGAAACGGGGTGCCAGGTTCTCAAGCCTGGCACCCCGTTTTTGTACACGCTTATTGTGCGTCAGTGGTCAACAACGCGTTAATTACCATTTGTAGCACTGCCGGCTGCTGAACCAGACGAATAAAGCTGATTGAACAGCAGTTTGAACGTTCCGTGCGACTGCGCCCGGAAGGTAATCTCCGGACCAAAGGCGTACAGTTTCCCCGCCCCGACGGGTGCCATAAAGGCCGCAATACCATCCTGCAAATAGGACTGGCCCCACGCCCAACCACTGCGCAGTGGCTTACCCGTAGCGAACCAGGCCAGGGGTTTCACTTTCCCCGTAGCAATCGCATCCGGCGATACTTTAAAGACCGGGCTGGCATCGAAATAGACGTCCGTTAGCGTGGGTAAGCCCCAGGTTGCCTGTTGGGTTGAGTCAACGGTCATCTGCAACACGCTACCTGGAATATAGTATTTCTCACCCGGCAGCGGCTTTTCCTGACCCGTCGTTGTCATTTCCGTCAACGCATTCTTAACCGGAAGTTTCAGATGATAAGCCAGATTGGTACTCGAGCCGATGGTAACGACGGTTCCGCCCGCTTCCATGAATGTCTTCAATTGCGGTATCGACTTGGTAGCGGTAATCTTACCCAACCAGGGCTGGTATTCGGCAGGAGTCGTTTCCGGTTTGGGCTCCGTTCCGAATAAGCTGTACAGATCGACGTCCTTGCTGTTCATCGACGGAATAGCGCGGGTAACGAACACGATCACGTCAAATTTCTTGCGAAGATCGCCCGCGTCGATGTCCTGTGCATAAACAACTTTCATGGGAAAGTGATACTGCTCCATCATCCAGCGTATCCAACCGGAAGGCATTGACCCACCGTAGGTATCCCACAAGGCAATGCGCATGGGCGTTACTTTTGCCATAGTTGTGGTGGGGCGTTTAGCGATACTGGTCACGTCGATGCCAAGCTCTCTAGCCGACTTGTCGAGTAACGATTTTGCTTTCGCCGAAGCCGGAACGAAAAACGTGCCGGACTCAGCCGCCGATTTCAGACCCGTGCCATTTGGTAAACGATAGACCTCAACACCCGACGCCAGCAGATCATTGACGGCAATAAACGAATTATTG
This sequence comes from Spirosoma agri, assembly GCF_010747415.1. Taxonomy (NCBI): domain Bacteria; kingdom Pseudomonadati; phylum Bacteroidota; class Cytophagia; order Cytophagales; family Cytophagaceae; genus Spirosoma; species Spirosoma agri. Next base: position 798,824 of record NZ_JAAGNZ010000002.1, on the reverse strand, counting down.
GCGCGTGCGCTCAGCAGATACCCTTCGCCAGAAGCTTCGGCAATGTGTCCTTGCGGGGCCTGAAGCTCGCCAATGGGCAGTTTCTTGAAAGGCCCGTCAAACCCATCCAGAATCCGGTCGAATTGAACATTCATCAGGTAGGCCAGCGTCCAGCCAGCTGCGTCGTACGGACGAACCGGCGGACCGCCCGGATACTGAAAATCGTTGGGGTGATCCTGTGGTTCGAACATGTCGAGCAGGTGAGGACGGAATGCCTGATCGGATTTGACAACGTATGAGCCAGCGGGATACGTCTTACCCGCAACAGTGAAGTCAGCCGTCGCCTGCTGCACCTGAATCCCCGTTTTGATCAACGCATTGACAAATTTCACTGCCGTTGCAAAATCGGCCTGGTTGGCCGGAATGATAAATCCACGCGGATCGCGCAACACGGGCGCTTTCATGATGGTGTCGTAATACTTCATTGGCATACCACCGCCTTTGGGAATGAAACCATACTGCGCCAGAGCCGCATTCGTGGGCGAAACGACTTTCTTCGGGTCAGCGTCGTACGCACCGGCGATCGCATCGATTCGTTTGGGCGACAAGGCCCAGGTGTCTTTGCTTCCGCGCTCGATGGAGTTTTTTCCCATCCGATAGATATTGAACAGCACCTCGTCGCGATACCGGGCGGCATACCCCAATACGGCGTAGTTCAGCGACACCGAATAATCGATCGACTGCCGGAAGTGCCATTTTTGCGGAGTCACGGGAAAAGGTGTAGCACCGTTAGGTATCAACCGCTTAGGAACCAATGGCACCTCTTCGGGCGTCGGGCCGCCGATAATCTCGGTCAGCAGACCAATCATATTATGAAAGTGCGTTGTGGTGCGAAGGCCACCGTTATACCAGGTCGAGAAAACAGAACCACTCAAACGCGTAAATCCGGGTTTGTTCTCTGCATTCAGTCGGTTGATCATAGCCGCACCCAGCGCATCGATACCCGTTACCATGAGCGGATCAAACACGTAGTTGAAGGGGTCACGATACGGAGGGCCAGCCAGCACCGATCCGGCCGGACCGCTCTGGTGGTGATTGTACATAATCTGCGGAATCCACTCGACAAATAACTGACGACCGATATTCTGCGTTTCTTTCATGTTCATGATGAAGAAGTCGCGGTTGTTGTCGTGGCCAATGTATTTCTGGTATAGTCTCGGCACATTGTCGAGCGACCGTTTTTCGGGCGTTGCTTCACGCATGTACCAGTTCGTGACAATCTCCTGCCCATCCGGATTGGCGTGCGTCAGCAGAATGATGTCGTCATTCAGGATGCGCATCGTTTCGGGGTCCTTGCGACTCGCCAGTTGCCACGCGGTTTCGATCAGTTGCATCGTGCCAACGGTTTCGGTAGCGTGCAAGCCGCCATCGATCCAGACAACGGCTTTCCCTTCCATTGCCAATGCACGAGCCTGATCGTCGTTCATGTTCTCGGCGCGGGCCAGCTTTTGGGAGATCTCCTTGTAGCGGCTTAGTTTCTTAAGGTTAGCGGGCGACGATACAACGAGCATCAACTGCCGACGACCTTCTTCCGTTGGCCCGATATCGACCAGTTTAACCCGGTCAGAGGTAGCCGCCAGCTTTCTGAAGTAAGCTTCTGTCTGCGTGTAGGTAGCGAGTTGATAGTCATCGCCAATGGTAAAGCCGAAATGCTGCTTAGGCGCTGGAATCTGCGCCCAAACCATGTTCAGGCTTAGCAGCAACATGGCTAGTGGCCGTAAAAAGTAACGAATCATAGAGTGGTTGATTTAGAGGAAATTTGTGTGTATCAGTCAGTCGTAACGCGGGGATGTCAAGATGTTGAACGAGGTGAGCGAAACGTTTAACCAGACATAAAATTACGTAAGAACAGGCGTCCTTAACCGTTAAAATGCCAATTATATTTTTTACTATTCATTTACTACAGAATAAAAGTTCGTTATAGTAATTTATTTAAATATAATCTAGTCAAACTCACATAGAGGCTATTTATAAACTATATCGGGACAGACTAATCTAATGAGAAGTGACCCGATGAATCTCCAGACCATAAAAAAGCCTCCCGATTGCTCAGGAGGCTTTCGCCATTTATATACCGAATTCTACCGATTCGTCGATACTTTCTTCGCTTCTTTTTTCATGCTCTTATGCATGTGCTTCATATCTTTGGCCGCATCAGCTTTCGCGTCGTCGCCCTCTTTTTTGGCCTCCTTTTTCATCTGTTTGGCCTCTTTCTTCATCTCTTTGTGAGCTGCTTTCGCGTCATCCTGAGCAAAAGCCGAACTGGTCATTACCAGCACTGCAACAGCAGCAATCATTGCCTTTTTCATAGTTAGTATTAGCTAAGTGAAAGAATGAATACAAAGGATAAACAGTCTATCAGGTAAAAGGTTATTAAACCTCTGTTAAATCAGGGCTTCACTTCGTCAAAAGTTGACGCGTTAGTTACCCGATTTAGGTGCTTTTTTCTTTGCCTTCACGTCTGACGCACTAGTCCGGACGCTGCTAGCCGGATCAACCGATGTCGGGCGGGCGCTGGTTGCGTTACTGGCCTGATTTTGTTCGAGCGTCGTTCCAGTTCCGGTCGATGCGCCCATGGTGCCATCGTGCGTATTGGCAGCCGATGGATTCGAACGAGCCGCGTCAACGGGCGTGATCGTCCCGCTCTTTTTTGACGTACCTGAGGTTTTGGATGCGGGTTGCTTTTGTTGGGCTACAGCGGAACCAGCTAGTAGCAAGACAAAAGCAGCGGTTGCAAGTGAATTCATCATCAGTAGGTTTGTTTAGTGATGATAACCTAACTTGCAGCCGCTGCCTGTAGTTTTCGACAACGAAAGAATCCAAGCGAACGGTATCTAAACCGCCACTTTGAACTCCGAGGTGAGGTGGAACTGGATGTCGGGATTGTTCTGCTGATTCATGCGCAACATCCAGTCCGATTCGGCCAGAAAGACCGGATTCAGGTCTTTGTCGTAAGCGATCTGGTTGCCTTTTAAGCGGATAAATTCAGCGAGTTTAGCCGGATTTTCGGCGGTGATCCAGCAGGCTTTCGTATAGTTCAGCGGCACCCACCGGCACTTGGCCCCGTATTCATTTTCCAGACGATACTGGATCACTTCAAATTGCAGTTCACCAACCGTTCCGACGAACTTACGATTCCCCAGTTCAAGCGTAAATAACTGCGCCACGCCTTCATCGGTCAACTGCTGAATCCCTTTGTCCAACTGTTTGGATTTCATAGGGTCCAGGTTAACAAGCTCTTTGAAGATCTCGGGCGAAAAACTTGGAATACCCTGAAACTGTAACTCCTCCCCTTCTGTCAGCGTATCACCGATCTTAAACGTACCGGTATCGTACAGACCGACAACATCGCCGGGAAAGCCTTCTTCAACGACACTTTTACTATCGGCCATAAAGCTGAACGGCGAAGCAAAGCGGACATTCTTGTCCAGGCGCGTGTGGTGGTAGAATTTCCCGCGCTCAAAAACCCCCGAACAGATACGCAGAAACGCGATCCGGTCGCGGTGGCGCGGATCAAGATTGGCGTGAATTTTAAAGACAAAGCCGCTAAAATTCTTTTCACCGGGTAGCACTTCCCGCTTGTCGGTTGGACGCGCAATAGGTTCGGGTGAGATGTCGCAGAAGCCTTCCAGCAACTCTTTCACACCAAAATTATTAACCGCCGATCCAAAAAACACCGGAGCCAGCTGACCGTCCATATACGCCTGCCGGTCGAACGAGTCATACACCCCTTCGATTAACTCCACATCTTCCCGAAGCTGGGCAGCATCCCGCTCGCCCACTTTCTGGTCTAATAATGAATCAGCCAGTTCGATCGGCAGAACATCATCTTCGACTTTAGTTTTGTTGACTTTGAAGAAATATAATTTTTTTTCGATCAGGCTATAAACACCTTTAAAGTCGGAACCCATATTGACCGGCCATGTCATTGGCCGAACGCGAATGTTGAGCTTCTCTTCGAGTTCGTCGAGCAGATCGAACGGATTACGGCCTTCGCGGTCGAGTTTATTGATAAAAATGATGACCGGCGTATCGCGCATCCGGCACACTTCCATTAATCGTTCGGTTTGTTCCTCAACGCCTTTTACGCAGTCGATCACCAGAATAACGCTGTCAACGGCGGTCAGCGTCCGGTAAGTGTCTTCCGCAAAGTCTTTGTGACCAGGGGTATCAAGAATATTGATTTTAAGGTTATCGTATTCAAACGTCATCACCGACGTAGCGACCGAAATACCCCGCTGCTTTTCGATTTCCATGAAGTCGGAAGTAGCCGACTTCTTGATTTTGTTGGATTTCACCGCGCCCGCCGTTTGAATAGCGCCACCAAAGAGAAGTAACTTCTCAGTTAATGTCGTTTTACCGGCGTCAGGGTGACTAATGATGGCGAACGTCCGTCGACGGGCGGTTTCAGCCTGTATATTGGTTTGCATTATTCTTAGAATCAGACAACAAAGATACGAAGAGAAATGATGCGACATAAAAGGGGATGACGACCAGTCAGCTACCCGTTATTCGACATGGCTCCTTTTTTTATAAAAACGCCCAGAGCAAGAGTGCCCAGCCCGCAATCATACCAACTCCGCCCAACGGTGTAATGGCACCCAGCCACGTCACACCCGTAAAGCAAAGAATATAGAGGGAACCGGAAAAAATCAGCGTCCCCCCCAAAAAGGAGTACCCCGCCCAGTTAAGCAATTTCACAATGGACGGGTTGCTCCCGAACAACTGCATCAACATACCCACCAATACCAGCGCGAGGGCGTGGTAAAACTGGTACTTGACGGCGGTTTCAAACGTGTCACTCCGCCCCGATGCGTCGAGCATTGCCCGCAATGCATGAGCACCAAATGCGCCAATCCCGACGCCCAGCAACCCTAAAACAGCACCTGCCTGAATAAAAAATTTCATTTCTCTTTTTGTTATGCCGACGAAGCCAGACGGCCGGAGCCGAAGATGCTTCGGCCGCCTGGCTTCGTCGGCATGATAAAAAACAATTATGTTCTGCTCCCGAAAATTGCACTGCCAACCCGGACCAGCGTACTGCCTTCGTCAACGGCGATGCGGTAGTCGCCACTCATGCCCATCGACAGTTCGGAGAAATTCAGATTTGCGCCCTCTATCGCACCGAGTTTGTCGTAAAGCTGCTTCAAACCGCGAAATTCAGCGCGAATCTGCTCCTCGTTGTCGGTATTCGTGGCCAGCCCCATTAGACCAACAATGCGAATGCTCAATAGATTCTCAAGAGTCGGGTCATTTATCAAACCCTCGGCTTCATCTGCGCTCAGGCCGAACTTGGTTTCCTCATCGGCAATGTAGATTTGCAGCAGACAGTCGATGACTCGGTTCTGTTTGGCAGCTTGTTTATTGATTTCCTGCAACAGTTTAAGGCTGTCTACCGAATGAATGAGGGCAACAAACGGGGCAATGTATTTCACTTTATTGGTTTGCAGATGGCCAATCAGATGCCACGCTACATCGGCGGGTAGCTGAGGCTGTTTCTCCGCCATTTCCTGCACCTTATTCTCACCAAACATCCGGCAACCAGCCTCGTAAGCCTCGCGCAACAGCTCAACAGGCTTGGTTTTAGTGACGGCAATCAGCTGGGCGCGGCCAGCCAGTTCGGTTTCGATCTGACGAATTGTATCGGCAATCATAGTGCTCAAAAGTCGGTTCAGCGCCGACCGTTTATTAATATTGTGCAAAGATAGGTTTGAGAACTACGTGAAATGGCGTAGTTTTTGGCCATGAACCGTCTTGATGATGCAATAAAGCGCCAGATGATATAGTTTTGGTAAGGATTTACCGCCCAACCCGTTCGATCAGTTTAACAAATGTCCCCAATGGAACCGAAACCCCAACCCCGAAACAATAGTCGTAGCTATTTGCTGGCCGCCCTACTGATTCTGGCTGCATTGAATATTCTTTTAGTGTATTTCTATTATCAGGAACGGCAGGATAATAAGTCTAAAGATGCCACCATTGCGGTTAAAACGGAAGAATTTCTGGCCGCAAAAACAAAGCTGGACTCTATTTCTGCCCAGCTGGACGCCAAAATCGCTGAAATTCAGCGGCTAGGTGGCAGTGTCGATTCACTCATGAAAGTCAAAACCCAGCTGGAAGTTGACAAACGGGCATTGCGTAATGTTGGCACGTTCGACAGCAAGAAATACGACCAGAAAATACGAAACTACCAGGAACTCCTTGCTCAGAAAGACCAGGAGATTGCCCGACTAAAAGAGGAAAATGGGCTATTGACCCAGAAAAATGATTCATTATATCAGGAAAACAGCAGTCTGAAAGCCGAAAGACAGTCGCTGAGTGATTCTGTGGTTGCCGTCGCGTCGAAAAATCAGGAGCTAAGCGAAAAAGTTACGATAGCCGCTGCCCTGCGGGCGGAGAATGTGACCGTCAATGCCATCAACGCACGGGGTAAGGAGAGCGACGGTGGCAGTTATAAGGCCAAACGAATTGACAAGATCCGGGTATCGGTCCGGCTGGCACCTAACGGTCTGGCTAAGCAGGAAGAAAAAGTACTCTATATGCGGGTTCTGGACCCAGCTGGTGCCGTTGTCTCCGATCTGGCTACGGGATCGGGCGAGTTTACGTACAACGGCGAGGGCATGATCTACACGGCCATGCAACGCTTTACCTTCGATAACAGCCGCCAGCAGGTCGATTTCATTTACGGTCGCGGTGGCCAGCGATTCAACGAAGGCCGCTACGCCATTGAGATCTACTGCGAAGGATTCCGGATCGGCGAGGGCGAATTTACGGTGAAATAACTAACAGTGACCCAGTCCTGCGAGGCAGCCAACAGATGTATGGCTGCCTCTTTTTTTGATCAACGCTGGTGATTATCAACTTTTTTCTTACCTTTGCGCCCTCATTTCAAACCAATTAAGTACAATGTTTCCTAATAACTACGAAACGGTGTTCATTTTAACTCCCGTTTTATCTGAGATTCAGATAAAGGACACCGTTGACAAGTTTCGCAAAGTGCTGACCGACAACGGTGCGGAACTCGTTCACGAAGAAAACATGGGCCTCCGCAAACTGGCCTATCCAATTCAGCACAAGAACACGGGTTACTACCAACTCTTTGAGTTCAAGGCTCCCGGCACGATCATCGAGAAACTCAACACCGAGTATCTCCGTGATGAGCGTATCATCCGTCACCTGACGGTTTCGCTCGATAAACACGCTGTTGCTTACAATGACCGCAAGAAGAACGGCCTAGTGGGTAAGAAAAAACAAACTGAAAACGCCGGGGAGGCCAAGTAATCATGAGTTTGCAAAACGAATCAGTCTCGAAAACCGAGAACCGCAAAAAATACGACCGCTTCAAGAAAGCCGGTATCAAATACATCGACTACAAAGACGGCAACTTCCTGCTGAAACTGTTGAACGAACAGGGTAAGATTCTTCCCCGTCGGTTAACGGGTACAAGCCTGAAAAACCAGCGCAAAGTAGCCCAGGCCGTTAAACGCGCTCGTCATCTGGCCATACTGCCGTACGTAGGCGATTCTCTGAAATAAAGTATGTAGTGTGTAGTTTGCCTTATCCGGTCGCACTAAGCGGGTAGATGAGATCGACAAACCACCACCTACAGGCTACAAACCTTTTTCAAAAAATGGATATCATTTTAAAGACCGATATTGCCGGCCTGGGCTATAAGAACGACACCGTAGCGGTGAAGCCTGGTTACGGCCGCAACTACCTGATTCCTCAGGGATTTGCGATGATGGCGACTGACTCTAACAAGAAAATCGTTGCCGAAAACATTCGTCAGGCGGCTCACAAAGCCGAAAAAATCAAGAACGACGCACAGGCAATTGCTGATGGCATTGGTGATATTGTTCTGACCATCCCAGCGAAAGCGGGTGACAGCGGCAAAATCTTCGGTCGGGTTACCAACACCCAGGTAGCTGACGCCCTGCGCGAAAAAGGCTTCGACATCGACCGGAAGAAAATTACGGTTGATGACGTTAAGACGCTTGGCACCTACGAGGCTTCACTTGATCTGCACAAGGATGTGAAGCACAAAGTGAAATTTGAAGTAGTTGCTGCTGAATAAGCACTGATCATACAGAACGGTCGGCCTGATACTTTATCAGGCCGACCGTTTTTTTATGTCTAAACGTTTCCCTCCACTTCATTATAATACCATTCCAGCGGAGCTTTGTAGTGTTGAAACAGCGCGCATAGCTCACTGAATACCTTGGTATTCTTGTAGTTAATTTGCCGCCAGTCTGCCGGTTCCAGCAGTTGTAATGTCTCGCCCAGCGTTAACTTTTGCGCGTCTTGCCAGTAAACAAGTTTCTTCTTATCTGCAATGGTTCGATACAACAAATCGCGGGCACGCACGGAGAAGGATAGGTCCTGAAGTTTTAGCGGAGGAATGCGTTTGATAAATTCCTGTCGACGGTTGATTTCATGGTGTGCCTGGTTGATTAATTCGTGTAGTGAGTCAAAACTAAGGGTTTTAATGCGCTTCTGAAGGGACATTGCGATTGGCTATGCGGAGTATGTACTGACTGTGAAAGTAAAAACAAACGCGACCATCTCCATGCGGAAACGGAGATAAAGGGATAAATCAATCCATCGGTCTACAATTTATACATAACCGGTGGCTGATGGGTCAGCTCTATCGAAGCTATATACACGACCATAGCAATAATCTCGCCAGAGCTAATCACCGTTCAATCAGACCACTATACTAGAAATTATCAACCAGATCAAGGAGCTAAATGCTTTCTTTTTTTGTTAGATACGTATGCAGTTTCATACCGAAATTTCACCTGAACCTCTCCCCCATCGTATTGGTCTGAAGAGCCGTATCGTGACGATTGGTTCGTGCTTTGCCGAAGTCATGGGCCGTCGCCTGACCGACCACAAGCTAGCCGTTCTGGATAACCCCTTTGGTACAGTCTTCAATCCAACGTCAATCGCCAAACTGCTGACAGCAGCCCTTTACGGCGGTGCTCCTGATGAAACGCTTTATGTAGAACGCAATGGTGTTTGGTTTCATTACGATTTTCATTCATCGCTCTGGGCCAACAGCCGGAACGAATTGCACGATAAACTGACCGAGCGTTTGGCCCAAACCGGCGATGCCATTCGACAGGCCGATTTTCTGTTTCTCACGCTTGGCTCGGCGATCGTTTACCGGCACATTGAAACGGGTAAAGTCGTCGCCAACTGCCATAAAATGCCGGGACAGCTTTTTGAGAAATACCTGTACCAGATCGATCATCTCCGCGATGACCTGACGCGTTCCCTAAAAACGCTGCGCAGAATCAATCCCCAATTAAAAATCCTGCTGACAGTGAGTCCCGTGCGGCATATCCGCGATACGTTGCCGCTCAACCAGGTCAGTAAATCCCTGTTGCGCGCACTGGCCCACGAACTGACGGTCTGGAACGATTGGGTATCGTATTTTCCGGCCTACGAACTGATGGTTGACGATCTGCGTGATTATCGATTTTACGAAGCCGATCTGATTCATCCCAATGCGCAGGCCCATGATTATATTTTTGCCAAACTTGCTGAAAGTGCCTTCGACACCGATCTTCAGGACTTCATCAAGGAGTGGGCTCAGGTTCGTAAATCGCTGTTTCATCGGCCTCTTTACGGCGATAGTCCGGCTCATCACCAGTTTTTGCGCAAGTTATTCGCCCAATTGCAGGGCTTATCGGAGCGAGTGGACGTTTCGGCGGAACTGGCAGAGGTGCATCGTCGTTTAAACTGGGAAGAAAACACGGAAAGCCAGGACACAGACCGGGAAGAAGAGACGAAAGAGTTCGTTTAATTCCCAAACGCTCCATCGGCCTTTTCACCTTCCTCCCTTTTTTATCGTTTTATGTCTGATTATCAATTATCGAAAGAAGCTGTCTTACAGGCCTTAAGCACCGTCGAAGAGCCTGATCTGAAAAATGATCTGGTTTCGCTCAACATGGTGAAAGATATCGAGCTGGGAATTGGCCAGGTTCGATTTACTGTCGTACTGACCACCCCAGCCTGCCCGCTGAAAGAGGTTATCCGGAAACGGTGCGAAGATGCCATTCATGCGCACATCGGACCCGAAATCGAGGTTAAGATCAACATGGTTTCGGACGTTACCTCGACGCGGGCCAATGCACCAACGCTGCCGGGGGTGAAAAATATTATTGCCGTGTCGTCTGGTAAGGGCGGAGTCGGGAAATCGACCGTAACGGCAAACCTGGCAATTGCGTTGCACAAGTCCGGCGCTAAAGTAGGCATCATCGACGCCGACATTTATGGTCCGTCCATGCCGACGATGTTCGGTGCCGAAAATATCCAGCCACGGATTTATCAGGTAGATGGCCAGACCAAGATGGAGCCGATCCAGCAGTTTGGCATCAAGATTCTGTCGATGGGTTTTCTGGTGGCACCGGGTCAGGCAATTGTTTGGCGCGGCACAATGGCCGGACGGGCTCTCCAGCAGTTCTTTTCCGATGCCGAGTGGGGCGAGTTAGACTACCTGCTTATCGACCTGCCACCGGGAACAGGCGATATTCACCTGACGCTGGTGCAAACGGTGCCGGTGACGGGGGCAATTATCGTGACGACTCCGCAGAAAGTAGCCCTGGCCGATGCGACAAAGGGACTGGCCATGTTTCGGCAACCCCAGATCAACGTACCCGTGCTGGGCGTTATCGAAAATATGTCATTCTTCACGCCCGCCGAGCTGCCTGATCATAAGTATTACATCTTCGGCAAAGGCGGTGGGAAAGAGCTGGCGGATCAGTTTGATGTTCCGCTGCTGGGCCAGATTCCGCTCGTACAGAGCATTCGTGAAGCGGGTGATGAAGGTCGTCCGGCCATTAGCATCGGCGAACCGATAGCGAGCAATGCCTTCCGGTCAGCCGCCGAAGCACTCGCTCAGCAGGTCGCTATCCGGAACTCGACCATCGATCGCACCCAGCGCGTTGAATTAGCGTAACTATTTATCTGGACCAAATCTGAGCTAGGCAAAGGAAGTTGCATAAAACCTCGATAGCCTGTAACTTTACCCTAAATACAAAATCGCATGGAGACGGTAGTTAACAACGACCAACTAATTACGAAGATTGAACGAGCGCTCGACAGCATGCGGCCTTATCTGGCTGCTGACGGCGGCAACGTGAAAGTGCTGGAAGTGACCGACGACAAAACTGTACGCCTTGAACTTATGGGTTCGTGCGGCTCGTGTCCGATGTCGGCTATGACTTTCAAAGGCGGTCTGGAAGAAGCAATTCTACGGGCGGTTCCTGAAATCACAAAAGTTGAAGCGGTCAACATTACACCTGCCTTTTAATCGAGTAGGGTTATCGCAGCTAGGGAATTAATAAATGTAGATCCCGAAATTATGGACGGAGTCCCTGTTTTTCGGGGTACACGCGTACCAATTCAGCACTTGCTTGATCACCTTGAAAAGCAACTCGACGATCGATGAATTTTGGCAGGCTTCCCGACTGTATCGATGGAGCAAGTTGTTGCAACATTGAAAATAGCTGCACGTTTACTTACAGCGGCTAACCTCAATGCCTTGTATGAGGCTGCTGCCTGAGCAAACGCTAAAGCAGTTTTTGATTTCTGTGTAGTGAATAGTAGATTCTAAAATTAAGCCGCCTGTTCAAAACGAGCGGCTTTTTCGTTTCTTTGCAGCCATAATTATTCCGAAAGTTCGTGAAAATAGGCATTTTCTTCGGGGGGCCGGCGCGTGAGCGTGAGGTGTCCTATGCAGGTGGGCGTACTGCTCTGGCAAATTTAGATAAAGGCTTGTTCGAGCCAGTTCTGGTATTTGTAGATGGCCGGGGACGGTTCAGGCTCGTGGAACCCGATTTTCTGGATTTTCTGTCACTGCGCGACGCACTGCCCCAGGATAGTTCAGGTTTTTCAGTCTATGACGAATCGCTCGACATCGCGGTACTGGAAGCCACCTTACCCGAAATCCGTCCCGAGAATTTTCGAGATCACTTCGATCTGGCCTTTCTGGCGATGCACGGCCCCGATTGCGAAGACGGCGCTGTGCAGGGACTACTGGAGTGGTATAAGATGCCTTACACCGGACCGGGCCTGGTTGGGTCGGCGGTGGGTATCAACAAGATTCTGCAAAACGAACTGATTGCGCTGGCCAATGGTCAGCAGAAAAAAACCGCCACGATCAGCCGCGACGCGTACGAAAAAGCCGACAAAGCGCAGTTTTTCCAGTCGCTGACCAGTCATCTGGGTCTGCCGATCGTTGTGAAAGCTCCTCATCAGGGTTCATCCATTGGTGTGGTCATTGTTCGTGAGCCCGATCTGGCGCAATTCTGTCGGGCCGTCGAACAGTGCTTTTTTACGATGACCATTCAACCGGATGGCTGGAGCAAACTAAGCGAATGGGCTGGCTTATCGACCGATGCAAAGCACGAACTGGCGCAGAAAATGGTTAGCCTGGATTCGGGCATCAGCTTTCCGGTCGTTATCGAGCAAACGGGCGAAGTGATCCGGCACCCTGGCGATTTCGTAAAAAAACTCGATGCACTCACGGCTACATCAGCTCTGACAACCAGTACGCTGGCATCGCTAAATGCCGAAGATGAAGTACTGTTCGAGGAATTTATCAGCGGTCAGGAATTTTCGTGTGGCGTCATTCAGGACGACGACCAGATTGCTATTGCGCTGCCACCGACAGAAATCTATAACGTAACCAGCTTCGACTTCGAATCAAAATATAAGCTCAATACGACAAAAAAACGGATTCCGGTTGAAACGACGCTCGAAAACAACCGTAAGATTCAACAGGCTGTAGCCGACGTATTTACGCGCCTTGGCATCAACGTGTATTCACGGATTGACGGTTTTCTAACGCCCGACGGACGCGTGTTACTCCACGATCCAAACACAATTCCGGGCATGTCGCCATCGTCGCTTATCTTTAAACAGATGGCCGAAATCGGCCTCGATCTATCAAAATCGCTGACGTATCTCATTCGTCAGTCGCTGCGGGAGCGTATTCGTACCGGTAAAGATACGTTTCATCTGAAACAGCTGCTGGCAGATCTCGACGCGCAACTCGCCAACCGGAAGGCGAATCCGCTGCCCGAACGCGTGATTTCGTTCGGTTCCAGCGATGAAGAACTGGCCGCAGCGAAGCAGCAGTACAACGAACTGGCCGCAGCGGGTACCGTCCGACCATCGCTCATGTACATCAAAAGCAAGGCCGAAGCGCACGAAATACCGGTTCACTTTCTGTTTAAGGATACAATCGCCGATCTGGAGGCAGCCTTGAGCCAGCCCCGCCATCCGCTCCTGTTGGAAACCGCCGAACGAACTGCCCATATCACCGAACGGTATACGTAGGCTGAGTATCATTGGAAATAGATAACTAAGACGTTACGGCAGTTCCGGTTGAAGCTGTCTAAACCACGCTAATTTATTCAAACGTATCTTCTAATGAATCTATCATAAGGATTTGGTGGACAAACGGGGAATCGTAATTTTGACGCAATATTTGATCGACTCTAAAAGTACATTTTAAGATGACAACGACCCTTGACGCTTCTACCCAACAGCGCATAGACCAGTGGCTTGGCGGCAACTACGACGCCGATAGTAAAGAAGCAATTCAACACCTGATCGACTCAGGCAACGTTACCGAACTGACCGACTCGTTCTACCGCGATCTCGAATTCGGAACGGGTGGCCTGCGTGGGGTGGTTGGGGTAGGCTCTAACCGCATGAATCGCTACACCGTTGGCGCAGCCACGCAAGGGTTATCCAACTACATCAACGCAGCGTTTCCAGGTGAAGACATAAGCGTAGCCATTGCCCACGATAGTCGTCGGATGAGCCCTGAGTTTGCGCGGCTCGTCGCCGATATTTTTACGGCCAATGGCATTAAAGTGTATCTGTTCAGCGCGTTACGGCCAACACCCGAGTTATCGTTTGCCATCCGGCAGCTGGGTTGCCAGAGCGGTATCGTCGTAACGGCCTCGCATAACCCGCCCGAGTACAATGGTTACAAGGTGTACTGGAACGATGGCGCGCAGGTTGTAGCCCCACACGACAAGGCCATCATCGATGAGGTGAATAAGATCACCTCGGTCGATGACATTAAGTTCGAAGGTGTTCCAGAGAAAATTCAATTGATTGACGAAGAGATCGATGCGCCCTACATCGAGCGGATCAAATCGAACGCCGTTAATCCGGATGTCATCAAGCGGCAGGCGAACCTCAACATTGTGTACACACCCATCCACGGAACCGGTATTACGCTCGTTCCCCGTGCGCTGGATGCACTGGGCTTCACCAATGTTCATATCGTTGAGCAACAGGCGACTCCCGATGGCAACTTCCCAACCGTAAAATCGCCGAACCCGGAAGAACGGGCTGCCATGCAACTGGCGCTTGATCTGGCGGTGTCACTGGATGCCGATCTGATCATGGCAACCGATCCCGATGCTGACCGTGTCGGTGCCGGTGCGCGGAATCACCACGGCGAATTTGAGTTACTGAACGGTAACCAGATGGCGAGCCTGATCATCTATTACCTGCTGAATGCCTGGAAAGACGCGGGCAAACTCACTGGCAAAGAGTTCATTGCCAAGACGATCGTAACGACCGATCTCATCGACCGAATGTGCGAACGGTATGGCGTAAACTGCTACAATACGCTGACTGGCTTCAAATACATTGCTGAAGTTATCCGCGAACTGGAAGGCAAAGAGAAGTTTATTGGTGGTGGTGAAGAGAGCTACGGCTACCTCATCGGCGATTTTGTGCGGGATAAGGACGCCATTGCCTCCTGCGCCATGATTGCCGAGCTGACGGCCTATGCCAAAGACAAAGGACAGAGTCTGTTCGACTTACTGATGACGATGTATCAGGAAAACGGCTTCTACTACGAGTCGCTGGTGTCGCTGACCAAAAAGGGCAAATCGGGTGCCGAAGAAATTCAGCAGATGATGGCCGACTTCCGGGCGAATCCGCCGAAAGAGATTGCCGGTTCGGCGGTTGTGCGCGTCGACGATTATAAAGCACTGACCCGGTTAGACGCACAGAGCGGCCAGACGAGCGCCATCGAAGCGGGGAAAATGGGCATCGAATCGTCGAACGTACTTCAGTTCTTCACCGCTGATGGTACGAAAGTGTCGGCCCGTCCTTCGGGAACCGAACCGAAAATCAAGTTCTACGTCAGCGTTCGCGAACCACTCGAAAGCAAAGAAGCGTTTGACGATACATATGCCCAACTAAAAGCGAAAGTTCAGCGCGTCATCGACGATCTGCAACTCGTTTAGGTAGCGTACAGGTAGTAACAGTGCAAGCAAAACCCGGTTATTTACATGACCGGGTTTTTGTTTACGCAAATAAAATAGTAGAATTAAGATAAGATTAATTAGAATTAAGAAAGTAAGTACTTTCAGGGAATAATACCTAAGTACATTCCCTAATTACCATCACTTATTCTAATTAATTGTATGACTTACATTGTTTTACAAAAACTGTATCGCACAGTTCCTTTGCTCATGTTGAGCTGGGCTCTGTGCGTTGGGGCCTTTGCCCAGGATCGAAAAATTTCTGGTCGGATCACCGATGGAAATGACAATTCGGGGCTACCCGGTGCCAATGTCGTTGTCAAAGGAACAAAGACAGGGGTAGTTACCGATGCTGACGGTCAATTTTCACTCAATGTAGCGTCTGAACGAGATGTGTTGACAGTTTCAGCCATTGGTTATGCTCCGCAGGACGTTACCATAGGCTCGCGGACAACCCTTACCATTGCGCTGGCTCCCGACGTGAAAACGCTCAACGAGGTCGTTGTGACGGGTTATGGAGCGCAGGCCAAACGAGACATTACGGGGGCCGTTGCTACGGTCGATACCAAACAACTGCTTTCGGTTCCCGCTACCAACGTCGGACAGGCCTTGCAGGGCCGCGTGGCAGGCGTACAGGTCGGCAATGAGAATTCGCCCGGTGGTGGCGTTATGGTGCGTATCCGGGGCTTCGGTACGATCAACGACAACTCTCCGCTCTACGTTATTGATGGCGTTCCAACCAAAGGCAACCTCAACACCCTCAATCTCAACGATGTGGAGAGTATGCAGATTCTGAAAGATGCGTCAGCCGCTTCTATTTACGGATCAAGAGCCGGTAATGGTGTCGTTATTATCACTACGAAAAAAGGCAAAGCCGGTAAACCCAAATTTACGTACGATACCTACTACGGCTCGCAACGGCACGGTAAGCTGCTCGACATGCTGAACACGCAGGAATATGCTAACCTGATCTGGGAGTCCCGCAAAAATTCGGGGGTCGTCTCGAGTAATGGAAACCCGCTTCACTCACAGTTTGGGAACGGCGCTACCCCGGTTATTCCAGATTATATTTTGCCAAGTGGCGCTATGGAAGGCGACTCGCGGGTTGCCCGAAACGCCGACGGTACGTATGTCAACTACAATAGTGACATCAACTCCTCTAAATTCCTGCTGATTACGAAAGCCAACAAAACAGGCACGGACTGGATGGAGGAAATTTTCCGGACAGCCCCGATCCAGAACCACCAACTGGGCGTATCAGGCGGCAGCGAAAACGGTCGTTATGCGATGTCACTCAATTATTTCAATCAGGATGGAATCATGAAATACACGGGTTACAAACGGTATTCGCTCCGCGCCAACACTGAATTCAACGTAACAAAACGGGTGCGGCTTGGGCAGAATTTCCAAGTAGCCTATGGTGAACGTGTTGGTCAGCCGAATGGTAACAATGCGGAGAGTAACCCCATTTCATTTGCCTACCGGATTCAGCCGATCATTCCCGTGTATGATGTAGCGGGTAATTTTGCCGGTACACGCGGAGGAGATCTTGACAATGCCTTCAATCCAATGGCTGACCTCTACCGAAACAAAGATAATAAAGAGATCGAGGTTCGGTTGTTTGGCAATGCGTTCGCCGAAGTAGACATTCTGCCTAATCTGACGGCCCGTACTAGTTTCGGGATTGACTACAACAACTATAACTACCGCAACTATTCAATTCGGAATATCGAAGCATCAGAAGCACGTGGATCCAACAGCCTGACAACCAACAATAACTACGGCTGGACATGGACCTGGTACAATACGCTGACCTATAACATTAATCTGGGCGACCGGCACCGGTTCAACATCATTGCGGGTACAGAAGCGATCAAAAACTACTACGAAACGTTCGACGCTACCCGTACCAATTTCTTCGTGGATGACCTGGACAATCGCTACCTCAGCTCGGGCACCGGGGTTCAGACAAACAACGGCAGCGCATCGAACTGGAGCCTGGCCTCCGAATTCGCGAAGATCAACTATGGCCTGGACGATAAATACCTGCTTGATCTGACGGTCCGCCGGGACCGTTCCTCCCGATTTGCCCCGGAGTATCGGTCAGCGGTATTTCCGGCAGCCAGTGCGGGGTGGCGTATTTCAAAAGAGAATTTCTTCAAGCCCCTTACGTTTGTCGATGACCTGAAATTCCGGGTCGGGTTCGGTCAAACGGGTAACCAGGAAATTGGTAACTACAACTCCTTTACGCAGTTCAGTACCAACCCGATTACGTCGTTCTACGACATCAACGGCACGCGCACGTCGGCCGTATCGGGTTACGAACTAACGCAGTTTGGGAACATTCAGGCCAAGTGGGAAACGACGACCAGTCTGAACATCGGCTTTGATGCATCCCTGCTGAAGAATCGACTGAGTGTTGGTTTCGACTGGTACACCCGCACGACGTCAGACATGCTTTTCCCCGTTCAGCCCCCACTCACGCAAGGCGTCGCAACCAATCCGTTCCGGAATATTGGTTCGATGCGCAACCGGGGGGTTGACCTCATGATCGGTTACGGCGATAAAATTGGCACCCGCGGTTTAACCTACAACGTCAACGCCAATTTCAGCACGTATCGCAATGTCGTCACGAAAACGAACGGCGACCCCAGCACCCAGTATTTTGGTATCAATGATGAGCGCATCCAGAACTTCGTCGTAACGCAGCAGAATTATCCGATTGCCTCCTTTTTCGGCTATACGATCGATGGTATTTTCCAGTCTAACGAAGAAGCCAAAGCGCACCCTGTCCAGTTTGGGAACGCGGCTTCCGAAAACGTAGCCGGACGCTTTAAATTCCGGGATGTTAATGGCGATGGCGTTATCAACTCGCAGGACCTGAGCATCATTGGAAGCCCACACCCCAAGTTTACCTACGGCCTGAACGTTAGTCTGAACTACAAAAACTTCGGGCTGACCGTGTTCGGACAAGGTGTTCAGGGGAATCAGATTTTTAACTACGTTAAATACTGGACCGATTTTCCAACATTTGGCGGTAACCGCAGCACCCGAATGCTGTATCAATCCTGGCGTCCGGGCAGTACCGACGCCGTTCTGCCCCAGCTGCGGTCGAGCGATCAGGTGAGTATCCAGCCGTCGACCTACTATCTCGAAAGTGGCTCCTACTTTCGGATGAAGAATATTCAGCTCACCTACCAACTCCCGCAGGCCCTGCTGTCTCGCCTGAAACTGGGCGCTACGTCGGTCTATGTTCAGGGACAGAACCTGTTTACCGTCACGAAGTACTCGGGAATGGACCCGGAAATCAATCTGCGTTCGTACTCAGCTGGTAACGATCGGCAAATCGGTGTCGACGGTGGCTCGTATCCCGTAGCGAAAACCGTATTGGTCGGCCTGAACCTTTCTTTTTAACGTACCCCATTCATCGCCATGAAAAAAACAACTTTATTCATAACAGCGGTCTCGCTGGCTCTGGCTACGTCTTGCTCCGACAAGTTTCTGGATGTTCAGCCTAAAGCAGCTTTACTGATCGATCCACTGCAAAACAAAGCGGGCGTAAATGCGCTGCTTATTGGGGCTTACTCCCTGCTCGATGGGTGGGCCACTCCCGAAGGAGCCTATCGGTCTTATCAGGTAGGAGCCGACAACTGGGTCTACGGCAGCGTAGCGTCCGACGATGCTTACAAAGGAACCATTGCCGGTGACCAACCCCCTATTTCGCTCATCGAACAGGCGAACATTCAATCGGACAATATTTATTTTCGGGGCAAATGGCGCGGTATGTATGATGGCATCGCCCGGTCGAACGATGTGTTACAGACCATGGCCGTCGCCAAGGATATGACTGATTCGGAGAAGCAGCAGGTAACGGCCGAAGCGCGTTTCCTGCGAGGCCACTACCATTTTGAACTCAAGAAGATGTTCAATATGGTTCCCTACATCGACGAGAAAACGTACAATCCCAGCGATCTCGAAAGTACGAAGATGCCGAACACATCGGATATCTGGCCCAGCATCCTGGCCGATCTGAAAGCGGCTTACGACGTGTTGCCCGCCAAGCAATCGCAGGTGGGTCGTCCTACGAAATGGGCGGCTGCTGCTGAGCTTGGCAAAGCGTATCTGTTCCAGAAGAAATATTCCGACGCAAAACCGTTCCTCGAAGCCATCGTGGCCAGCGGTCAGTACCGGTTAATGGATCGCTACCACGATAATTTCAAAGCCGTTACAAACAACAATGCCGAGTCGATTTTCGAAGTGCAGTACTCGGTCAATGATGGCGCATCGGGTGGTGAAAACGGTAACATTGGCTCAACGCTAAACTATCCATATGGTGGCGGTGGCGTAACAACGTGCTGTGGATTTTTCCAGCCTTCGCAGAATCTGGTCAATGCCTTCAAAACCGATGCCAATGGCCTGCCCTTGCTCGACTCGTTCAATGCAACGGATATAACCAACGATCAGGGAATCGAATCGACCGCGGCTTTTACACCCTATACCGGCAATCTTGACCCTCGTCTGGACTGGACGGTGGGCCGTCGGGGTATTCCATATCTGGACTGGGGCGTTCACCCAGGTAAGGCGTATGTCCGCGATCAGTCGTACGGCGGTCCGTATTCACCCAAGAAACACGTCATGTATCGTTCGGATGTAGGCACGAATACGTTCGCGGGGAACCCGCGTCTGAATGCCAACAACTACCGCCTGATCCGCTATGATCACATATTGCTCTGGCTGGCTGAAGTCGAGGTAGAAGTCGGTGATCTGGAGAAAGCGCGAACCTACGTGAACCAGGTACGTCGGCGAGCCGCTAACCCCGATGGCTTCGTTAAAAATTCGGACGGAACAGCCGCTGCAACTTACGTCATCAAAGAGTATTCCGCAGCCTGGACCGACAAAGCCACCGCCCGGAAGGCCGTGCAGTTCGAAGAGCGGCTGGAGTTTGGCATGGAAGGCCATCGCCGGTTCGATCTGGTCCGCTGGGATCTGGCTGACCAAACGCTGAACGCGTATTATTCAACGGAATCAATTAAGCGCTCCTATTTGAAAGGGGTTAAGTTCATCAAGGGCCAGCACGAATATTTCCCCATTCCGATTCAGGAGATTTTCAACAGTAAAAAAGGGGGCGCAGCCACGCTAACGCAAAATCCCGGTTACAATTAAACGGGACCCTGTCAACGGGTTAGCTGTTGATCGCTGGTAAGCTGACCGGAAACGACACAGAGGGTAGTGCGTAAGTATAGCTTGCTCGCTACCCTCTTTTGCTTGTATCAACTCTTGTCCCTATGAACGACTCACTTGCTTCACCCAATCGCCGAACATTTTTGAAACAGGCCGCTGGACTGGCTACATTCTATATTGTGCCGCGTCACGTGCTGGGCCGTGGTTTTCTGGCCCCCAGTGATCAGACAACCGTAGGATTCATCGGACTCGGCAAACAGGCCAATGGCCTCCGGGGGCAGTTTCTCAAGAACGACGCCCGCGTTATTGCTGCCTGCGACGTTGACAAAACCAAGGTGTCGGCGTTTGCCGAAGCGGTCAACAAGCACTATGCCGAAAAGGCGGAGACATCGACCTACAACGGTTGCCAGTCGTATGATGATTACCGGGCGTTGCTGGGCAATAAGGCTATCGATGCCGTTGTCATTGCTACGCCGGACCACTGGCACAGCGTCATTGCCATTCAGTCGGCTAAGGCGGGGAAGGACATTTACTGCGAGAAACCGCTGTCGCTCACCATTCAGGAAGGCCGCGACATGGTCAATGCCACACGCAAGTACAAGCGCATTTTTCAGACGGGTAATATGCAGCGGTCGTGGAAGGAATTTCGGCAGGCGGTCGAACTGGTACGCAATGGCTACATCGGCCAGATAAAAACGGTGAACGTCAACGTGGGTGGTCCGCCCCACGAATTCGACCTCACGGCGGAACCCGTTCCCGCTGGCCTTAACTGGAACGCGTGGCTTGGCCCTAACACCATCGAACGACCGTATAATAACGTTCTCGACCCGTCGCTGACCGCTACGTTTTGGGGTAAATGGCGCGACATTCGTGATTTTGGCGGTGGGGGAATGACCGATTGGGGCGCTCACATGTTCGATATTGCGCAGTGGGGTCTGGACATGGACAACTCCGGTCCCGTTGAGCTACAACCCGGAAAAGACGGTAAGGGACTGATCTACCGCTACGCCAATGGTGTCGAAATGCATCACACACCCGCCGAAGGCCCCCAGTTCTGCCAGTTTATCGGCACCGAAGGCACGATCAAAGTTGCCCGAAAAGAATTGACCACAACGCCCGCCAGCCTTCAGGACAAGGTTATTGGCGAGAACGAAAAGCGGGTTTATTTCAGCGATAATCACTACAAAGATTTCCTGGACGCGATCAAAAGTCGAAAAGCCCCGATCTGCGATGTCGAGGTTGGACACCGCACGGCTTCGGTCTGTACATTGGGTAACATTGCCTACCAGCTCGGCCGGCCGCTTCGCTGGAATCCGGCCAACGAGAAATTCGAGAATGATGCTGATGCGAATAAGCTGTTAAGTCGCCCGATGAGGAAGGAGTGGACCGCCTAAAATTCTGTATCTTTGCGCGCCGTTGGGTTCCGGTTCAACTAGATCGAAACCCGACACCGATCTATTATGACCGTACACTTTCATCGACTCGACGAACTGGACAAGGTAGCGCACCAGTTGCTGACCGAAGGGCGTAACCAGTCCGTATGGCTGTTTGAAGGCGAAATGGGGGCTGGTAAAACCACGCTGATCAAAGCGCTCTGCCGGGCGCTGGGTGTGGTCAGTATGGTGCAGAGCCCAACCTTTTCGATCGTAAATGAGTATACCACCCACGAAGGCCATTCGGTGTATCACTTCGATTGCTACCGACTGCGCAACGAAGCCGAAGCGCTGGACATTGGCATTGAAGAATATTTCGATTCGGGTGATTACTGTTTCATTGAGTGGCCGGAACGCATCGAATCGCTGTGGCCCGCTACCTATTATCAGGTTCACCTCTCAGCCGACCACGTCGGTCGCCGAACGGTAGAAACGCAACTAGTTTAACAGCTCGTGATTCACTAACAATGAACCACAAACTACAAACGCTTAGCAAGTGACTGGATTCGAGGAACTGGCCAAACAAACGGCATTATATCCACAAGAAGCACCGATGGCGGTAAAGACCAGCCGGAACGGTTTGCTCATCGGCCTACCGAAAGAGGTCTCACTTCAGGAGAACCGGATTGCCCTGACGCCCGAGGCCGTAGCCATACTGGTGCGCAATGGGCATAATGTAATCGTCGAAAAAGCCGCTGGCGAGAAAGCCAAGTTCACGGATAACGAATACAGCGAAGCCGGTGCGCAGATTGCTCAGTCACCCCAGGAAGTCTACGAAGCCAACCTGATTCTGAAAGTTGAACCACTCGTCGAGGCCGAATTTGAGCACGTCAAATCGGGAAGTACGGTTATTTCGGCCCTGAACCTGCCCGCTCATGACCGGGGCTATTTCGAGAAAATCAACAACAAGAATCTCACTGCCTTCGGCTACGAATACATTGAAGATCAGGCCGGAAACATGCTCATTATCCGATCCATGAGCGAAATTGCGGGGAGTACCGTCATGCTTATTGCGGGCGAATACCTGAGCAATGCCGACAATGGCCGGGGCATCATTCTGGGTGGCATTACGGGCGTCCCTCCGACCAAGGTCGTGATGCTTGGCGCCGGAACCGTGACGGAGTATGCCGTTCGGACCGCACTCGGCATGGGTTCGGATGTGAAAGTATTCGATAAGCATCTGTATAAACTCCAGCGGCTCAAATATTCCGTTGGCCAGCACGTCTACACCTCCATTATCGACTCCGACACGATGGCCGAAGCCATTCAGCGGGCCGACGTTGTGATCGGTGCCATGCGGGCCGAAGACGGGCTGAGTCCGGTTGTCGTCACCGAAGAAATGATCAGCCGCATGAAACCCGGCTCCGTGATCATCGACGTGTCCATCGATCAGGGTGGCAACTTCGAAACCTCGCGTATGACCACGCACAAGCAGCCGACGTTTAAGCATATGGGTGTTATTCATTACTGCGTCCCCAACATTGCCGCTCGTGTTGCCTACACAGCCAGTATGGCCCTCAGTAACATTTTTCTGCCCTTTCTGCTGGAAACGGGTACGACCGGCGGAATCGAGCAGATGATGTACGCGAACCGATGGTTTATGAAAGGTGTTTATGCGCATAAAGGGACACTGACCAACGCCTACATCGCCCGGAAGTTCAATATGCGCTTCAAGGACCTTGATCTGCTGCTGGCAGCCCGATTTTAACAGTACGCGGGATCTTTCTCGGATCGAGTGAGGCAAAAACCGGCTGGCTGTTGGCTATTAACTGTTTGCTGAAATGATTAATCACAGTAACGAAAATACACTACTCGACGACGCGAACTCCTACGATGTCAATAAGGAGCTGATGGGTCTTATCTCGTCCGATTTTATTAAAGTGGCCGACCAGCTCAAAGAAGCGTCGTACCAGATCAAAAAACGCGGCTTCTCGGAATATCCCGTTTTTGTTGCGTCCCGCCGGGATGTCCCGGTTGGTCAGTTGCTGATTGGTGCTACTGAACTCGACAATCAGTGGAATTATAAAGCCTCGTTTCTGGACGAATTCATACAACGCAACCTGATCGGGCCTGACTCGGCGGACTTGTGGAAAGAGAACTATAAATCACCCGACGAATATTGCTGCCTGTTCGTTGTTCACGGCGATTTTGCCGGGTTTGTTTACATTCCTTACCCGGAAGATTAAACAAAAGGTTTAATCGTGTTTGCGAAGCCGAATCATCACGATTCGGCTTTCTTTTTGTCGAACTACGTATAGAGGTAGGCTGGTAGTTTGTGTTTAACGAAGCGTTGTCTTCAGGACCCGTTATTCTGGGCAAACAAGCGGGTCCTTTTGAGTCTGTCAATAATACTTTTTCGAGAAAACGGGTTGCGAAGAAATGTCAGCAAAAAATAGTCTTTTCCGGGCGGGTTCCTGACTTTCTGTTTATTGGAAAATAGGCCCTGAAATGATGTAGAAAGCCATAAAATCCAATAGTTATCCAACGGATTGGGGCATAAATTATTTTTTTGTATATTAAGCCACTCTTACCAAAACGGCTAGGAAAAAAGAACTTTTTTTTGTATTTTTACAATCTATTAGACTCAATTGTGTGTGCTGTTTTACCGAGTCTAAACTACTATTTTTTTGACACGCTCCCATTCCAATATGACCAACGAACTGATTGACGCAGAGGCTCCCGTTGAAACCGCGTTAGGCAACTATGGTGCCGATAATATTCAGGTGCTGGAAGGTCTTGAAGCCGTTCGCAAACGGCCATCTATGTACATTGGCGACGTAGGTACGCGCGGCTTGCATCACCTCATCTGGGAAGTTGTTGATAACTCCATCGATGAAGCGTTAGCGGGCTACTGCGACAAGATTACCGTGACAATCAATCCCGATAATTCGGTTACCGTTCAGGACAATGGCCGGGGTATTCCGACGGGTATCAATACCAAAATGGGTAAGTCGGCCCTTGAGATCGCCATGACGATCCTGCACGCCGGTGGTAAGTTCGACAAAGATACCTACAAAGTTTCCGGTGGTTTGCACGGTGTTGGCGTATCCTGCGTAAACGCGCTCTCGACCGACGTTCGCGTGGAAGTGCACCGCGAAGGCAGAATCTTCGAACAGGAGTACAAAATAGGCGTTCCTCAGTACAACGTTCGCGTTATTGGTGAAGCCGACGATACCGGCACCACGACGCATTTCAAGCCCGACGCCAGTATTTTCACCGATACAGTTTATAAGTACGACACCGTAGCCGGTCGCCTGCGCGAACTGGCCTATCTGAATAAAGGTATCCACGTTTTCCTGAAAGATCTGCGTGAACTCGACGAAGCGGGTGAACCCATTCGTCAGGACGATTTCTTCTCGGAAGGGGGCCTGATCGAATTCGTGCAGTTTCTGGACGAAACCCGTCCTGCCCTGGATGGCATGAAGCCGATCTACATGGAGAGTACCAAAGGGGCTACTCCTGTGCAGGTTGCTCT
This sequence comes from Spirosoma agri, assembly GCF_010747415.1. NCBI lineage: Bacteria > Pseudomonadati > Bacteroidota > Cytophagia > Cytophagales > Cytophagaceae > Spirosoma > Spirosoma agri. Next base: position 773,394 of record NZ_JAAGNZ010000002.1, on the reverse strand, counting down.
GGTTTACAATTACGAAGCGGGTGAGAACGTGCTGTCGTATGTCAACAACATCAACACGCACGAAGGCGGGACGCACGTACAGGGCTTCCGCTCGGCGCTGACGCGGGTGTTGAAGAACTACGCGGACAAGAATCCCGGTGTGTTACCCAAGAATTCGGGTAAAGTGCCCTTCAGTGGCGAAGATTTCCGTAAAGGGCTGACGGCAGTTATTTCGGTAAAGGTACAGGAACCCCAGTTTGAGGGCCAGACCAAGACTAAGCTGGGCAACCAGGAGGTCGTCAGCGCGGTGAGCCAGACCATGGCTGACCTGCTCGAAACGTGGCTGGAGGAAAATCCAAAGACGGCAGCAGGTATCGTTAAGAAAGTACTTGTATCAGCACAGGCGCGGATTGCCGCTGATCTGGCGTACAAGCGCATCATGACCGAGCGCAAGGACTTTATGGGCGGTATGGGTCTGCCCGGTAAACTGGCCGACTGCTCCGATACCGATCCCGAAAAATGCGAACTCTACCTCGTAGAGGGCGATTCGGCGGGAGGAACCGCCAAACAGGGTCGAAACCGGGCATTTCAGGCCATCCTGCCTTTACGTGGTAAGATCCTGAACGTTGAGAAGGCCATGGAGCACAAGATCTACGAAAACGAAGAGATCAAGAACATATGGACGGCGCTCGGTATTCGGCTTGAGAAGAAAGATGATGAAACGGTAATGAATCTCGAAAAGCTTCGTTATCACAAGATCATCATCATGACCGATGCCGACGTTGATGGTAGCCACATCCGGACGTTGATCCTGACGTTGTTTTATCGCAATATGAAAGCGCTGATCGACAACGGGTATATTTATATTGCACAGCCTCCGCTTTACCTGATCAAAAAAGGCAAAGAGGAACGCTACTGCTGGACCGAAGCCCAGCGGGAAGCTGCCGTTAAAGAACTTGCCGGTGGTGGTCGAGAAGAAAACGTCGGTGTTCAGCGTTATAAGGGTCTTGGTGAGATGAACGCCGAACAGCTCTGGAGCACTACGATGAACCCCGATACACGAAGTCTGAAAATCGTGACGGTGGAGTCGGCGGCCGATGCTGATCACGTGTTCTCAACCCTGATGGGCGATGAAGTTGCTCCCCGACGCGAGTTCATCGAACGAAACGCTAAATATGCCCGAGTGGATGTTTAACCGAATGATAACATAGAGCGGGCTTTTAAAGCCCGCTTTTTTGTTGTACTTCACAGTTTTTAATTCAGTATGCGTTATTCCCTTAATCCCAACCGCACGATACTGGGTAACATAGTTTCCCGATTCACACACCGTCAGCAGGAACAGGCTGCGTCAGTACCCGATAAAATGGCGAAGGTTAGCGAAAAAGTTAGTAGTGTCATTGACCAGAGCGACTACCTCAGCCGCGACTTGAGCTGGCTTAAATTCAATGAGCGCGTACTGGATCAGGCGCGTAGTGTAGTGCTTCCGCTCAAAGACCGGACCCTTATGGAGCGGCTGAAATTCCTGGCCATATCGGCTTCGAATCTCGACGAGTTCTTCATGATCCGCGTCGGAAGTTTATACAATTACCTCGACTACCACAAGCAGCGGGTCGATTATTCAGGCTTGCGGGAAGTCCCGTTCCGAAAAGCGCTGTATACCAGTTCGCAACAGTTCTTCCGCGATCAGCAATCTGTTTTTCTGGACCAGTTATTACCGCTATTTCCGGAAAATGGTCTTCAGCTCGCTACGTACGCTGATCTGACCGACGATGAAAAAACCGAAGCGACGGGTTACTTTGATCGGGCCATTTACCCGACGCTGACCCCGATGCTCTATGATTATACACACACGTTTCCGGTCCTGTTGGCTAAAGTCCTGATCTTCGGCGTTGTAACCCAGAGCCCTGACGATTCGCATCCGCAGAGCAATCGATCCGACGATGAAGATGACCATCAGCGACTTTCCTTTGTACAGATTCCGGCCAACCTGCCCCGCTTTGTTTCGTTTGAGCGCGAAGACATCATGGTTTTTGTGCCCATCGAAGAAATCGTCCGGGAGAACATCAAAAAGCTGTACCGAAACGTCAACATTCTGTCCCTGAACCTGTTTCGGATTACGCGAAACGGTGATTTTACGCTGGATGAAAACGACGACGATGAAGTTGATTTTCTGGACGAAGTACGCCAAAAGATAAAAAGCCGCCGTCTGGGTCGTGTGACGCGGGTTGAGGTGGAAACTAGCGGCAGTGGCGAAGTGGGTTCCCCCTGGATGATGAACCTCCTCAAAAAACGCTGGGAAATCGACGATCTGAACATTTTCGAATCACGAACAATGCTCGATTTTTCGGCATTCTGGCAGATCATCGGCAACCCGGAGTTTAAGGACGATATGCCGCGCCCCCATGCACCCGTCCCGCCCCTTGGCCTTGGCCGTGACAAAACCGACGATATTTTTGAGATCATCAAGCAGCGTGATCTACTGCTGCACCACCCGTACAACAACTTTGAGCCCGTACTGCAACTGCTCGAACAGGCTGCGGAAGATCCCAACGTGCTGGCGATAAAAATCACTGTTTACCGACTGGCGAAGCGGTCGCGGGTTACCGAAGCCTTGCTGAAAGCCGCCGAAAACGGCAAACACGTGTCGGTGTTGTTCGAGGTGAAAGCCCGATTCGACGAAGAAAACAACATCCGTGAAGCACAGCGACTGCAAAAGGCGGGTTGCTTTGTCATCTACGGGATTAGCCGGTACAAAACACACACCAAGCTGCTGCTGGTGGTACGTAACGAAGGAAGCCGTGTCGTCCGTTACGCGCACATGGCGACCGGGAACTACAACGAGGATACGTCGAAGCTGTATACCGACATTGGTCTGTTGACCACCAATGAGATCTATACACACGACATCTCGGAGTTCTTTAACGTTATAACGGGCCATTCACTGCCCAACGAGTACCAGTATCTTATTACGGCACCCCGTGACATGCGCGAACAATTGCTTCGACTCATTAGAATCGAAGCCGACAACGCACAGCGTGGTTTACCAAGCGGCATTTGCATCAAAGCTAACTCGCTGGAAGATAAGCTGGTCATCGACGAATTGTACAAAGCGTCACAGGCTGGCGTACCTATCCGACTGATTGTCAGAAGTATTTGCTGCCTGCGTCCGCAACGCGCCGGTTTAAGCGACAACATTACAGTCCGGTCTATCGTGGGCGACTTCCTGGAACACACCCGTATTTATTATTTCCATAACAACAGCGATCCGAAAGTATATGGCGGCAGCGCCGATGTGATGGTACGGAGTTTCGACCGGCGTATCGAGTCGTTGTTTTTTCTGGCCGACAGTCGCGTAAAACAGTTAGCCATTCTGATTCTGGACTACAACCTGAAGGACAATGTCAATTCGTACGAGTTGATGGAAGACGGTGACTTCAAGAAGTGCGAAGTGGGTAGCGAACCGTTCAGCATACACGAGCGCTTTTTTGAGGTAACAGAGAAGGAAGCGATGGATACACACCTATTCGATTCTGAAACGAAACCCGCCGAAGTCGCCAAGCTAGAAGAAGAATATCAGGAAGGGGCTGAACGGGCCATTGCCAATATTTAAAGCAATAAATTTGTAGTTTTGGTTGCTTAATCCACAGGAGCGTGGAATCGATACGCGTACATCTGCCGGAAGACTTACGAATGAACGACGATGAGTTCATCCGCTTCTGTCAGGACAATCCCGACCTGAAGTTTGAGCGTCGAAAGAACGGTGATGTTGCTTTTATAGCATACGCAGACGGAGAAACGGGTAATTACAATCTTGAAATAGGTGCTGAGTTTGGCATTTGGAATAGGCAAGCCCGATTCGGTAAGTTTTTTGATTCGTCGACAGCCTTCCAACTCGCCGACACATTGATCATGTCTCCAGATATTGCAGGTATTGCTCAAAGTCGCTGGGACGAATTGAGCGCGGAACAACGTCGAAAAATTGTAGCCCTGTGCCCTGATTTTATCCTTGAATTGCGATCACCAAATGATCGATTGAGAGATTGCTTCGAGAAGATGGATGACTGGATGGCCAATGGTTGCCGGTTAGGCTGGCTTATCGATCTGACAAACCAGATCACGTACATCTACCGCCCTAATCAGGCACGGCAGGAAACGGTCGGACTAGGTGAATTATACGGCGAAAATGTGCTGCCCGGCTTTTCATTGAACCTGTCGACGTTGGGTAGCTAACGGATTGCTACGACATGAAAAGAGGCTGAACCGGCAAATAATATTTGTCGATTCAGCCTCTTTTCATGTCGCGGTTCGTATGAAAGCCTCATTCCTTACCTTCTTGTTGTATATTCGCCAACCTAACTGAATTTGTATTTTTACTAAATGGATCGTTTTACCGGACTCATTGGCATTGTTTTAATTCTCGGCGTCGCCTATGCCCTCTCCGAAAACAGAAAAGCAATAAATTACCGAACCGTTGGCGTTGGGCTGGCTCTTCAGTTCGGGCTGGCAGTTTTTGTCCTGAAAACGGACATTGGCCAGCAGGTTTTTCAGGGGCTGGGCTACTACGTGGATAGACTTCTGCAAAAGGCGAATAAAGGGGCAGAGTTTGTGTTTTCCACACTAGTTAGGCCCGACGTTCTTGGTAAAGTTTTCGGTCCCGACAACAGCTTTATCTTCTTCTTCAAAGTCATCCCGACGATTATATTCGTCGCCGTACTCGTCAATATTTTCTACCATCTGGGTATTATGCAGCGCATCGTGGCGGTAATGGCACGGGCAATGAAATGGCTGATGGGAGTCAGTGGTGCTGAAGCCCTGTCGAACGTTGCCAGCACGTTTGTGGGGCAGGTCGAAGCGCAGATCATGATTAAACCGTACCTAAACGGCATGACGAATTCGGAGTTGATGGCCTCCATGACGGGTTCGTTTGCCTGCATTGCGGGTGGTGTTCTGGCCGTTTACATTTCTCTTGGCGTACCGGCCCCTTATCTACTGGCAGCCAGTATCATGGCCGCACCGGGCGCGCTCGTGATCAGCAAAATTGTTATGCCGGAAACGCAGGTTTCTGAAACACAGGGCATTATAAAAGTAGAAATTAAAAAAGCACACGCTAACCTGCTCGATGCCATTGCGGCAGGTGCCAGCGAAGGCTTGAAAGTTGGCCTCAACGTGGTAGCGATGCTGATCGGTTTTATCGCGCTGATTGCTCTGGTCGATAGCCTGATGTTCCGGCTGGGTTTTTACGTTTTCGGTATGAGCAATTTGAGCCTGAACTTCCTGCTGGGCAAATTCTTTTCCATTTTTGCCTGGGCAATGGGTGTACCGAGCAAGGATATTGAGGCTGCCGGAGCGCTGATGGGTACCAAAATGGTGATCAACGAGTTTGTCGCTTACCTCGATCTGGTCAAGATCAAATCGACACTCGACCCTAAAACCATTGCAATCACCAGCTTTGCGCTGTGCGGTTTCGCCAATTTCAGTTCGATCGCCATTCAAGTTGGTGGTATCGGTGAGCTGGCACCATCACGGCGTGGTGATCTGGCCAGAATTGGGTTTAAAGCCCTGATTTGTGGAACATTGGCCAGCTATATGTCCGCTACGTTAGCGGGTTTGCTTCTGTAGACCGATTTTTTTCACTAAGTGATCGTTAGTTATACAGACAGGCTGCTTATACAGATAAGTGGTCTGTTTTTGTTTGTCTAAATCGCACGGCCTACGTTACTCCCGTGGCTTTTCACGCAAACCAACGTTGCTGGCTTAGCAGTTTTTGTTACCTTACAGGCGCAGGCTACATCGCATTAGTTGTTCATCGTCACGGATAACACACCATGAATCAGCAAGAAGTTATTTCCTTCATCGAACAAAACGACAGTACTAAAATCAAATTCGCCTTCGCTGATATAGATGGTGTGCTTCGGGGAAAAATCATTAGCCGTCAAAAATTTCTGGATGGTCTAGCCGATGGGTACGGTTTCTGCGACGTTGTCTGGGGCTGGGATTCAACGGATACACCCTACGACAATAGCCGAACGACTGGCTGGCATTCCGGCTACCCCGATGCCCCGGTCCGGCTCGACCTGGCTACGTTTCGGCAGGTTCCGTGGGAAGATGGCATACCATTCTTTCTAGCCGATTTTAGTGCCGGGCAAGCTAATAGCAATAGCACGTTGGGGATTGATTTACCGGCTTGCCCCCGATCCCTGCTCAAACGCGTGGCTGCTCAGTGCCGCGACATGGGGTTCCATGCGGAATATGCGCAGGAGTTCGAATGGTTCAACTTCCGGGAGACGCCACAGAGCCTGCAACAAAAAGGGTTCCGGGACCTGGAACCGCTGACGCCCGGCATGTTTGGCTACTCGATTTTGCGGCCTTCACTCGAAAGCGCATTCTACCACGACCTGTTCGACTTATTGGGTGAATTCGATATACCGCTCGAAGGATTGCATACCGAAACGGGACCCGGTGTCTACGAAGCAGCCATCATGCACGATGAAGTCATTCGGGCCGCCGACAAAGCGATTCTGTTCAAGACGGCGGTTCGGGAAATTGCCTATCGTCACGGGTTGGTGGCTACGTTCATGGCCAAATGGAACGCGGACCTCCCTGGTTGCAGCGGCCATATTCACCAGAGTCTGTGGAATCCCGAACGGACAAAAAACCTGTTCTACGATCCGGCCCAACCGAACAAAATGAGTGAACTGATGAGCCAGTTCATCGCTGGTCAGCTGTACTGTCTACCCCACATCACACCCATGTTTGCCCCCACCATCAATAGCTATAAACGACTGGTCGAAGGGGCCTGGGCACCCACAACCGTGACTTGGTCGGTCGATAACCGCACAACGGCATTGCGCGTACTGAACCGCACCGAAGCGTATACGCGCGTAGAACACCGGGTTTCGGGCTCCGATTCCAACCCCTATCTGGCTATTGCTGCGGCCTTGGCATCAGGCTTATATGGCATCCGCCACCAGTTAACGCTTGACATTCCGGCTTCTGTCGGCAATGGTTATACCGATAGAAGCCACGGCGTTTTACCCGCTAATTTGTCTGAGGCCACCCGAGCCATGACAAATTCACCCGTCGCAACTGAACTGTTTGGCCCCGAATTTGTTGACCATTTCACCCGTACGCGTGACTGGGAATGGCGGCAATATGCCGGTCAGGTCAGCGACTGGGAATTAAAACGATATTTCGAAATTATTTGATTAAACACTGGCTCTCTGGCATTAGACGTGCAAGTTATTTTAAGGCGCTCATGTCCACCATTCAGGGTTTATAATACACTGCCTTTTCATGCGTCTTGTTGATTACCCGAGTATCATAAAAAAAGCCTGGGCCAGCTTCGATTCGTCGGTACAGATTCAGGTCATTACGGACATAAGCGCCAAGGTCTCGACAAACCACGTCTTCAAAGTCACCTTCGAGGATGGGGAACATATTATTGCCAAACTTTCGTACTTCGGTAAGTATGAGCATTTTGTCGAAGATCACCGCATCATTCACGCGCTGGCCAACAATCTCCTCTATCCATTCGAGAATGTACTCGCCAAATCGCTGGTCTTGGACGGGCAGGTTTACACCTATCGGCATAAAGACGGGTTTGTCGATGCCTGGGTCGTGTTTTACAATCCGATCCGAAGTCAGTTCAAGCTGCCCCGCCGGTTAGAAGACGATCACATTCGAAAGCTCGGCGCACAGGTTGCCAGGTTCCACAAGGCGTGCTCCCGCGTGAGTACGGTTCTGCCAAAATCATCGAAAACCTTGCGCTCTGATGTCTGGGATTTGCTGGATATGCTCGAAACGGATTCCGGGCAGTTCGAACACCGGATGCACGTCGATGAGCTAAGGCGGCAGTGTAATCTGTTTCTGGAAAATCGGCAGAAACTCGTTGCTAAAACGGTTGAAACCATGCCCGTTTTCGTGGACTGGAACATCGGAAATTTCTCCGTCACCGAAAACCTGGAACTCTATTCGCGCTGGGATTATGACTGGTTCAGGATCAGTTATCGGGTCATGGATTTTTATTTCTTCAGCCGGGTCGTTTCCAACGCGGGCGACCGTACCGTGTTCAGCTATGTCATCGGGCCGCTGATGGAAGACCGCTTCCTGATGTTTTTACAGGAGTACCACCGGGTATATCCGCTGACGGAGAATGAAATACGGTTTCTGCCCGAAGCCTATCGTTTCTTCATTCTGAACTACGTCATCAAATACGGGCGTTATTTTTTCCACCGTACCTACGCGACCAAACTTCAGCGCGAAGCCTATCAGACTTATTTCCCGTCGATAGATACGTTCGATGCAGATAAAATCCTGAAGGTATTGGGTATAACGTAACGCGGACGGCCCCATTCCAGTCCGCATAGATTACGTAAAGACATCTGCGCAGACTGGGACGGGTTCACCCGAGCGGTCTACGTTACGTCAGCTGGCCACTTTCTATAGCTCCGGCGGCTTTATTGGCCAGTTCGACAACCATGGGCAGGATTTTCCCGAAACGTTCGTCTTGGCTGTAGCCCTGTTTCCAGCGGGCATAAATCTGCTGCGCGATGACGGCGTTTTTGTAGAGACCAAACACGTAATAGAAGACGATGTTCGACAGATCGCGGCCACTGCGCTGCGCATAGCGGTCGGCCACTTCCTGCCGGGTCAGATTACCGGGTAACCAGGTGAGGTTGAACGTTCGGTAAGCGGGCGTATCCGTTGCCTCCGACCAGTAAGCCAGCGTTGCCCCCAGATCCATGAGCGGATCGCCGACGGTAGCCATTTCCCAGTCCAAAACACCCCGAATCGCTGGCATTGGTTCGCCGGTCGATTCATCGGGTGCGAACAAAACGTTATCGAACTTATAGTCATTGTGAAGGAAAGCAGGTGGCTGTTCAGCGGGGTAATTTTGGGCCAACCAATTACCTACTATGTCCATTGCCGGAATCGCATCCGTCCGCGCGTTACGGTATCGCTTCGTCCAGCCTTCTACCTGCCGTTGCACATAACCTTCCGGTTTCCCGAGCTGAATCAAACCCGTTTCTACGATATCCAACGCATGAATAGTCACCAGATTATCAATCAGCGCTTCCGATAGCTGGCGCATCAGCCGTGGTGGCAGATTCAGTGTCGGCGCCATCGGAGCACGCAGAATCAAGCCCGCAATGCGTTCCATCACGTAAAACGATGCGCCTAGTATACCATCTGTTTCGCAGTAAGCGACCGGGTTTGGCATGTGCGCGTAATGCCCCTGTAGCAATGACAACACCCGAAATTCCCGGCCCATGTCGTGACCACCTTTGATGGTTGCGCCAACCGGCGGCCGACGAAGCACGTACTCCTGATCGGCGGTTTTAAGTGAGTACGTTAGGTTCGAAAAACCACCGGGAAACTGGCCTACCTCCAGCACCTCTCCCACCTCGGGCGCGTGTTCGTGCAGGTACGCGTTCAGCAGGGTTAAATCAAGTTCTTCACCCATCCGAACGGGGCGGGGAGCATCAGGAGTAATCATTGTGCTAATGTTGTGTTTAGGGCATTGCCCAGTCGGTGCTGGTCAGCAGTTGATAAGTGTATAGCTTGATGAGCTGGTCCATCGTTTAGTGTCCACGCGCTAACGTCCAATGGCCTGAATGCAGCGTTCATACACTAGTGGCTTTCGTCCATCATCCGGCGAAACGCCTGGAGTTCGCGGGTCTTTTTCTTGACATCCAGACCGTATTTTTTGAGAATACTGAGGGCCAGATTCTGTTTGTGAACCTCGTCGGCACCATCCCAGATGCGGGCTCCGCGCTCATGGCGGTACATAGCCGCTAGTACTGTGTCGTCGGTAACGCCCAGCGCACCGTGCACCTGTATAGCCCGGTCGAGTACGCGCAGAAAGGCATTAGCTACATAGAACTTGATAGCCGACACCGCATCGCGCACGTTCGCAACGCCAACGGTATCAATCATATGGGCCGTGTTGAGCACATATAACCGACTAGCGTCAATCTCCGCCCGACTTTCGGCAATAAAATCCTGTATGAATTGCTTTTCGCCCAGCATGACCCCATCTTCAATTTCGCGGGAGACGGCACGTTTGCAAAGCAGATCCAGCGCTTTTTCGGCGTTTCCGATCCAGCGCATACAGTGATGAATACGACCGGGGCCGAGTCGTTCCTGTGCGAGTCGAAACCCCATCCCCTCGCCCCCAATCAGATTAGACACTGGTACCCGACAATCGGTATAACTTATTTCGGCGTGGCTAAACCAGCCCTGTCCGACATCGCCAAAAACCGGAATATTGCGCTCAATCGTAAAGCCAGGTGTATCTGTCGGCACAATGATCATACTCGCCCGCTGGTGCGGAGCCGCATCGGGATTCGTGACGACCATGGCAATGGCAAACGCAGCCCCATCGGCCGAGGAGGTAAACCACTTACGCCCATTGATAACGTACGCATCCCCGTCGCGAACCGCTCCCGTAGCCATTCGGGTTGGGTTCGATCCGGCATAGTCGGGCTCAGTCATCGAAAAACAACTCCGGATTTCGCCGTCCATAAGGGGTTTTAGATACCGTTCTTTGATTGCTGGCGAGGCAAATTTGTGGAGTAATTCAGTGTTGCCGATATCAGGAGCCTGACAGCCGAACACATAGTGGCCGAAGAAAGGCGCGTGAGCTAGTTGTTCGCTAATCTGCCCAAATTCGCAAAGGGTCAAGCCATGACCGCCTTCGGCTATTGGCAGATGCAGTCCCCAAAGTCCGGCGGCTTTTACTTGTTCGCGCTTCTGGTCAAGTATCGGAATTAGCGCGCCGAGGTTATGATGTGAGAAGCCTTTTTCGAGAGGGATCAATTCGTCGGCCACAAAGTCACGAACGCGTGCCAGCAACGGCCGGACGCGGTCGGTGGTGAATATTGTTTCCATTCAGATTATCGGTTTAGGTGCGCCGTGCGACCGAACGTGTCCGTATGCTGCGCCAGCTACTAAGGTAGTCGTTCCCGAACGAAGGGGCAAGTGAATGACAAGCGTGATCGTGATACGGCTACCTCGCCTAAGTCGTTGTCCATTCGTACCAGTTGCCGCTAATGTTAACCCACTTCGTTAGTTGTCCACAATCGTTGTAGTCTGGTCTTCTCCCCGTTTCTGAATAGGCAATGCCACGACAGTTATCAATAAAACCATCCCTCATAAACGAAATTGTTCCGTCTGGAAGAATCGTAAAGCTTATAAATCCAGCCTCTCTCAGGCTCTGCCGAAACGATTCGTAGTGACGCTTATCGATCCCCTGTTTTTTCAGCACCTCAGGGAGCAACTGCTTTCCGGGTGACGTACTGAATTCCCGGACCGTATCTTTGGGGTTTATCTCGTAGGCGATCTTATTTATTGTCTTCCAGAATCGTAACCCGTCCGACATCTCCTCTATTTTACGATACTTTTTCACCTCGATGACCAAGTTCGTTAGCGTCTCTTCTTTTCGTTTAAAATAAAGGTAATTACCCACTCGGGCCTGGAATCGGTAGCTAAGAAAGTAAAAAATGACAACCCCAACTGCCGCCCATGAATAATGTTTCTTTCGCGCTTCTACTGGCTCCTCTTCCCTGAGTATCGCCCTGGCAATGATTACAAAAAATAACGACAAGGCGTTTAGCATTACGGTGAGAACAAAGTCGATGTCACGCAGAAAGAAGATTGTCAATAGGTAAGGCGTGAGCGCACCTATGCCAAAAAGAACAACTCCTGTAGTCAGTTTAACGGGCATTTACGTTTATTTTCTTTTCGTTTGACGCTACTAATTAACCGTATTTGTTGGTCTTTTCAATTCTTCCCACGTTCGCTTTCCTGCTTATGCCAGGGCAAAAACACAGGAGTAATCGACACAAAATCCGATAGCTGTATACTTATCATTTCCGGATAATCCATAGGCCGTATCGTCAAGATACGGCCTATGGATCGATCAATCTGAAAACTGGTCGTTCTGACTAACACGCGATCCTGTAACAGCCGTATGGTTCGCTGGTTCAGCAGCATGCGGCATGGCCACTCGTATCGACAGGCTACCATTTTGACAGGCAGTCTTCTCAAAATGATAGGCTTACGCCGGTACCCATGAAGCTTGTTCGAGCCTAACGAGCTAATCGTCAACCGTATAACCACAGCACTCTGGACTTGGCACAGATTTGTTAAGCACTGCGTTAGTATTTTAACAAGCATGGCTATGAACGATGTCATCAGTAAAACCGATCTGCTCAATGTGCTGATCAACCGAATACCGGAAGCTCGTCAGGATTTTATGGTCTTACCGCGTGAGACTGGGGTATATACCGTCTTACATAAGCTATGCGAGGTAACGTCCGTTCTGGCTTATCAAAACAAGTTCAGAGCCGTCAAACGCTGTCTTTTGGCCGCCGAAGAGTTACTGAAAGAAGGGGATAAACAAGTTAGCAATGCAGTTTGTACAGTCTACGTTTTCCGCCTGTCTATGTTACTAGATAAACGGGATGCCCGGTCAGAAGTCATTCACTACCTACTACCTCGTGCCTTACGCACGGAGTATCATCGTCAACTACATACGTGCCTCCCTTAACCGCTGTATCAGACGAGCTGTCTTACAGGAATTTACGTATGGAACCAGATTTAACGATTACCGTGGCATCAGCTATACACCTGGTCCACATCGATTCGATCTGCTGCACGATAGCCGAAAGCGCCCAGGTCCGAGGAACGGGTATCAGCGGGCGCTCTCCGGCCTATCTTCGGCAAAAAATGCTGGACGGGAAAGCCGTGATTGCCACGTTACCAATGGGCCAATGGGTCGGCTTCGCTTACCTCGATGTTTGGGAGAACGGGCAGTTTGTGTCGCACTCGGGCCTGATTGTCGATCCTGATTATCGTCGGCATGGAGTTGCGCAACAGGTTAAACAGGCCTTGTTTCGCCTGAGCCGCCAGTTGTTCCCAGGGGCAAAACTGTTCAGCATTACGACCGGCCAAGCTGTTATGAACCTAAATACGCAGCTTGGTTTCCGACCGGTCGCTTTTGGGGAGCTGCCGCAGGATGAACGCTTCTGGAACCAGTGTTCATCCTGTCAGAACTGCGATATTCTGGCCCGAACCGCCCGAAAGTACTGCCTTTGTACGGGCATGTTATACGAACCTAACGCGCCCGAAAAAGCAGCTTAAGCTGTAAAACCTGCTCACCTCGCTCCTTGCATAGGTCAGCGGAGCGGGGTAAGCAGGTTTTACAGTTTAAGTAACGAGCACGAAGCGAACCAACGTGCGGTAAATTCATTAGTACCGGATTTCCCAATATGGGTTTTGGTGAGCCTTGATTTGCTGGGCAATATACTCCTTGATCAATGTATCGTAAGCCGGGTCATTAATTTTCTTGCCCTTTACTTTGGGTAGCTTAAACTCGTCGGGAGTTACCTTCTTAAAGGCCACATTGGTTGCTTCAATGACAACGTCGCCATCGTTCAGGTTCAATTCCAGAATGAGGCCAGGCAATCCGTGATATCGTTCGGGACCCGCCGGAACCGGAATATCCTGCGCGAACCAGGCCGTAATTTTCTGCTTTTTGATCGGATCCTCGGTTTCGGCTTTCATGCAGATAAAGCCGGCAATGTCCTTGATCTGATTGCCTATTTTCCAGACAGGCGTGTGCAACGAATCCTCAATGACGTACGTTTTCCCCAGCATTTCGATAACGTCCGTTTGCTGCTCTTTAGCGAAGTTACGATATAGGACCAACTCCTGATTGCGCCATGTGTAGCGGCCATCTTCGGTGCTCCCCATCTCGTTCATGTACGTGTATAGACTGGCGTCCTGATTGAAGGTCAGCTTCATTTTTTCTTTGTTCTCTTCGTCATTCTTCCAGGTCTGCGAAATCCGGTCTTTCTGTTCCTGACTCAGGTACGTCATCCGGTTATAAATTTTCGTCCAGTACGTCTTTCGTTCGTACGTAACAACGCCTTCCGTGTTCTGAGCCGTTGCCGATAAGCCGATCAGCAGGGCGGCAAGTAGTAATATATGTTTCATAGCACACTAAGTAATCAGTTATATAGCTCTACCTGTTAGAATCCATCCCGGCGCATTTTCGCCGTAACACCACGCATGTTGTACGTAAAGCCGAGCATGAAATAGCGGGCCAGCGTCTGAATACGTTCATACTGCGCGTAGTTCTGGCTGGCGTTGGCCGTGATGGCGATATTCCGATTGAGCAGATCGACCGACGACAGCCGGATTTCGGCCCGTTTGGCTTTTCCGAGAATGTGATAAATCGACGCGTTCAGGATGGGAATACGCTGATCGAAATTGAGTAGGTCATTCTTGCTGACCCGATAATTGAGCGTGCTGTTGATGTAAAAGTCGTGCGGCAGTTTCACGGTCAGGTCACCACCGAAGTTGTTATTGATAAACACCTGATCCTGCCCTGAACTGATCGAATAGCGCGTATTACTAATGCCAATGTTCGCATTACCGTAGAACGTCAGCCAGTCGACCGGTGTCAGGCTAAGCCGCGTTCCGAAGCCGTAGTTCTGACCGCGTGTTTCGTTGGTAATCCCATTGATTTTAGCCGGATTCGTGTTAAAGTTCAGATTCGCGTTCAGATCGAGAGTTGCTTTGGTCTTTTTGAGGGGGAAGCCAAAACCTACATACGAACCAACCATACGCCCGCCCGACTGATTTTCGGGCATGATCTCCGTAATAAGTGTTTGCGGATCTGTGTTCCGGCTGTACACAATCTGATTGACATACTGAGTTCCATTCACGCCAACATACAGATTGATAAAACTACCCGGATTGAAGTAGTTGTAGCCAATGTTTATATTATGACCCAGCTGCGGCAGCAAATTTGGATTTCCCCGGTTGATAAACAGCGGGTTACTGTTGTTCGTCACCGGTTGCAGGTCACGGGACGTTGGAATCTGTACGCTCACGTTATACCCTCCGTAGAGATAGCGGTTGTTCTTCAAATCATAGTTCAAACTTACGTTCGGAATAACCGTCGTGAATACACGATTGATTTGTCTGAACGAGGTAGCCGACTGATCGGGGGCAAATTCTCCGTTTAGTGTGAAGCGCTGCACCGCCACCCCGCCCGATATGTTCAGGCCCTTGTTGGTATACCGGATACTACTGCCAAGTCGGTTGTAGACGTAATTATTTTTGTAGTACAAACTCAATGAGTCGTTGCGCACCCGATCGCTGTTGTTTTCGCTTCGATCAATTACGTCGCGATCAACTTCGTCGTAGCGCAGGCTGAAGTTGTAGAATGTTTCCCAGAAAAATTTCTTGGCAAACGGTTCCACAAACTGTAGGCTGGCTTTGTACTCGCTCCGGTGGCTGTTGGTCCCCTGATCCTGTCGAATAATCCGTAATGTTTCATTGACGCTGGTTGGCTGCGAAAACTGATTCGTAGCATCAAGCTTTAAGTTAGCGTCGTTGGTATTGATTTCGTAGGTAGTACTGGCCGCAAAACTCCGACCTTTCTTTTTCATCTTCAGCCGGTAAATCAGCGAACTGGAGGAGCCGACCTGCCGTTGGGTGCTGCTGTTTCTCGTCGTGTTCTGTGTCGTTATGCCGTTGTTACGGTCCAGATCCTGTATCCGGTTAAGACCAGCATTGCCATTGCCTAATCGGCTATTGTTGATAAAGACCAGCGTATTGACGGAATCCAACTCATTCTCATACCGTAGGCTAACCCGGTGATTCCCGTTGAAATTCAACTGATTGCTCGTTTCATTGATCTGATATTGGCCCTGTGGGAGGTAATACGTCTGATTTCGGATAGCGTCCAGTTCCAGCCGGGTCTGGTTGTAATAATAGCTGCTACTGAACTTCTTTTTCTTGGTGTCGTAATTGTAGTTGATGCCACCAGCCGCATTGTTGGAGAATCCGGTCCCCTGCCGACCGCTGACGGGAATGCCCAATCCTTCGTCGCCACTGTCGGAAAAATAGAAGAAGTTGCCCCCGCTGAAACCAAAATCCGCGTTCTGATTCCCGTTGTACGCGTTACTCCCCCGAAAATCCTGGTAATCGTTGTACGACAAGCCCTGCTGGTTGGTGTTATTACCCAGCCCAACCAGCGAAAACTGGTTCTTCGCGTTGAACTTGTTGTAGCTACCCTTGATTTCTCCCCGCAACGGAATGTCATTGGAAGCGGGTCCCGCACTGGCCGTTACTTTACCAAAACCCCCTTTTTTGAATTCTTCTTTCAGCTCTAGGTTTACCGTTTTTTCTTTTTTCCCGTCATCGACGCCCGTCAGCTTGGCCTGATCCGTCTTGTCGTTGAAGACCTGCACTTTCGATATGGATTCGGCCTGAAGGTTCTTGGTTGCCTGCTTGGGATCATTGCCGAAAAAGTTCTTCCCATCGACCGTTACCCGCTTCACTTCCTGCCCCTGCGCCCGAATGTTACCATCCTGATCGACCTGAACTCCTGGTAGCTTCCGTAGCAGATCCTCGACCGTCGAGCCGGGCGGCACCTTGAACGAACTGGCGTTGTATTCAATGGTATCGCCCTTGATCGTAAGGGGAGCCTTTGCCGTTCTGACAACGACTTCCATCAGTTCTCTGGTGATTGGTTTCAGTTTCAGCGCACCCAGATCAATAACAGCGTCGCTACCTGACTTGATTACCTGATTATAAGGAATATAGCCAACGAATGAGATTTTCAGAACGTAACTGCCGGCTTTGATATTCTTGAAGGTGAATGCCCCTTTTTCGTCCGCTCGCGTAAAATTGACCAGCGATGAATCTTTGGGGCTCAACAACATCACGGTTGACGAAGCGAGTGGAGCGGCAGCCGTATCAACAGCTTTGCCTTGTAGCGTAAAGCGCGATGGTGCCGTTGGGTTTTGGGCATACGCAGCCACCGTGAACAGGCATAGCACGGCCAGCATGAAGAAGTTTTTCATCAGTGAATAGGTAAAGGTTAACGGGTGTATTGCGGGCAAATATAATCGGGTAACTGAGCGCTGGTTACAAGATTAACGTTTTTTAACTAAATTTATAGTAGTAAATTTAACGAACGGTAGCACTCCCTAGCAAGGAGGGGTTTTGCTCACAAAATGTTGCTTCGTTTACAGGAGAAGAGTAAAATAACTGGTTAGTTCCACACGAAAGAAGTCGTTATCTATTAAGCGGTATGAGCGCCGGGCTGCTCCCTCGGTCAATGAGTTCCGGCAGCCAGATACTGCTCAAGCACCTCTCGAATCGCGCGGGCTTTTAGTAAACATTCTTCCCACTCCTGCTCCGGGTCGGCGTCGTAAGTGATAGCGCTCCCGACCGAAAAGGACGCATAGTGGGTTTCCGCGTTGTAGAGCAACGTCCGGATAACCACATTGAAATCAAAGTTACCGTTGGGAGTTATGAAACCGATAGCCCCGGAGTACACCCCCCGACGACTAACTTCCAGCTCGTCGATCAGTTCCATGGCCCGGATTTTTGGTGCGCCGGTCATACTACCCATTGGAAAGGCATTGTGAATGGCATCGACCCAGGTTGCCGAATCCCGTATCGTAGCCGAAACGGTCGAAATCATCTGGTAAACCTGCTGAAAGCCGTATATGCCGAAAAGCTCATCGACGCGAACAGACCCCGTTTTGGCACTCCGCGCCAGATCGTTGCGTACCAGATCGACGATCATCAGATTTTCGGCCCGCTCTTTTTCTGAGTTTAGTAGCTGCTCACGAAGCGCAACGTCTTCATCCGGCGTTTTCCCGCGTCGGATCGTTCCTTTGATCGGCTGCGACAACAGGCTCTGGCCTTGTTTCCGGAGAAAACGCTCGGGTGAAGCACCCATCACATACCGATCGCCCAGTTTAAGAAAACTCGAAAAGGGCATCGGCGAACGCTCATTCAGCAATCGGTAGACAGTCAATGGGTCAAGGTCGATGACCTCGGCAAAAAATTCGATGCAGTAATTTAATTCGTACACATCCCCCGCCAGAATGTGCTGTTGTATCCGCCGGACGGTTGCCTGATAGTTTTCAGCCGAAACGCGGCATTGAATAGGCGGTCCGCCGTTGCGGGAGGGGCCAGGGCGGTCCAACGGGTCGGCAAGAGAAATTTCGCGCAAAACAGCCTTACCATCACCTTCTCCCGAAACCACGACTTCATTATCCACGAAGTCGATCATCCATTCCGGCTCAACAAAATAAGCGTTGGGGAAACCCAGACGGTCAGGATTATGGCTGGTCAACGCTTCCAGTTCATTTTTTATATCATATCCGAAATAGCCGACCAGGTAGCCGGGTCGTTCGGCATGAGCGCGGTATAACTCCCGAAAGGTATCAACATCCGAAAACGAAACGACCCGCTTCGCCCCGACAAATAGCCGGTTCGGAAACGGGTCGTTTGGATAAGCGATCTGGTTGTTCGTCAGGAACGCAACGAAGCCATCTTCACGCGATTGTTGGGTCAGCGCCCACGTCAATGCCTGCCATTGGAACGCCTGTACATCATCAACGGGCACGCGTTCACTAGTCATACTCAGGCGCGTAACAGCCGAACGTCGATAGCAATATCTTTCCCTTCGGCATTCTGGCCAATCGTAAACTCCACTTCGTCGTCTATCTGTAATTCATTAAAATCCGTATCAATCAGGCTTGTGTAATGAAAAAACAGGTTGTTTGGTGGGTAATTAACAAACCCATACCCCGTTTTCAGGCTGCGCACGGTACTGATCTTACGCCCTTCAGGATCATCGTCTACCGTATCGGCCACATTGTAGTTTGGCTCATCGGATTGCGTATATCCTTCGTACTCATCATTGGCCGAGAACCCGTTCGCGAAACTATTGCTGTAGCTTCCACCATTGCTGGCAGCGGCTACCGCCGTAAACGTTGGGCGGGCCTGTTGCTGTTGCTGCTTGACGAATAGATTCTGGATCACCATATCGTTCCGACGGCTCCGATCATCGATCAGTCCGTGCATGGCTACCGGATACGACACTTCTTCCAGTAAATCCTGCGACGTACGGGTCACCTGCTTTTCGCCCTGCTCATTCAAAAACTCAAAGTCCCAGCTCAGCACCATAATGCGCGACCCAAGCGTGTTCAATTTACGAATCAAGGGAACATAATCGCCGTCGGACGTGATTAGAACAACGACGTCAAATTTCTTGTATTGAGCCAGTTCAAAGGCTTCGAGCGCCAGCCACACATCGATCCCCTTTTCCTGCCGGTAGCCTTGATAGGTTTTTACGGGCAGGTAATGGGTTACGACCCCTTCCGACATCAGAATATCATCGAACAGACGGTCATAAAATAATTGATTACCCCGCTGATTCGCTTCGTGGGCATTCAAACGCCCTCTGAAATAGTGGGCATCAACGATTTGGCAGAGCCGTTCGTTTACGCCTTCTTCTTCGGCTACCTGCCGACGTATAAATGCATGTAATCCTGAGATACTAATCCGGCTGCGCCGTTCGTGAGAATAATTATAATAGTTACTTACGTGTAGAAAATAGTTACCGTCATAAAAAACCCCTATTCGGGTCAATCTGGATGATCCTGTTGGCATAAGTTTATTTGGTAGTATATGTATGGTACAAGATGAAAATTTACTCCTAGCGTAGTATGTGATGGGATAGATTTATGGCTCCTAAGGAAAGCGAATTACGAACTGATAAGACTTTTAATGTATAAAAACCAGAGGAGTATATCAGTAAGCCTGGGTACAGTATGTATCGAAAACGCTAAAACACTGCAAAATTAGCAGGTTTTCGCTTACAATACGGTCGGTGCGGTATCTTTGTCGCCCAGATACTCTCTTTATGCGAAAAATTTTATTCATCGACCGTGACGGCACCCTCATCGTTGAGCCGCAACCCGATCAGCAAGTCGACTCGTTAGCTAAACTAGATTATATTCCAAAAGTTATTTCAGCAATGCGAAACATTGCTGAAGAGACCGATTATGAACTGGTTATGGTCACCAATCAGGATGGACTCGGTACCGTTTCCTTTCCGGAAGAGACGTTCTGGCCTGCTCACAACAAAATGATGGCTACGTTTGCGGGCGAAAATATTTCGTTTGCCGCTGTTCATATCGATCGCCATTTCCCGCGCGATAACTCGACGACCCGTAAGCCTGGAACTGGCATGCTGACCCAGTATTTCAGCGACGCCTACGATCTGGCCAACAGCTACGTTATCGGCGACCGGCTCACCGACGTACAGTTAGCGGTCAATCTGGGTGCCAAAGCAATTCTATTTTTGCCACCCGATGGTTTGGCGACCGTGCAGGCCGCTGACGTTACGGGGCTGACCGATGCGATGCAAAACGCCATTGCGCTCAAAACCGATGACTGGGATACGATCTACGAATTTCTGCGCTTGCCCGCCCGAACGGCCACCGTTGACCGACACACCAAAGAAACACAGATTCGGGTTGACTTGAATCTCGATGGTAGCGGTAAGGCCGATATTCATACGGGGCTTGGTTTCTTCGATCACATGCTCGACCAGGTAGCCAAACATTCGGGGGCCGACCTGACCATTCAGGTGCAGGGCGATTTACACATCGATGAGCATCACACGATTGAGGATACGGCGTTGGCTCTTGGCGAAGCGTACCGGCGCGCGCTGGGCGACAAACGGGGCATTAGCCGCTACGGTTTCTTGCTGCCCATGGATGAAGCACTCGCGCAGGTCGCCATTGATTTTTCCGGACGTCCCTGGCTGGTTTGGGAAGCGGAATTCCGGCGTGAAAAAATTGGGGATATGCCAACTGAGATGTTCTTTCATTTTTTCAAGTCCTTCTCCGACACCGCCCTTTGCAACCTGAATGTGAAAGTCGAAGGCGACAATGAGCACCACAAGATCGAATCTATTTTTAAGGCCTTTGCCAAAGCGATAAAAATGGCCGTTCGTCGCGATATCAAGGAATTGGATAACCTCCCCAGTACGAAGGGAGTTTTGTAGGTATGGATAGGATTCTGGACACCTGCCACGAGTTTTTCATTTTTGTCTGACTTCTGGTGTCTAATATCCAACGTCTATTGTACTTTTGCGTACGAATTCAACCGAATACAGATATGGATTTATCAACTCCGCTAACGCTTTTGTTCTATGTTGTCCTGCTAGTGGCTTCATTTATGACGGGCAAGTGGCTGGAACGCAAGGACCGGAAATACTAATTTGATTTCAGGGTACCTGCCGTACCGGTTCATACTTTTTGGTCTATTAGCTGTTCAGGCTGATCGACTGAAAAGTATGTACTGTTACGACGAATTTTTAGAAACGTAAGAAATGCTAGGTGCCCTCACCCGATGGTTGTTTAAAGTCGCCGGATGGCGCGTTGTTGGTCCTATACCAAACGTGCCGAAGGGTCTCTGGGTGGTAGCTCCCCATACCACAAACTGGGATTTTCTGATCGGGCTGAGTATCCGCCCGACCATCCATATCTGGATTCAATACTTGGCCAAAAGTTCGCTTTTCAAGTGGTATTCCGGCTGGCTTTTTCGATTGCTGGGCGGTCAGCCGGTCTATCGGGACAAGTCGCACAACATGGTTGATTCCATTGTCGATGTGTTCAACCGCAACGAGCGAATTCATGTTTGCATCGCCCCCGAAGGTACGCGCAGCAATGTGTCAAAGTTAAAGACGGGATTCTACTACATTGCTCTTCAGGCCAACGTACCAATCATTCCGGTCGGCTTCGACTGGCCCCGCAAGCTGGCGGTTCTGGGTGAGCCCATCTACGTAACGGGTAATTATGAACAGGACATGATTCCGTTCTATGAATTCGTTTCAGAGATTCACGGTGTCAAGAAAGACTGGTTGAAGAAATGGGAAGCAACGGGCGTTATTGAGCGCTAATACGTTTGTTTTCAGCGAGACTTCGACCATTCACTCGCGAGTTCGACCATTCGCTTTCCCGCCCGTTCCGACGCGCCCGGTTCGCCCATCTTTTCCTGAACATCGGCGTAACCGGTCAACTGCGCTTCACGGCGCGGACCACCTGGCAAAACAGCCCGTAGCTCATCAGCGATATGATCGGCAGTTAGATCGTTCTGAATCAGTTCTTTTACTACTTCGCGGTTTGCGATGAGGTTCACAAGCGCAATGAATGGGACAGCAATCAACCGTTTGGCAATTGCGTAGGATACGGTCGTTGTTTTGTAACAGACGACCTGCGGCACATTGAAAAGAGCCGTCTCGAGCGTAGCAGTACCCGACGTGACCAGCGCAGCCGTGGCAACAGTCAGCAAGTCATAGGCCGAATCGCTAACGCGCTTAACCGTTGGATAACCGCCCAGCAGGTTGCCATAAAGTGGTGCCGGCAAATTACTGACGGTCCCGACAACAAACTGATGGTTTGGAAATTGGCGCGTTGCAGCCAGCATAGCCGGTAGTATCGACGTGATTTCCTGACGACGACTACCGGGCAGTAGAGCAATGACGGGTCGCTCGTCCAGTTTTAACTTTGCCCGAAAGTCAGGGTCTGGCTCGAAATCAGCAAAGGCATCGAGTAGCGGATTACCGACATATTCTACCTTGTAATCGTAAGTAGCAAAAAACTCCGTCTCAAATGGCAGGATGGTAAACAGCCGATCGACGGTTTCTTTGATTTTCAGGGCCCGACGCTGGTTCCAGGCCCAAACCTTCGGCGAAATATAGTAGAATACCCGAATGCCGTGTTTTTTCGCAAACCGGGCCATACGCAGATTGAACCCGGCATAATCGATCAAAATAAGCGCGTCAGGACGATGGGTGAGCAGATCATCCTGACACTCACGCATGATCCGGCGGATTGTGACCAGATTTTTCACTACCTCCAGAAAACCCATGAACGCCATATCGCGGTAATGGCGAACCAGAACGGCCCCGGCTTCTTCCATCTGTTCGCCACCGTACGCCCGACACTGCGCATCGGAATCGTGACGGCGAATGGCGCGAATCAGGTTGGCACCGTGGAGGTCGCCGGAACGTTCTCCGGCAATGAGGTAATAGTTCATGACTTATTCGCCGAAATAATCCACGAAATTTTTCGGTGTTTCATAAAGTCGAAGCTGGTGTAAGTGGGCTTCTGTCACGTCGGCCAGTGCCCGTTCCAGAATTTTCCAGATTTCCATGATAAAGATTTCGCAACTGGCCATTTTGCCCTGCATGAAGTCCACATCAAGGTTCAGGTTTTTGTGATCCACTTTCTCGATGACCTCCCGTTTGACAATATCGCCCAGCAGTTTCAGGTCAATGACAAAGCCCGTATTGGGGTCCGGCTCGCCCTTCACCGTTACGATAAGCTCGAAGTTGTGGCCGTGCCAGTTCATGTTCGCGCAGGGACCAAAAACCTCCTTGTTTCGCTCCTCAGACCAGGCCGGATTGTAGAGCCGGTGGGCAGCGTTGAAATGTTCGATTCTGTTTATATAGACCATTTTTCTGGTTTAGATGGGGCGGTTGCCAGAAACGCCGATTTTAAAAATAGGCCACAAAGGTACGAACTCTTTAAGCGTGATGAAACCTTACATCGGTTGAAAACGACCAATACCATCCAAAAAGCCTGTATAAGAAAAATGCAATTTAATCGTTAAAAACGCTATTCCTTTGTTCGTCTTAAAATCAGTATCTTTACACCCGCTTTCACTTCATTCAGTCCGACTTCCTTCTCATTATCGACATCAATACGTTTACTACTAGTACTTTATGATTATTGTCACAGGGGCTGCTGGCTTTATCGGAAGCTGTTTGATCAGCAAATTGAATCAGGAAAACTTCAATTTTATTGTCGCTGTCGATGACTTTTCAAACCCGGATAAAGAAGCGAATCTGACGGGTAAACGTATTCAGGAACGGGTTGACCGGGAAGATTTTTTCGGCTGGCTCGACACAAACTATCATGAGATCGAGTTCATTTTCCACATCGGCGCCCGTACGGACACGACTGAATTTGACCGTCAGATTTTTGAACACCTGAACGTCGAATACTCCAAGCAGATCTGGAATCGCTGTATTGAGTACCAGATTCCGCTCGTATATGCTTCATCAGCAGCCACCTATGGACTCGGCGAATTTGGGTATGACGATAATGAGTCGCTGATTCCGCAGTTGAAGCCGCTCAATCCCTACGGCGATTCGAAGAATGAGTTCGACATTTGGGTTTTAGAGCAGGAGCGTAAACCTTTTTTCTGGGCGGGCCTGAAATTCTTCAATGTGTACGGCCCCAATGAATACCATAAAGACCGAATGGCATCGGTAATTTTCCATGCCTACAATCAGATCTGCCAGTCCGGCACGATGAAGTTGTTCAGGTCGCACAATCCCGATTATACGGACGGCGGGCAGATGCGGGATTTCATCTATGTGAAAGACATCGTTGACGTTTGCTCCTTCCTGATGCATCACCGACGTAATTCAGGCATTTATAATCTGGGCAGCGGCAAAGCCCGGACCTTCCTCGATCTGGCCACGCTCACCTTCCAGGCTATGGGTCGCGATCCGCAGATCGAATTTATCGACACCCCCATCGACATCCGCGACAAATACCAATATTTTACCCAAGCCAATATGGCTAAGCTTCGCTCCATTGGTTACGATCGCCCTTTCTGCTCCCTCGAAGAAGGTATTGGCGATTACGTAAAAAACTACCTGAAAGAAAAACAATATCTTTAATTATCCGCCGAAAGACCACGCCAGACCCGTAGCGTGAAGATGATCGCTGATGGGATTGGTAGAAAGCGTTCAGGATTTTATTGGTTGGCCGGAACGTACTTCTTGCGGTAGAACAAGCGTGCTGACAAAGATAAATCCCTGCCATTCGAGGTGTAGTTCGCCACCCAGCAGCGTTGTTAGCTGATGGCTGATCCATAAGCCGAGTCCATGCCCATCTTTGAACGGATTGGCCCGGAAATACGGCTGCATCAGGTCAAGTACGGGTCCCGTTTCGCAAACGGTCTGGTTCTGCACCCGGATCATCGGTACGGTTTCCCCGCTTAGTTGCACTACCACAACGCTATTCGGAACGGCGTATTTGATGGCATTTTCAACGAGATTCAAGACGACATGCGCCAGTTTGACACCATCCGTGGAGATCGGCTGAATGGCAAAATCAGGCTCATCGAATCGCGTCGATACCTCATAATCAGTAGCAGCGCCGGCCAATTGCGAAAGACACTGGTTTATCAATGTGGCCAAATCAACCGATTCAATTCGGAGAGACTGGCTGGTTTTATCGGGGCGACTAAGGGTCAGAAATTCGTCGAGAAGGCGCGTTAAACGTCGTACCTCATCCAACTGGCCCAGCAGGAATGGGGCCGTTCGCCCATCGACCTGACCGCTGTCGAGCGTTACTTCAAGACCCGTTTTCATCACGGCGAGGGGCGTTCGAAGCTCGTGCGCTGCAGCTCCGAAGAAGTTTTGCTGTAGCTCGGCACTTTCCCGAATACGGGCCAGCATCTGATTCAGCGTATTGGTCAGCTGGTACAATTCATCCTGCGTAGCGGGCAGGTCCAGCGGCTCAATGGTGGTTGTGTTTGTGATTTTACTTGCTTGATTCACAATGGCCTGAATCGGTTTCAGTAACCACCCCGCCACCGCATAGCCACCGAGAAATGCCAAGATCAACCCAACGAACCAGCCCAGCCCAAATACCCAGCGCAACCGCTCTATATCCTGGATCAGACTCGCATCGGGCACGGCTAATGTTAGGTTAAGCTGCCCGTTTGACAGTTGAAGAGACGAGTTCTGAACCGTTTTTGACCGATACGAGCGCGGGTGTCGATTGGCATCACGGCCAATGCCAGATGCAGCAGGAAAACCGGGACTGCGGAAAAGCTCCCGCCATCGACCGTAGGTTTGGTAGGTCACCAGCATCTGCTCGCTCTCAGTGGGTAGCGGCAACACAACCGGATCGACGCTTACCTGGGAAAGCAACCAGCCCGCCCGCGTCTGAACCGCCCGGTCGAAAGCATTCTGAAGGCTTTTTTCCGCACGGGTCAGCATCAGCCAGCCCGCCAGCAGGCTCACAGCCGCAAATACAGCCGTTATGGCTAGAACGATCCGGCTACGCAGATTCATGCTGATTTCAGGCGATAACCACGGCCAATAATCGTTTCGATCAATCCACGCGTACCTAATGCGTCCAGTTTCCGGCGCAACTGGTAAATATGCACTTCAATAACGTTGCTCCCCATATCGTAATCGACGGCCCAGACCTTTTCAGCAATCTCGTTTTTAGTTACCAGCTGACCGGCCCGACGCAATAGTAGTTCGAGTAAAGCGAACTCCCGATTGGTCAATTCTAGTTTCACGTTGGCTTTGAAAACCTCATGAGATACGAGCCTCATTTCCAGATCGTCCAGACGAAGTACTACGCTATCGCCCGTTTGCGTTCGTCGCTGTAAAACCCGAATACGGGCTAATAACTCGTTGAAATCGAAGGGTTTTCGTAAGTAATCAACTGCACCCAGATCTAATCCTTCCACGACTTTATCGGGATCGCTCAGGGCGGATAGGATCATTACCGGCACAGCCAGGCCAAAAGCACGAAGATTTTTCAGCACCTCAAAGCCGGTTTGCCCCGGCAGCATCAAATCCAGCAACACCAGATCATACAATCCACCGGCAACATGGTTGAGCCCCTCCGACCCGGAATAGGCCAGATCGGCGACGTGTCCGTGTTGCTCCAGACCCTGTTTCATGAACCGGGCCAGCTTGCGTTCATCTTCGATAATGAGGATTTTCATACAAAAAATGCTTCGACCTGTATCACAGGTCGAAGCGAGCTTCATTTACGTAAGTTAGCGTACAAGGTATTGCTGACCGTTGATTGTCAACACGGAAGCGTTCAGGATGTTCGTTTTTTCGAGCTGCACCTGCCCATCCCGAAGACTCTTGGGAGAGCCCTGAACCGTAATCGTAGTACCCTTCGTCGCCAGGTTTGTCAGCTGGTACGCTACGTGGGCCGGAACGCGAACAATCGTTTTATCGTCCAGCACCAATCCATTCACCCGACCATCCCGACCTAAACGATAATCGGCGATTTTGCCCGTAACGGTGGTTTGTGCAGGAGCAGCCGGTGCCGTGGCAGGAGCAACTGGCGGTGCATCCGTGATTGTCGTTTTTCCGGACGTGAGGCTGGTCATCCGAAAGCGAGATTCTCCGTTCGGTGTAGTTTCCGTGTAGCCGGTCACGCTGACGTTGCCACCGGGTTTGATGGCTTTCTGTACCTGCTGACCAAGGTGCGCGGGAAATTTTACGGTCGTCGGCGCATTTGTCGATCCGGTGAATGTAAATCCTTCCAGGATGGCGTCATCATTACCTACCCACTGACCCACAGTACCCGAAACGGTTGTTAGTGAGGTAAGGCCCCGATCCGGACCGTTTCCACCTGGGCGACCAGGTTGTTTCTGGGCGCCACGATTCTTACCCGGACCGTCCGGTCTGGGACCACCAGGTTGATGACGACCACCGGGACCGTCCGGTCCAGGAGCGTCCACTCCGGGAGCGTTCAAGGCGATGGGCGCTGGCGTTCCCTGATTGGTTTTTCCTGACTCCGTTGGCGTTTGGGCTTTAACGTAGGAAGCACTCAGTACGACTGCAACCAGAAGGGGGGCGATTAATTTTGCGTTATCTTTCATTATCAATTGTTGTTTACTGTTGATTACGAAAGCAAAGCTATATACGCCACTTAAGGCCCATGTGAAGTCGAAATTAATTTTTCTTCATGCAGCGCATTACTCCCAGATCACTTCAATCACTTCTTTCTTGAGATCGACGGTCGTTTGCTTCTCTCCCGATGACCGACGCAATGCCAGCTTGCCATTATTGACCTTCATAGCCTCCTGCTGTAAGATGTGCGTTGCATCTTTTTTGTGAAAGACCGACACAACCGACTCATTCGACGTAACGGGCAGCGTAAATGACTTGCCGGATGCTCTTACCGATCGGGCCGTCGCGGGTAGCGGCTGGTTGCGGAGCAGCGCAATAGCCCTCGAAGCCTGTGGCACACCGTAACCGACGTAGTTATTACCGTACGGGTACAGATGCGACGATTTTTCGATGATAGCCATCACTTCTTTATTAGTTAGTCTGGGGTTTGCCTGCATGATACAAGCCGCAAATCCGGTAATGACGGGCGCGGACAAAGATGTTCCGTACAGCGAGAAACACGAAACGTTGGGTTTCAAATACGGCAGACTTTCGGGCCCAATGCTGCTGTAGCCAATTCGATTCCAGAGACGTGAGTTCGTTGCACCAATAGCCATAACCCCCTGTGCATCAGCGGGCGTACTAATGATCCGCCACGAACGGTCGTCGCCCTCGTTACCAGCCGACACGATGATCAGGATGCCTTTTTTGTCGGCAGCAATCTGCGCGGCCCGGCTGATCAGGCTCGTGTGACCGTCCATCTGGCTCGGTTCGTAGTTCTCTTTGGGATTGCTCATGCCTTTGGCGTAACCCAGCGACGTGTTGATGAGCCGTACGCCCAGACTATCCATCCATTCCATCGCAGCAACCCAGTTATCTTCTTCGCCCCGGTATTCGCGATTGCCCTGATCTGACCGCGCGAGGTAAAACGTTGCGTCAGTAGCCAGACCGTATTGGGTATTTTCGACGGGGTCATTACCGGCAATTGCGGCCAGCACCTCGGTGCCGTGAAAGTCCGACATCGTTTCGAGCGTGTGAAACAGATCGCCGTGGGTCTTTTTATCATTCACGTAATCACGAACACGCTTCACCCCCGCCCGAGCAAATACGTGCTTCAGCGCATTGGCCGAATCAGCACCGAAAAAACCAGCGTCGATAACACCCACGTTGACGAATCGGCCGGTCAGTCCCGCCTGCGCAAAATCGGTAGCCTGAATCTGGGTCATGACCGGCGCCATATGCGGACTGGCTCCGTGCGGCTGGTCCTGACCACCAATTGAGGTAATAATAATGGCCGGATCAATCGCCTGAATGCCAGCTACAAAAGGCAGATTAGTTACCTGCGCATACTGTTCAGCCGTGAGCCGGGCCGATACGGCATTCAGCCAGCGCGATTTGTTCAGTGGCAAAACTCCTTCACGCTGTAGTTGATCCAGATAAGCCGCCGATACAGGTCGATCGGAGTCGTCGAGTGGCAGGTTTTGCGCCTGTCTTCGGGAGATAGCGCTTTCGGATAGGGCGGGCAACCCGTGCTGATCTTTGGCTTTAAAAAGAATCCAGTACTTAGGGCGATCCGAGCCACCTTCGTTTACCGATAAGAGGGGCCTGTGGGGACGAGCTACGCCATGATTCGGTTGAATCAACAGCGCGATCAGGCAAACGAATACGTTTAGGCGGAGCGTCATGAAGCAGGAAAAGCGATTAACCCTGTTCGGGTACAGTAAAACATTAACAAGCAAACACGTAAAAACTCTTATAGCTTTGAGTTTTCTTTGCAATTTAATTAGAAAAGCAGTTTCAACGTCCTGATATGCGCTACTTGCCCATTGACAACCAACTTTTCATTCAGAACCGCCAGCGGCTCGCTCCATTACTGAAACCCAAGTCGATGGTGGTTCTGAACGCAAATGACATCATGCCAACCAATGCCGATGGCACGATGACATTCCGCCAGAACAACGACTTATTCTACCTAACGGGTGTCGATCAGGAAGAAACGCGACTCGTTCTGTTCCCTGACCATCCCGATCCTAAATTTCGTGAAGTACTATTCCTGCGTGAAACCAGCGAACTGATCGAGATCTGGGAAGGCCATAAGCTCACCAAGAAAGAAGCCGAACAAACATCGGGCATATCGGAAAAGCAGGTTTACTGGACGCATCAGTTCGAGCAGATTTTCGTGCAGATGATCTTCGAGGCCGATTACGTTTACCTGAACACGAACGAACATACCCGCGCCGGTGTGGCAGTACAAAGCCGTGATGCGCGCTTTATCGACGAGTTCAAACAGAAATACCCGCTCCATCATCTGGAACGTGCGGCACCGCTGATGCATTTTCTGCGCGCCATCAAACAGCCGCAGGAAGTTCAGCTTCTGCAAACGGCCATCGACATCACCGAAAAAATGTTCCGGCGGTTGCTGGGCTTCATCAAGCCGGGCGTATGGGAGTATGAGATTGAGGCCGAAATGATGCATGAGTACCTAAAAAACAGGTCGCGGGGGGCGGCTTACTCCCCGATCATCGCATCGGGTGCCAACGCGTGCGTGCTGCACTACATCGATAACAGCCAGCAATGCCAGGATGGCGACGTGATTCTGCTCGATATAGGGGCCGAGTACGCAAACTACAATGCCGATATGACCCGGTCAGTACCGGTTAATGGCCGGTTTACCGAACGGCAGCGGGCCGTTTACGATGCCGTATTGCGTGTGCTGAGAGAATCCAGCCAAATGCTTCGCCCCGGCAACCTGTGGGACGAGTACCACCGCGAAGTAGGTAAAGTGATGGAATCGGAGCTGATTGGTTTGGGCTTACTGAACCGTAGTGAAGTCGACAAACAGGATCCGGACGCACCGCTGTACAAGAAATACTTTATGCACGGCACCTCTCATTTTCTGGGACTGGACGTCCACGATGTAGGCAATAAATACCGGCGCATGGAGGCTGGTATGGTCTTTACTGTTGAGCCTGGTATCTATATTCCGGGAGAAAAGCTCGGTATCAGGTTGGAGAACAACGTCCTCATCACCGAGTCAGGTAACATTGATCTAATGGCAAACATCCCGATCGAAGCCGATGAGATCGAAGCGTTGATGAACCGATAAAAAAAATGGTGCTCACGAAATGACAACTACCTTACTATGAGCATAGTTGCCGTTTCGTGAGCACCATTATTCGCTTGACTACACTTCTGCTTTTTTAGTCGTTTCGCGTTCGAGGGCGATGCTCAGGCTCGAGTAGATACGACGAATTGCCGTTTCCAGGCGATCCCAGCCAGCGTCGGAACTCAGGTCAATATCACCGATATGATCACGCTGGGTGCTGTTCAGTACGATATGAGTTACCGCAGCAACCATCAGGCTTGTAATGGCAATGGGGTCGTAGTCGGAGAAGGGAGCCAGCTTGTCGACCAGTTTTTTATACGAGCTATCGCGAAACTCAGCCAGTCTACGGGCGAGTTCGGTTTCGCCGTGGCTCATCTCCCACCGGATCAACTCCTGCGAGGGTTTACGGGCACGAAATTCCTGCATGAACTGGATAGTGTATTCAGACCATACTTTGCTCCGGTTGTCAGGCGGTAGGTTATCCGGTACAGCGTCCAGAAATTTTTCGTTAAACATTGATAGGAAGAAACCGCGCTGTACATAGGCTTCCAATAGACCATTCCAGCCACCGAAGTACCGGTAAATGAGAACTTTATTAACACCAGCCTTTTCGGCTACTGCGTTAATACCGGCCTTTTCGGTCCCCCGTTCAGCCATCACTTCGCCCATGGCGCGCAAGATGCGCTCCATAGTCATCTGGCGGTTTCTACGTTTAACAATTTTCATAATGCTAGCAGCTTTTTACGTTAAAGGAAAGAGGGGCGTCATGTCTCTGTATTTCTATAGAAACAAACAAAGAAATCTACTGAAACTTCACTCTAGCTACAAATATGAGAATTACAAGTGAGGTAATCAAGAGGTGACCTTATCCCAGTCGGGGAAACTGCACACATTATTTTTACAATTATCCAATGGTATACACGATCTGCTTTCGGCAACAACAGCGGCTGTCCGAACCAGTAAATGTGTCATTATAAATCCTATACGCCCATTCTGCGCTCTGATACAATGCGTAGTTCAGGCAGACGATCGGTTCAGGCATTTAGATTATAACCAGATCCGATAATTCGCATATCGAGCACCAAAAAACGCAACTACAGGCAAGAAACTGTAATTTTTCTACGTGGCAACAAAAAATCCCGGCGAGTTACAAGGCTCATCGGGATTCACAGATCGTACTGATAAACGCGAGAAATTATCGTTCTGGATAAATGGCTAACTGGCTTGACAAATCCCTGATCGCTTCGTCCAGCTGGGTACGGTTCAGCATCATGTTCATTTCCAGCGGAAAATCAGGATAGGCATGCCAGGAAGGCGTCAACGAATGATCCAACTGGATCTGTAATTTGTAGTTGTCACCGGGTAAAGCCGTGGCTTCAACACTTAATCCCGGTTCTGAAAAGCTCATTGTCACGTGATTGGCAGCTTTGCTCCAGAGCGAACGCAGACCGCTTAATAAACGCCGGACCTCCCACGTTTGCAATGGTGTAGCCTGTGAATCATGTTGTTGGCGCCAGATTGTCGACACCCGGCACCGCAGATTGTTTCGCTCGCGCCAGTTAGTCGTTTTGCTGCCATAACCGAGTATGGAGAATTCGAATGAGCCAGTGGAAGAAATAAGTTTCATAACGATGAGAGGCTTTAGTGAGTACGTAGATCTAGTTGTCTACTTAACAAATATACTACTCATTTGTTTGCTGACCAAGCGATTTGGCCAATTAACTGACCACTATCCCAGTGAGTTATGGGTTCCTCAGGAGAACACAATCTATTAACCGACTCTATACACGACTTTGTCTATCTTTGCGGCCAAAAATCTGATCTAACAACATGGCAAATGTGCTCATTATTGGAGCGGGTGGAGTTGGTAGCGTAGTAGCGCACAAATGTGCGATGAACAGCGATGTCTTCACAAGTATAGTGCTGGCTAGCCGTACTCAATCGAAATGTGACCGAATTGCAGCCGAAGTTCAGGAAATGCACGGGATAACGATCCAGACAGCGCAGGTTGATGCAGATGTCGTTGCCGAGGTCGTTGCGCTGATCCGGACGTTTAACCCCTTTCTGGTCATCAATGTAGCCCTTCCCTATCAGGACCTGCCCATTATGGATGCCTGTCTCGAAGCGGGTGTGCATTACATGGACACGGCTAATTACGAACCGAAAGACGTTGCTAAATTTGAGTATAGCTGGCAGTGGGCTTATAAAGAACGGTTCGAACAAGCCGGGCTGATGGCCTTGCTGGGCTGTGGTTTCGATCCGGGTGCTACGCAGGTCTTCACGGCTTATGCCAACAAGCATCATTTCGACCGGATGGATTATCTGGATATCGTCGATTGTAACGCGGGGAATCACGGCAAAGCTTTCGCGACGAATTTCAATCCCGAAATCAATATTCGTGAGATTACGCAGCCAGGTCGGTACTGGGAAAATGGCGAATGGATTGAAATTCCGGCCATGAGTATTCACAAGCCCATCGAGTATCCGGAAATAGGCCCGCGTGAGTCGTACGTCCTGTACCACGAAGAGCTGGAATCGCTGGTTAAGAACTTCCCTACGCTAAAGCGCGCCCGCTTCTGGATGACCTTCGGCCAGGCCTACCTGACCCACCTTGAGGTGCTGCAAAACGTCGGCATGACCCGTATCGATTCCGTGAAATTCAACGGTATGGACATTGTACCGCTCGAATTCCTGAAAGCGGTGCTGCCCGCTCCCGACTCGCTCGGCGAAAACTATACTGGTCAAACCAGTATCGGCTGCCAGATCAAAGGCGTGAAGGATGGCGCAGACCGTACGTACTTCATCTGGAACAATTGTGATCATGCCGAAACCTACCGGGAAGTGCGGGGGCAGGCGGTTAGCTACACAACGGGTGTACCGGCTATGATCGGGGCAATGCTGCTGGTAACGGGTGTCTGGCTGAAACCGGGCGTCTGGAACTGCGAAGAGCTGGATCCGGATCCGTTTATCGAGCAGATGAACAAACAGGGCCTCCCGGTCAATGAACGGGTCGATATACCGCTGCCCCACGAGTATTAGTAAGCTATTGTTTGCATTAAAAGCCGTGCTGTGATTAATTTGAGTGACATCAGATATCCGGCACGGCTTTCTGTTTCGTCTCATTCAAACTATACGCACTTGTTACGCATGAAATGTAACCTCGTTTGTCTGCTGATGGCGCTGAGCGGAGCGGTATCAGCTCAAACACAAACAACTGACCCAACCGTTGATCTGCGACTCAACAACCTGAATAACCCATCGAGCGGACCGTTGATTTTCCGGGTCGATTCGCGGTACGAGGGCCAGCATGGATCACCCTATTTACTCCCTGACTGGACCAAGGGTCAGGTCAGTTTACGCGATGGTCGCCAATACAAAGATGTGCCACTCAAGTTCGACGCTTACCGACAGGCGTTGATTTTGCTCCGCCCGAAATCGGGCAACGACTCGATCATCATTGACCGGCAAACCATAGCCCGTTTTTTACTGATAAATCCGGATGGCCAGCCGTACTTATTCAGTCGATACCCAACGGCTAAGTTAAGCGATGAGGAAGTCAGGGATGGCTTTTTTCTGATCCTGTATGAAGGAAAAACGGCCCTGCTCAAGCGTATAGCCAAGGTATTCAAATCCGCTGATTACAAGGGTGGTTATTCAGCGAACATACGCTACGATTCCTTCAGCGATGCGATTTCGTACTACATTCTGAAACCCGATCAGACCCTCACGAAGATCAAGCTGTCGAAGAAGGCCATGCTGGACGCAATGATCGACAAAGAAGCAGCTCTCAAGCCTTTTATTGATCAGCAAAAACTATCATTCAAAACAGAGGAAGACGCCATAACCCTCGTCAAACAGTACGACAGTCTGTAGCAGTTGGGCATAGAAAAATCTGTTCAACGGAGTATTACCAAATTGACCGAAATTTTCGTTATTTCGGTGACCCTTAGTTGACGTCTTGTTCCCATGAAATTCGTACTCATTTCGGCTCTCCTTATACTACCCTGCGCTGGTGCGGCAGCTCAGACTCGTGATTCGACCAAAACGAAATCACCGGCAGCTGTTGTGTTCAATCCAAACAGTCGGCGCAACGGCTACGAAACGTATCAATCGACCGACCAGATAGTCGGTTCGGGGCCATACGGAATGCTCAACACGATTGATCATCGGTACGAAGGGCTGCGCGGAACGCCTTATTTTCTGCCGACGTGGAACAAAGGAAAGATCGAGATGGCGGGTGGTCAGAGTTATACCGAAGTACCGATTAAGTTCGACGCGTTTCGGCAGCATCTGCTACTCCTTCGAACATGGGTGGGTAATGATTCGATCATTATCAATGCCGAACAGGTCAAATCCTTTCAACTGCGCGACGAAGTAGGCCACTCCTACCTATTCCGGCGGTTTCCAACGGCTAAAACGGACGACGAATCGTTGAAAGAGGGCTATTTTATGGTGTTGTACGAAGGAAAAACGGCCTTGCTCAAACGCGTGCTCAAGCGGTTCAAGCAGGCTGATTATAAGAACACGTATTCGAACGATACCCGTTACGATTCATTCAACGACGCTTTTTCGTATTATCTTCTCAAACCCGATCAAACGCTGGTTAAGGTAAAGCTAACTCAGAAGGCGCTTTTGGACGCCCTGAGCGATCAGAAGGACGCCCTGAAAGCATTTATGGAACAGCATGACCTAACGTTGAAAGCAGAAGCTGATGCCGTATCGCTGGTGAAGCAGTACGATAGTTTATAACGCCCTTTGTGGAATTTTACCGGCGCAGCCATCTATGCGGTACAGACTAAATCCGCATAAGCCATGTTCCGTCCGTCTACCACAACGCTCTCCTTCGACGAGGTTATTTTTCAGGCTCGCCATCGCGCTTACGGTGCCTTCGACCTGCGCCAGCATTACCGCCCAACGCTTACTCGGGCCCTGGGGATGGGCGTCGGTTTGTTTTTACTGGGCCTATCCGCGCCTATGCTCTACGCCCGGTTGTGGCCTGCCGATTTATTCAAAACGCAGCAGTCCATGACCGAGGTGACCCTGGCGAAAATCGCGGAACCACCCGTCGAAACGCCTGTCCCGATTCCCCCGGCAGAACAGGCTCCGGCGGTCAACACCGTACGCAATCTGCCCCTTGTCGTTATGCCCGAAGCCGACGTGGTCGAGGAAGTCTTGCCACCCACGACGGAACAACTTCAGGATGCAACATCTGGGACGCAAACGGCGGAGGGAACAGGTGACATAGACGTTATTGCCGCTCCCGAAGCCACCGCACCGACGGCGGTTGAGAAGGCCATTGAAGTGGCCCCCAAGCCCGATGAAGTATTCATTGCCGTTGAGCAGCAACCTGAATACCCCGGAGGTATTGATGCGCTACGCACGTTTCTCTCGAAAAATTTAACCTACCCCCGCCCGGCGGCTTCGTCCGGTATTGCTGGCCGTGTTTACGTAAGTTTTGTTGTCAACTCCGACGGTAGCCTGACCGATGTGCACGTGCAGAAAGGGATTGGCTTTGGGTGCGATGAAGAAGCGGTCCGTGTGATCCAAAAAATGCCGCGATGGAAACCGGGCAAACAGGCCGGCAGGCCTGTTCGAGTGAGATACAATTTACCGATCGTGTTTACGCTCGAATAAAGTCATGAATGCTACCTCAATTTTGTCCGTGCTAGTCGGTTGGTCCCTGTCGATGACTATCGGGTTCGGTCAATCAATCTCATCACTCGACACAACCGTTTTCACCATTGTCGAAAAACAACCTGAGTTTCCGGGTGGTAAGGATTCGTTAGATGCGTTCATAAAACGAAACCTTCACTATTCCCCAGAAGCCCGGAAAGCGGGCATTAAAGGCCGCGTTTTAAGCTCTTTTATCGTGGAAACAGACGGGCGACTAACGGATGTCCGACTATTAACGGGCATTGGCGCGGGGTGCGACGAAGAAGCGATTCGGATCATTAGAGCGATGCCGCGCTGGCTACCGGGCAGACAATCGGGTACGCCAATTCGGGTGAAATATACCTTGCCCATATGGTTTGGCGTTGATGCACCCCGCCGGAAGAAACCGTAGCGGGAATTCTCTGATTCATATGCCGTATCTCGAAGATACGGCATATGAATCAGAGAATTCCTTAGCTATTACGAACTGGTTTTATACCTCAACGACGCTTTCGCCGTGTCTCAGTTTGCTCTTTCTGAAACCGTACGAGAAGTAGATCACGAGGCCGATAATTAACCAGATACCAAAAATCTGCCAGTTACTGGCTCCTAATTCGGTCATCAGGTACAGGTTTGTTAAAATACCAATAACCGGAAGCAGCGAGAAATTAGCACGGAAGCCCTGAACGGCTAAAAATGCCCAAACGCCCCAGAACACGAAGAGCAAGGGCTTGCTTTCCATCGTAACCAATAAATCGGTTCCCGTCAGGGCGTAACCGGCAACGCATAGGAAGACCAAACCAATAATGTATTTGCCGTTTACGTAAGGGACTTTGAATTTTGACTGTGCACTCAGTCCTTTAGCATCCAGGAACAGAATACCGGCACAGACCAGAATAAAGGCAAAAAACGTTCCGACGCTGGTTAGATCCACAAAAAATTTAAGATCCATAAACATGGAAGGGACGGCTACGATAATGCCCGTGATG
Source organism: Spirosoma agri (assembly GCF_010747415.1). NCBI lineage: Bacteria > Pseudomonadati > Bacteroidota > Cytophagia > Cytophagales > Cytophagaceae > Spirosoma > Spirosoma agri. Next base: position 736,112 of record NZ_JAAGNZ010000002.1, on the reverse strand, counting down.
ATGGTAGCAAACGAAGGCGTTTTGAATCTGGGGTGAATGGTTGAAAAGCGTTTCCAGAGTAGACCATCGCGGCTCATGGTCATCCAGATGCGGGGCTGACCAAGTTGGTAGACCAGTAGCGCGCTGGTGATGGCAACGACGGCGCTCACCGAAATTACACCAGCCACAAAATCGAGGTTTATTTTCTGAAACACATAGGCCAGCGGATCGCTTACGCCCAGTTCCTTATAATTGACCATACCCGTTAGCACCAGCGTGATCAGGACGTACAGCACCGTACAGATTGCCAGGCAGTATAGCATGGCTCGCGGCAGATCGCGTTGCGGGTTTTTACATTCTTCGGCAGTGGTTGAAATGGAGTCGAACCCGATAAAGGCGAAAAACACGGATGCTACACCACTCAATACCCCCGAAATCCCATTCGGCGCAAACGGTGACCAGTTGGCGGGCTTCACGTAAAAAGCACCCACCGAAATAACCAGCGCAATAACAGCCAGTTTCAGCACCACCAGAATGTTACTGGCCGCACGGGATTCTTTGATACCGATATAAACCAGCGCCGTGATCAGAACGGTAACCGCACCAGCCGGGAGGTTGGCAATCAACTTCAAACTACCCAGTTCCGGCGCGTTTGCGTAGGCATCGGCCAGTACGCGCGTATTTTCGGGCAATGTACTTAGTGCCGTACCGCTTTGCTGCGTTTGCTGTACCAAATCGAAAGCTCTGGATGCTGAACCGTAATCGATCGCCAGATATTTGGGAAACGTTATCCCGAAACCGCTCAGCATCGACGTGAAGTACTCCGACCACGAAATGGCTACGACCATGTTGCTAACGGCGTATTCGAGAATGAGCGCCCACCCGATGACCCAGGCAAAAATCTCCCCAAACGCAACGTATGCGTATGTGTAAGCACTCCCGCTAACCGGAACCGTACTGGCAAACTGCGCGTAGCTGAGCGCGGTAAAAACGCAGGCAATGGCCGTAAAGACAAACAGCAGTGACACCGCCGGACCGCCATTGTAACTTGCCAATCCGATGGTGCTGAAGATACCCGCCCCGATGATGGCCGCAATCCCGAACGACGTTAAATCCCGAACGCCTAGTGTTTTTACTAGCTTGCTCGATTCGCCTTCAGCGGCATCACTGAGAATTTGCTTTACAGTTTTTTTGCGAAAAATGGACATGTACAGGTTGTAGAAAACGGTGTCTATTCACGTTAAACGATAAAAATAGCTATTCTTTCCGGTTTTTTGTACGTTGCCGGTACATTCAATGCCGTCCTTTGGACGTTAGATACGGGATGTTGGACAAAACGTCTAAAGTCCGTTTGGTCTGTCCAAGGTACGTCGCTTAGTTCGTCGTTCAGTAATTTAGTACGCTTATGTCTATCCGGGTTCAGAACCTAACAAAGGAATATAACAGCCAGAAAGCCGTCAACCAAATTTCGCTGACGGTGCAACCGGGCGAAATTGTTGGGTTCCTGGGGCCCAATGGCGCCGGTAAATCGACAACGATGAAGGTAGCAACGGGCTACCTCTCGCCCACGGATGGCACCGTGGAGGTAAACGGGTTCGATGTTCGCACGCACCCGATGGACGTTCGCCGGAGCATTGGCTATCTGCCGGAGCACAACCCGCTCTACCTCGATTTGTACGTCAAGGAATACCTGCGTTTTTCGGGCTCTTTGCACGGCCTCCGCAGTTCAGACCTGACCCGGCGCGTGAGCGACACGGTTGAACTAGTTGGATTGGGGCGCGAGCAGCATAAACGAATCGGACAACTCTCGAAAGGATACCGTCAGCGTGTCGGCTTAGCCCAGGCACTCCTGCACAACCCGCCCGTTCTGATCCTTGACGAACCAACGACGGGTCTGGACCCTAATCAGCTAGCTGAAATTCGGCAGGTAATCCGCGACGCAGGCCGTGACAAAACGGTTCTCTTCTCGACTCACATCATGCAGGAAGTTGAGGCCGTCTGCGATCGTGTTATCATCATTAACCGGGGACAGATTGTCGCCGATGGGTCACTGACTCAGTTAAGAAGCGCATCGACGGGCGAGGGTATTGTCGTTGTAGCCGAGTTCGAGCAGGACCTGTCCAGGCCTGATGTACTGGACACTGTAGCGGGTGTTGAACGGGTAGAAGCACTGGGTCAGGGGCAATATCGAATCACAGCAGGGCCCAACACAGATCTACGGGCTGCTATTTTCCGGCTTGCCGCCGATCAGAACCTAACCCTTGTTGGCCTCCGTCAGCAGGAAAGCTCGCTGGAAGGCATCTTCAAAGAATTAACGAAGTAGCGCGGGTGGAAACCCACTATTAATGAATAGTAGCAACTTATCTGTCAGTCGCGGGTTTCCACCCGCGTTACTGTTATGGGTGGTCCGATCGTTGTGATTCAGCTTATCTTAATCGCGCGGGCTTCCACCCGCGTTACTTTTGGGTACTGGGTTCGTATACATACTATGCATGAACCCTACCGTCGACGATTGCCGCACATCATGCCACCTGGCGAAACGTTGTTTATTACATTCCGGCTTCACGGAACACTTCCTTATGCTCTTCTGGAAGGGTTACAGCTTGAACATGAGGCCTTCTTAGCCAGGCAGATTGTCAGAACCCCTCATGAATCAGTTGTTGCTATCAAGCAGCAATGGGAAGCCCGCTATTTTCTTGCGATTGATACAAGCTTAGATGCAGACAAGATAGGCTCACAATGGCTTTCGGACGAAACAGTGGCGGGGATTGTCAAAGAGGCTATTCATTACAGAGACAATCGACAGTATATTGTTCATGCTTACACCATAATGCCTAATCATGTCCATCTTCTTGTCACGAACACAAGTGAGCATAAACCATTTCAGCAGGTCTTGGGTAGTTTAAAAGCAAATTCTGCCAAACGGGTCAATGAATACATGGACCAACCTAATCAGCCTTTCTGGCAGGCCGAAAGCTACGATCACATTGTCCGAAACGCAAAGTCATTTGAGCGTATCATCAATTATATTCTGAATAATCCTGTCAAAGCAGAACTGGCTGAAAACTGGGAAGATTGGCCCCACACCTATCTGAAATACAAGTAAGGCGGGTGGAAACCCGCGATTCGTCAAGCGCAGATAGAGTGGATAAAAATCCTCAATTCGTCAGGTACAAGTAAGGCGGGTGGAAACCAGCGATTCGTAGAGACTGATTTGCTTCTACGAATCGCGGGTTTCCACCCGCCTTACTTGTAAGTTTTAAATACCTACCGTGCTGTTGCCATCAGGGGGTACTGGTCGAAGATCGATCGGACAATACCTTTGAAGTAATTGTTCTTGAAATTCGGATTACGCATCATCTTCGACGCGTAGCCTTTCCAGATTACCTGATACGACTCGGCGTCGATCAGCGAAATCATCAGCGTACCCTCGTCCAGGTTGTAATCGATACGTTTGTAGGTTGCATCATCGTCTTCACGCACAACCCAGTCTTTGATGACTGGCTGCTGATAGCCCCGGAACCGGAGGTCGGACCGGAAAATATTATACGAGATCAGGAGATTTGGGCTGCGGTTGCTGACACGGTAGCCACGAGCTTCCATCTGGTGACGGATTGCATCCTGAATATCGGAGCATAGAAGTGTTGAATCGACGAACTCGCACTCTAAGAAATTGAAGGACTCGTAATTTTTAAAATGGCCTTCGTAGCTATAATCATGCTCCACAAACAGTCTACTGGGCGAACAACCCGCCATAGCGACGATAGCCAGTACAAACAAAACACCAATGCACGTTTTCATACTCAAGCTCGTAAAGGTTTTCGATAAATATACTTAGATGAATTAGTAGTGAAATCTTTCTATTGGTCGAACTCAAATATAACCGTAAATGTTTGGCAAACAATAGTCTAGTACCAAATTTTAACTCTTATTTACCCCCCGGTAAAACTCAAGTGCCCGGCGCATTTCGGATGCGGTAACCGGCACATCGAAGGTGCAACTACCCAATCCGTCGAGCAGGGCCATCCGTACCTGATTTCCCCGATTTTTCTTGTCCTGTAAGGTGAGGGCAAGAATCGGTTCGGTATCGGCATCGGTCAGTCGAACATTTCCATATACGGCGAACACATACTCTTCGATTTGTGTCAGCAGGTTTTCGTCAATCATTTTTTTGTGAAAGGCGATATACGCTTCGGCTACCATGCCAACGGCAATGGCTTCACCGTGTAATAAACGCTTCCGGGGTTGGGTCAGGAAATAGGTTTCGACAGCGTGACCCAGGGTATGGCCGAAGTTCAGAATCTTACGCAGTCCCTTCTCGGTAGGGTCTTCAGCAACGATACGCTGTTTCACCGCTACTGAATGCGCAACCAGTGCCGCCCAGTCCTGTTCGTCGAGATCGCGATGACGAATGTTGTCCCACATGGCTGCATCGGCAATCAGGCAATGCTTGATGATTTCGGCAAAACCAGATCGAAGTTCACGGTCGGGCAGGGTTGTCAGAAACGTAGGATCGATCAGTACGGCATCGGGCTGCTGAAAAACACCAATGTGATTTTTGTAGCCCCGAAAATCGATGCCCAGCTTTCCACCCACACTCGCATCGACCTGCGATAGCAGCGTCGTCGGCAGTTGAACAAAAGCAATTCCGCGCTTGTACGTAGCGGCACAAAAGCCCCCCATGTCGCCAATAACCCCTCCGCCCAGATTGATGACCAACGCGTAACGGTCGAAATTAGCGCGCGTGAGGGCATCCCAGATCAACTCGCAGGTAGCAATGTGTTTCTGTTCTTCACCAGCCTTGATCCGGACAAGGGTATGCTTAGGCAACAGCGCCTTCAATTCAGGGTAACAGAACCGAAATGTGTGGTTATCGGCAATGACGGCGATGGCCGAAAAATCGTAGGATTCCAGGAAAGCAGGCAGGCTTTCGGCAAGTGGGGCAATAACTACTGTTGACATACTGTAAAAGTACGGCAGCCAACTGTTGGTACATAAGTTCGCCAACAAGTATTTTTACTATCGACCGAAATTATAGCTTTGTAGATACTAATCTGACTTAACCTATACGCCTTCTGCCTTTTATGAAATTTCGCTACCGCGTTCTGGCAGGCCTGTTCCTGCTATCGACCATCACCTACCTCGATCGGGTTTGCATGAATGTGGTCAGCAAATATGTCAAAGCCGATCTCCATCTCGACAATCAGCAGTTTGGCTATATTCTGGGGGCCTTCTCGCTATCGTATGCGCTGTTCGAAATACCAACGGGTTCCCTCGGTGACAAAATTGGTCCCCGTCGTATTCTGACGCGCGTCGTTTTATGGTGGTCCGGTTTTACCGTATTGACGGGTACGGCCATCAATTTTCTGTATCTCCTGATCGTTCGATTTTTGTTCGGTGCCGGAGAAGCCGGCGCGTATCCCAATGCCTCGATCGTCATTGCCCGCTGGTTTCCGGCGGTGGAAGTGGGCCGGGCGCAGTCGGTCATCTGGGCCGCCGGGCGATTGGGGGGCGCGTTGACGCCATTGGTTGTCATTCCGCTCGTTCACTGGGCTGGCTGGCGCTGGGCCTTTGCCGTATTGGGCGTTTTAGGCGCGTTGTGGGCCTTGGGCTGGTATCTCTCATTTCGCGATGAGCCAGCCGCGCAGCCGGGCATCAGCGATGAAGAAGTGAGCGAGATCGAAAAGGGGCGTAAGATCAAATACGCCGACCACCGCATTCCGTGGCAGACCATCCTCCGAAATCCTGATCTGTGGGCGCTGATGCTAATGTGTCACCTGTTTTTTTACGGCTCGTATTTCTTCACGAACTGGTCGTCGGTCTATTTCCAGGAGGGTCGCGGCCTGAGCGAAGACCAGACCAAGAACTTTATCTCACTCTCTTACTTTCTGGGGGCTATCGGCTGCATTGTCGGTGGTTTGCTGAGTGATGTCTTGAGTAAACGCTACGGGCTGAAGGTTGGCCGCAGGGTGGTAGGCATAGGTGGTCTGGGTATGTCCAGCTTGTTTTTTCTGCTGGCAGGACTAACGACCGATAACCAGATGGCAGGCTATCTGCTTGCTATCTGTGTGCTATTAAAAGACCTGGCCTTGCCGGTTGCGTTTGCGGTATGTGTCGATATTGGGCAGCGAAACGCGGGCGTAGTAGCGGGTTCGATGAACTTTGCCGGTCAGTTGGGCGGATTCTTCATCACAATTCTGTTTGGTATTATCGTCGAACAAACCAAAAACTTCAATTATCCACTCTTTATGATAGCGGGGTGCCTGCTCATTAGCGCCCTGCTGTGGTTCCGGATCGATCCGACCAAGCCCGTAACCATAGCGGAGTGACCCTGTTTACTCAATTTCCCTCACGGCAACGGCCGACCGTCCTCGCCCCCTCGCCCAGCATGGGATAGGGGAAATGAGTGTAAACGGGCCGTAGCCTTTTTAATTACTCTCTTTAACTGAACATAGTTTCTCGTAGTATGTAATCCCTGTGGCAGTAGAGTTTCAACTCACTTCAACTAAACCACAAGATTATGATTCTAAAAATGGACCAGCTCCCTATCGAGCTACCAGTTCCCAATAATCCTTCGGCGAACAATGCCGCAGCTGTTCAAGAATTGCTGGGTGGCAAGTTCGGCGAGATGTCAACCCTGATGAACTACACTTTTCAGTCGTTTAATTTCCGTGGACGCAAGAAGCTACGGCCTTTCTACGATTTGATCTGTAGCATTGCGGGTGAAGAATATGGCCACGTTGAAGTAGTAGCCTACACCACAAATCTGTTGCTATCTGGTACCAGCAAACGCGGTTTTGACCCAACGACCACGCCATTGGCCAGTGCCGTCGATGTCCGTAACACGAGCCATTTTATTGCCAGTGGTCAGTCGGCCCTGCCGATGGATTCGATGGGTCGCTTCTGGACGGGCGAAAACGTTTTTAGCAGTGGCAACCTGAAACTCGATCTGCTTCATAACTTCTTCCTGGAGTGCGGAGCGCGGGCCAACAAGATGCGGGTGTATGAAATGGTCGATACGCCAACGGCCCGTACAATGGTCGGTTACCTGCTCGTACGCGGTGGGCTGCACGTAGTAGCTTACGCCAAAGCGCTGGAAAAACTAACGGGCGTTGAAGTAACGAAATTGCTACCGATTCCGAACCTGAGCAACGACGCTTTTCCGGAGGCTAAGAAGTTCATGGATGAGAAGATGCACCTTAAGTTGTACACGTTCAGCCAGAATGATTACAAACAGGCGGGTTTGATCTGGAACGGCCCGCACCCGGACGACGGACAGGAATGCGTAGTCGTTGAGGGAGCGATTCCCGGCTATACACCGCCCGATCTGGATGAAGAGCCTCAGCTCAACGCGCCTGGTGCCGAAGACTTCGATCCGCAGGTGTTCTCGGATATGGCGAAGAAAATGGGTATCGATTATAAGTACTAGTAAAGGGTTTACCGATCACTGCAATCCATTTTTCAAGAGCGGTGCGGTAGTCGGTGAAGCGATAAAAGGAAAAGGGGTAAATCAGTCAATATCGGCTGATTTACCCCTTTTTGCGAAACTGGACAATCACTTACGAAACCAGCTTTAACCCATCGGCGAATGCCTGCATCTGAGGCATTGTACCCAGGCTAACGCGGCACCAGTACTGACCATCGAATTTCCACTGGCGAATGCTCACGCCCTGCTCCATCATACGCGTTACGAAGTCCTCCCCTTTCATCCGAATCGGGAACATCACGAAGTTTGCTCCCGATGGTAGCGGCTCGTAATTGTGTTGCTTCAGTACACCGTGCAGATAATCTTTCGACTCCTGCGTTTTGCCGAGTGAGAACTTAATAAAATCCTTGTCCTGTAAACTTACCATAGCCGCCCGCAGTGTGGTCATGCTTAGGCAGCCGCCACCGGTAGCAAACTTGCTGATCTGTTCCAGCAGTTCAGGCTTGGCAATCATATAGCCCGTCCGCAGTCCCGCGAAACCGTGTACTTTCGAGAATGTCTTGGTTATGATGACGTTACTGCCCTTCTTAACCATATCGACCATCGAGTAGGCTTTTGGATCGGGCGTGTAGTCAATATAGGCTTCATCGACCAGAATTGGCGTCTTGGCTCCTACCGCTTCGCAAAAAGCCCGCAGTTTGGCCGGATCAACCGTGATGGCCGTTGGGTTGTTCGGATTACAGAGGTAAACCATTCCTGTCTGGCTTCCAACCCGTTCGTTGAGTTTGTTCAGGTTAATATCGTAGCCATCTGCCGCCACGAGTGGCACCTTGTCCATCGTGATACCGTGTTTAACGGCGGCCCTTGGCAACGCATCAAACGTCGGATCAGGGGCAACGATCGTACGTCCGGCGTTTGGGCGATACGCGGCCCAGAGCGAAGCCGCCGTCAGCAACTCACCAGAACCAGCTCCCAAAAGAATGTGATCTTCGGGAACGCCTTCCGTTTCAGCAACCTGCTTGCGGAACTGCCGGGCATACTCCATCGCGTACAGATACCCGTCGGGGGCAGCCTCCGTGATGGTTTTGAGCGCCTTTGGCGAAGGGCCGTACGGATTTTCGTTGGCCGAAAGACGCGCCTTCAGCGGACCGCCTTTAAACCCCTTGAAACCTGCTGGCATTTCTGGTTCCGGTTCGCAAAAAGCAGCCGGGGCAGCAGCCAGGCTCAAACCAGATAACATACTGGTACGGAGCCAGTCACGACGATTGATTGACATAGATGAGCGTTGATGGTAAAACAAAAGGGATGTTGAAGCGATGTGCAAATACCTGTTTTGAGTAAGCGATTACGGCCCGCCTGCATCTGACCAATAACTGGTGTGTGAAGATCAAGCCATTACGCCTACGGCTAACACAACAAAGATAAGTACTTACTTTAATTGTCAAATATTATTTTGATAAAAACCATATAAACAGCTATAAATTCTAACTAATTACACAAATACGAAATATAAGCTAAAACTATAAATCTATTTTATACCGCTATAATTCAAAAAAATCGCTTCACTGCATAATTCAGTTCGTCGAGTTGCGTGTTTGCTTTTTTTAAGACAATTTTGACCTAGTTTTCCTTATCATTTTCTTAACCATTTCTGCTTATGCAATCAGTTCTACGCAGCTTAATTCTGCTGTTGATTGGGTTATCTGCGCTGACAGAGACCTATGCTCAGGATCGTGTGATCACGGGCAAAGTCACCTCAGCTACCGATGGCGGGGTCTTGCCGGGTGCCAATGTCCAGGTTAAAGGCACAAGCCGGGGAACCACAACGGATGGCAACGGGAATTTCAAAATTGCCGTTAACCAAAACGCATCACTGGTTGTCAGCCTGATCGGTATGATCAGCCAGACCGTCGAAGTCGGCACCCAAAGCCAGCTCAATATTACCCTGGTCGAATCATCCTCCGAGTTGAATGAAGTCGTTGTAACGGCGCTCGGTATCCGGCAGGAAAAGCGAACGCTTGGCTATTCGGTAGGCGAGGTAAAAGGGGCCGACATTGCCAATGCCCAGCGCGACAATTTTCTGGTCGGGATGCAGGGCCGCGTTGCCGGTCTGACCATGACGACGACCTCCGGTACGCCGGGCGCATCGGCCTCGATTCAGTTACGCGGAGCCAGCTCGATCGGCGGGAATAACCAGCCACTATTCGTTGTCGATGGGTTACCGATCGATAACCGTACCTTCAATCAGGGCGCACTGGTATCGAACCGGCCAAACCGTGACAATGACTACCTGAACCGCGCTGCCGACATCAACCCCAATGACATTGAAAGCATTACGGTTCTGAAAGGTCCCGAAGCAGCTGCCCTCTACGGCATCGATGCGTCGTCGGGTGCGATTGTGATCACGACAAAAAAAGGCGGAAAAGGTCCCGGTCGTGTAACGTATGACAACCGGTTTCAGAGCACGGAGACCTATCGGTTTCCGGAAGCCCAAACGACCTATGGACGGGGTACGCAAGGCTTTTCGAATGCCAATGCGATCACCTATTTCGGACCTAAATACGGGGCCGATGTACCGATTTATGACAATGTTCGCAGCTTTTTCAAGAAAGGATTTACGCAGGTCCACAATTTGGGCATCGAAGGCGGAAGCGACAATGCTACCTATCGGCTATCGACCAACTACACCAACCAGTCAGGTGTCGTACCGTCAACGGGCTACAAGCGGCTGTCCGTGCGCCTGACGGGAACGGCAAAAATCAGCCCCAAGCTGGATGTAATGACCTCGTTCAACTACGTCAACACGAAGGTTGACAAAGCTATTCGCGGTAACAACGGGTTTCTGCTCGGCTTACTGAGCTGGCCCGCCAACGACGACATTACCAATTACCTCAATCCGGACGGGACGCGCCGGATTCTGTTGGGCAGTATCAACCAGCAGGAACCCGACAACCCATTCTTCTCGATCAACAAAAACAAGAGTGGCGACATTACGAACCGTACGATCACCAATTTCCAGTTGAACTACAATCCGGCATCGTGGTTGAGCCTGACGGGCCGGTTTGGCGCGGACATTTATTCGACCCAGAGCAATCTCTTCCTGAGCCCCGAATCGTGGCAGGGAACGGACGTAACGCTGGGCGGCTACTCCACACGAGGGTCGGTCGAAAACGCGCTCGAAAACAGTCAGTTACTGAACGGAAACCTGCTGGCTACGGTGAAGAAAACATTCGGCAAATTAAGCACGTCGCTGTTGCTGGGTACAACCATCGATGACCGGAACTACAAGGTCACGACGGCCTACGGCGAGAAACTGTATCTGCCCGATTTCAATTCGACCAACAACACGGACCCAACCACGCAACGCAACAAATACACGCAGACCATGCAGCGGTTGCAGAGTGTGCTGGGAAGCCTGACGCTGAACTACGACGAGTTACTGATTCTGACCCTAACGGGCCGGAACGACTGGTCATCGACACTGCCTGCGGCCAACCGGAGCTTCTTCTACCCGGCGGCTTCGCTGGCGTTCAATTTCTCCGATCTGCCGGGGCTAAAGAACCGGGGACCGCTGTTCTATTACGGCAAACTGCGGGCCAGCTACGGACAAACCGGACGGGATGCGCCACCTTATAAAGTGAATGCGACGCTGGTGCCACAAACCTCAACCGGTGGTGGGTTTGCTTATGATTTCTACGGCAGCAATCCGAACCTGAAACCGGAACGGGGCGAAAGCTACGAACTGGGTACGGAGCTGATGTTCTGGGGCGGTCGGCTAGGACTCGACTTTGCCTATTACAACAAGACCCTGTCGCAGCAAATCGTGACCCAGCGGCTCAGCTATGGCACCGGCTATATTTTCGGTCTGTTGAACGGGGGTACGTTCAATAACCAGGGTGTCGAACTTCAACTGAAAGGGTCGCCGGTTAAGAAAGCCGATTTTGGCTGGGATGTGATCCTGAACTTCTCGAAGTTGAAAACGGATGTCAAAAACCTCCCCGCCGACGTTCCGGAATACTACAACTCCGACACCTGGGTGTATCTCAACGCCCGTTCCAGCGCGTTCGTGAGTAACCTTCAGTCCTATTTCCCAAGCACCAATACGGCCTACCGGAGCTACAACTTCGATTACTACCAGCGGGGCAGCGGCTCGGCAACGGCCATTGGCGGATACAGTTACGCCCGTAATCAGAACGGCGACATTCTGATCAACCCCACCAACGGGCTGCCCATTACGAATAACAACTTCCTGCCCATCGGTGACCGGAACCCTGATTTTACGATTGGATTAACGAACTCATTCCGGTACAAATCGCTGAGCCTGTCCTTCCTGCTCGATATCCGGAAAGGGGGCGATGTGTTCAACGGTACGGCAATGTATCTGTGGCGTAATGGTCTGAGCAAACGTTCGCTCGACCGCGATACGCCGGTAACCTTCAAAGGTGTTTTGCGGGATGGCAAAGAGGACAGCAGCACCCCAACGGCCAATACGATCCAGGTCATTCCATCACTTCGCTCGACCGATTATTACACGTCGATTCCTGAGTCCGAATTTGTGGAGAAAGACATCAACTGGCTACGGCTGCGCGATGTCACGATCAGTTATGTGTTGCCCGCATCGGTATTGAGCCGGACAAAGGTTTTCAAACAAGCCAGTGTGTTCGTGAATGGTACAGACCTGTTTCTACTCACAAATTACACCGGAGCCGATCCGAACGTGAACGGAACAACCGCTACGTCGGGTGGCGTCGGTGCGGGCGGTATCGACTACGGTACGCTGTCGGTTCCCCGTGGGTTGTCGGCAGGTTTCCGCATTGGATTCTAGGAAATGGGATTCTTTCCCAACGTCATAAACTTCTTTATAGCAATGAAACGATTTACTTTTCTCACGCTGCTGCTGGGCTTGTTTACGCTAAGTAGCTGCGAAAAATACCTCGACATAAACCGTGACCCGTCGAACCCGCAGGTGGCGGAGGGCTACGTTCTGCTACCGCCGATGGTTGCGCAGATGGCTTTCGGCGAACAGTTCGATTCTCGCTTTATCGGGAAATACATTCAGAACTGGGGCGAAGCCACCGCCAACGACACCTGGGATCGGATGGGCTACAACGCGGGTTCTGACAATGCGGGCCTTATCTGGCGTATGCATTACTGGAATCTGGGTGAGAATATTCGGCTCGTCCTGGATGACGCTAACGCTAAACAGAAGTGGGATTATAGTGGGGTTGCCAAAGCCATGTTCGCCTGGAGCTGGCAGACAACCACCGACTACCACGGCGAAATCATCCTGAAACAAGCGTTCGAGCCAAACCGGTACGTATTCGATTACGATACGCAGGAAGAGGTATATGCCTATGTCAAGGAATTGGCGAACAACGCCCTGACCGATCTGAATCGCACGGATGGTGCCGTTTCGCAGGCATCGTTGGCGCGGGGTGATCTGGTTTATGCCGGCGATCGCAGTAAGTGGATCAAGTTCGTTTACGGCGTACTGGCCCGCAATGCAAATCACCTCAGCAACAAGAGCACGTATAATCCAGACGCGGTCATTGATTTCTGCAACAAGTCGCTGGCCAGCAATGCCGACAACTTCAACGTCCCCTTCACGGCGGGCGGCAACTCGGCGCTGGCCAATTTCTTCGGCCCGTCGCGGAGTAATTTGGGAACGTACCGACAAACCGATTTTCTGGTCAGTCTGCTGGACGGTCGGGTATTTAAGGGCGTTATCGATCCTCGCCAGTCAATTCTGACCACACCCTCACCCGATGGCGTTTATCGGGGTGTGGTAATGACCCAGGGCGATCCAAATAACGTAAACGGGAACACGAAGCGAATTCCAACGGTCTGGGGTGAATTGCCCAATCTGGTCGTGGTAGGTACGACGCCGGGTAAGTACGTTTACCGGGATGGTGCACCGTTTCCGATCCTGACCTATGCCGAAATTCAGTTCATCAAGGCCGAAGCCGCTTTCATCAAAGGCGATAAGGCAACGGCCCTGAGCGCCTATCAGGCAGGTATCGGAGCGGCCCTCGATTATGCGGGCGTGTCGGCAGCCGACAAGGCAAAGTACCTGGCCAGCGCAGCCGTAGCGCAATCGACGGGTGATCTGAAAATCAGTGACGTTATGCTTCAGAAATACCTGGCGCTGGTTGGACACGGTGTCATTGAAAGCTGGGTCGATCTGCGCCGGTATCGCTATTCATCGACGGTCTACACCGGTTTTACACCGCCGACCGCCGAGCAATTGTTTCCCGATAACAATGGAAAACTAGCGTATAGGGTACGGCCACGCTACAACTCGGAGTATGTCTGGAACCGGGCATCACTGGACAAATACGGTGGTAACGCGCTTGATTATCATACCGTTGAGCCCTGGTTCATTCAGAAATAAACTACATGGTGTCGGCTCGAAGAAGCCGACATTTAGTCAAGTAACTCAAAGACAGGTACAAACCCGTTGCCCCGTCAATTATGAAACATAGTCTAAAATCAATGCTGCTTTTTGGCCTGGGTCTGCTCCTGCTGGCTTGTGGTAACGAAGCTAATTTTCTAAACTCCGTAGCGCCGGCATCGGGTGCCCGCGTGAAATTTTACCACCTAGCTCCCGACGCTGCGGGGATTGATATTTACCTGAACGACCAGAAGTTTTCGGGCGTGAACACCGTACCACCTGCCGTCGCGGCTCCGTTAAGTTACACCAACTCCTTCCCGAATCAGGACTACGCGACGGTAACGCCTGGCACGGTTAAAGTGAAAATTGTAGCGCCCGCCAGCACTACCGCGACCACGGATGCCACGCTGGCAACGACCGATCTGACGACCCAGGCCGATACGTATTACTCGGTTTTTCTTTATGGCGTATCGCCAACCTACAGTAGTCTGGTCCTGACCGATAATCTAACGGCTGCCGATCCAACGAAAGCCTACGTTCGGCTGATCAATCTGGTGTCGGGAGCGGATGCGAGTGCTACTTACGACCTCGCGATCAACGGCGTAGTGGTTGCCGCCGGCGTTGCGCCACTGAAAGGAGCGGCTACCTTCACGGCGATTCCGGCCATTGGGTATGCCACCACCGCCGTACCGGTTCAACTTCGGGCGGCAGGTACGACAACCGTTGTTGGAACGACCACCTTGACCATACAGCCCTACGCGGGTCGTTTTTATACGTTCATTGCCCGAGGTCTGGTTGGCGGAACAGGTACGAGAGCGGTTAATCTAACCCCCTCGACAAACCGATAACAATACCGAAGCAAGTACAAAAAAAGGCCTCCACGCGCGTGAAGGCCTTTTTTTGTACTTGCTTCAATGGATTTTACCAGTATGAAATCCATTGGAACAAAGAGTTACAGTTTCAGAAATCGCTGGCGTAACGCTCGGTTGTCGCTCGTTTGCACTTCCAGAATATAGATTCCTGCTGGCAAACCGGATACATTAATTGGGTTCGTTACGTCATTCGACTGAAACACGACACGACCCTGCATTGTGTAAATGATACAATTGATGAGTACGGCATTGCCATTTAGGCGAACAGACAAATCATGGGTAGCTAAATTAAGTGACAGAATCAGTTCGTTTACGCCTGATGAGTATTCATTGAAAACGGCTAACGCTTTGGAATAGCTCGTTTTTCCGTCGGTATCTACCTGTTTAAGCCGGTAGTAGTTCCAGCCTGCCATTGGTGTTTCATCAGTCAACGAGTAATGCTGCTGCGTGAAGCTGGTCCCTTTGCCATCTATCCGACCTATTGTCTGAAATGTACC
This sequence comes from Spirosoma agri, assembly GCF_010747415.1. NCBI lineage: Bacteria > Pseudomonadati > Bacteroidota > Cytophagia > Cytophagales > Cytophagaceae > Spirosoma > Spirosoma agri. The sequence goes on along the minus strand of NZ_JAAGNZ010000002.1, from coordinate 720,947 downwards.
GAGGTCGGCACTTCGTTCAACGGCAAAATAAGCGTTATTCTGCTCGGTCGACGTCGACCAGGTCACGGCCACGGTCTTCGATGAGGTGTATTGCGCATTGAAAGCATAGTACGTAACGGGCATTGCGCTGTTCGCACCCTGAACGGTTACCATATCGAAGCGATACGTACCGACGGTGCTATAGTTGCCACCACCAGCGGGTACATACGTGTTACCGCTGTTAAACGTAGACACGATACGGAAGCGGGCATTGGCGTTATTATTCAGCGCAGTGACCGAAGAGAAATCGACCGTGTTGCTGTTCACCCAGTTATTACCACCAGCCGCCGAAACCGTGCTGAAATCAACCCAGGTAGTACCGCCGTCCGTCGAGTACTGAACAGTAGCCAGGTTGGCTGCGGCCGTGCTGAAACGGAGATCGAACGAAAGCTTGATGTTTTGCTTACCGACCGTCGACACCTGAACGTCCAGCCCTGCCGTTTTACTGCCAGTTCCCTGAACCGGAAAATTATCCAGATTATAGGCCTGGTCAGCTGTAGTGGCGGGATCAGAACTTCCTGTTCCGCTGGCAATGGCACCCGTTGTTCCGCCAATTGCCGTCACGGCTCCCGAACCCGTAGACGGTACCGTTGTACCGGCATTGAAGTTCCACTGCGTGATAATCTGGCCTTGTGAAGACAACGTCGCCAATAAACAAAGAATAGCTATGTAAAACTGTTTCATGTATAAATAATTTATATAAACTCAAATAAATAAAAAGTATATAAATTAGTAAACAGCAAGAAATAATAAACTCATAAATTGATGATTAACTAAACCTAACGGCACAAAAAAAGCCCTCGGCTTTTGAGACCAAGGGCTTTAAACTGGAATCTATTGATGGTTAAGCCACCGACTCCAATTCACGGTTTGCCTTACGGGAACGCGAACGATCAGTGGGACTCAGGCGAAGTAAAATACGATTCTTGATTCGCATCCACCGCTCATATAGTGAAGACTCTTTCAGAAAATTCCAGTTTTCCGTTTTCTCTTCCTGCTTATGCTCTTCCGGATCATAGAGCATACCTGTGCACAGGCAGTGCTTCCGGTTAGTACGGGTCAGAATATCGAAATTGGCGCAGGTCTGGCACCCTTTCCAGAAAGCATCATCACCCGGTAGCTCACTGAGCGTTACAGGCTGATAACCAAGGTCAGAGTTAATTTTCAGAACGGCCAGACTAGTCGTTATACCAATGATTTTCGCATTGGGAAACATCTTCCGCGACAGCTCGAACGCTTTCGCTTTGATGCGCGTGGCAATGCCACTCTTGCGGTGCTCAGGGTGAACAATAAGGCCGGAGTTCGCGACAAACTTACCGTGTTCCCACGTTTCGATGTAACAAAATCCAACCCAGTCGCCCGATAACGTCATCGCAATGATGGCCTTACCTTCGAGCATTTTTTCCATGACGTAAATGGGTGAGCGCTTGGCGATACCGGTTCCCCGGGCTTTCGCGCTCTCTTCCATTTCATGGCAAATTGTTTCGGCCAGCCGAAGATGGTTCTCATTGGCTACCTGAACAATGTATTGGTCGTTGACTATTTCGGGAGTAATCATCGTCGATTAATGGGGCGGTTAGTTAACCGCAAACGGAGACGGCGTAATCCGTGCTGTTTGTTAAGATGAAAAAACGAGAAAAATGGCGGAAGACGTTTACCACATAGGCAAACACAATGATGTAGTCCTTTCGGACCTAAACCGAAATGGCGTAGTATGGAAGAAGGTCGGTATGTAAACGAGCTTAGCCATTGGTTTTTTGCGCTGAAAACGCGGACAATGTTATAGAGATTATCCGGGTCTTGCAATAGAATAACGGATTTTTTTTAAGATAGTTCGAGAATGGCTAAACATTATTAGCGATCGCTGGGTCATACACGTCTACCCACTAAGCCGACCTTGTCAATTGGTTTACTAGATAACCGTATGCTCACCGCGCCCGCAGCCTCGTACCCATTAACGCTAAGCCAGAGCAGACCATTGCGCTATGCGGTCTTTTTTTACTTATACGTCATGCAGGGTATTCCGGCGGGATTTTCGTTGACAGCCCTGGCAAACTACCTGACCGCCGAGGGGGTAAAACCGTCCGTCATTGGCTCCTTTGCCGCAATCGTCGGCTTACCCTGGGCTTTTCAATTCGTGTGGGGACCTGTTATCGACCGCTATCAACGGTCAGTAATGGGCCGCCGAAAACCCTGGGTGGTCGGCGCACAGTCCATGGCGGTTCTGGCGTCGCTGGGTATCTTGTTCGTGCACGATCCAGTCGCTCAGGTACAGACACTGGCGTGGTTATTTTTCAGTCACAGTATTTTTGCCGCCATTCAGGATGCCAGCGTCGATGCTATGGCTATCACCGTGATACCGAGCGACGAACGGGGTCGGGTCAACGCATTCATGCGCGGGGGTTTTCTGATAGGCACGGGTGTAGGAGCCGCTCTGTTCTCGCAACTCCTGCGCACGTATGGTTTCTTCAGCGCGGCCCTGATTCAATCAGCTTTGCTGCTCCTCCTAACCATTCTGACCTTCTTCATTCGGGAACGGCCCGACGATCAGCTTTTACCATCGTTCTCAACCAGAACGAAAATACCGCTTTCGTCAACAACAGGCACTCGTCAATCCTTATCCGACCCCAGTTTCAGGTGGTTATTTACGGAACTGATCAAAGGCTTATTTGCTAAACGGAGTATGTTATTATTCGGCGCTATAGTCGCAGCCTATGTGAGTATCAGTCTGTTTTCACGCGCGTATAATTATCACCTGATTCAAAAACTTGGCTGGGCGGATACATCTGTGTCGCTTCTGACGGGTACGTATGGGATGCTGGTTGCCACGGTTGCGGCTCTGACAGGGGGCTATATTGCGGATCGTATTGGCCCGCGTCGTCTCCTGCTCATCGTACTGTCGATGGTAGCGGTTTACCTGATCAGTTTCAACCTTATCGACAGCCTGTGGAGCAATTCTTCAGTGTCTCAATCCGGTCTGGTAGCGCTGTATTTTATGGACCCAAGTATCAGTGTAGCGGCTATGCCGGTTCTGATGGCAATTTGTCGGCCAGGCGTCGAAGGATCACAGTTTACGACATACATGGCCTTCGTCAATTTGTCCGATATTGCCGGATCATACCTTACGGGTCACGCGCTGACTTACGTGCAGGCACCAACTATTGGTTTAGTGGCGGGTGGCCTGACCGTCGTCGCCATGTGCGTGGCGCTGTTCACCTTACGACGCTACCCGAACTAGCGATTACCGAATCACCTGCTCCGTTTGCGCATCGAAAAAATGCACCTTGCCGATGTCCCACGATAAGAACACGGACTGGCCAAATTCCAGCTTCGTATCTCCCGGTAGCTTGGCAATGAACCGCCGACGCTCAACGGTAAAATAAGCCAGCACTTCGCTACCCATGTGCTCTATGGCATCGATGGACGTTCTAATTCCAGTCGAATTACGTTCCTGCAAGTCAGCCAACCGCACCCGAATCTGTTCGGCCCGAATACCCATCACCACCTCGCGGCCAATAGGCGACGTCATAAGCGTGTTCCCAGCGGTTTCGAGCGCAACCTGAACTGTGCCTTCTACGCTCTCAAACCGGACAGTGCCCCCTTCCCTCGTAATTCGTCCGGGCAGAAAGTTCATGGGAGGAGTCCCGATAAAACCGGCGACAAACAGATTCACGGGCTGGTTGTAGAGCATCAGCGGTGTGTCATATTGCATAACATCGCCCCCGCGCAGCACAACAATGCGGTCGCCGAGCGTCATTGCCTCTACCTGATCGTGCGTGACGTAAATCATTGTGGCCTGAAGATCGCGGTGGAGTTTCTGTAACTCAATGCGGGTTTGCCCCCGTAGTTTGGCGTCGAGGTTACTCAATGGTTCGTCGAACAGAAACACTTTGGGGTTTCGCACGATGGCCCGGCCAATGGCCACCCGCTGGCGTTGTCCCCCCGACATGTCTTTGGGCTTTCGGTCGAGCAGCGTTTCTATTTCCAGCATGTTAGCCGCCTGCGTAACCCGTTGCCGGATGTCGTCCTTACTCATGTTGCGCAGCTTCAGCCCGAACGCCATATTGTCGTAAACGGTCATGTGCGGATAGAGCGCATAGTTCTGAAACACCATCGCAATGTCGCGGTCTTTCGGTGCCAGATCGTTGATGCGTTGCCCATCAAGCAGTAAGTCACCGTCGGTAATTTCTTCCAGTCCGGCAATCATGCGCAACAATGTCGATTTGCCGCAACCCGATGGGCCAACCAGCACGACAAACTCGCGATCTTTCACGTCGATCGTTACGTCTTTGATCACCCTTGGCCCACCTGCGTAGGCTTTGGCAATGTGACGTAGTATAACCTCTGCCATAATTTCCTTCTTTGTAGAGACGTAATCCCTTACGTCTCCTGTGCGTCAGCAATTTGTACGTCAGCAATGTAGTTACGTCTCCTAGGCGTCAGCAATATGTACGATCAGATTTGACGACGCAGAGATGCGTAGCATGACTATTGCTGACGCACAGGAGACGTAAGGGATTACGTCTCTACTTATATTTTTCCATTGCTTTAACGGCTACCGGGTAACGCTCCAGTCGCTGAAACGCCCATAGCGATTCGATTGTCGATTCGGCTCCGGAATTGCGATTGATTTTTCCGGATGATACGATACCATCGTAACCCCTACCCGTTGCCGGGTCATACATGGGTGTTTTGGCTACATTGTTCCCTAGAAACCAACTCGCCAACCGCCCGGCCAGATCCGCGTATTTAACTTCATTCGTCTGGTCGTACGCTTCGAGGGCGGCCCACACCATCGGTCGAATGCCATAGGCAATCTGCGAAAACTGACTCCGCTTGAACAGTCGACGCTCGTCGCCCGTTTGAATGACCTCAAACGATTCCAGGAAACCCTGTTCAATCAAATACGGATAAAAATAATTGATTTCCTGCCGGGCAACGGCCTGCCACTCCGGTTTGTTGAGACTTTTACCGGCACGCTGTAACGCATAGGCCTGATCACTGGCGTAAGCATGCCAGTTATTTTCGAAACTCAGCATGGCTCCGTACGGAAATTGACCCGGTCCGCCCTGCCGCATGGCCACAATACCGTCGCCAAGCTGATCGATCAGGCCGAGTACAGCCGGTGTAGGGTTCTGCTCGTAGACATTGAGCAGACCCAGGAGCATGATCGCAGCCTGGTCGGAGCCGGAACCGAAGGGCAACCACGTTGGCACCTGAACACCCCGAACCGTCGTAAACGTGCGCGGTTTGTGGCTAAAATCGCGCAGCATAACCTTCAGTAGCTTCTGGTTCGCCAGCTCGATACGGGCCGCCAGTTTTGGCTCTTTTTCGAGAAAATAGGGATACACTTCCGACAAACACCAAAATGCCCGCCACGACCAGAAATTAGGGCTGGCAATACTGGTTCTGAACGTTTTATTGATCGTTTCCGAAGGTCGCTTGTGAAGAAAATTGTAGAAATAACCAGCAGCACTATCCGGCTCCGTCGCCTGAAGTTGCAGCACCATCTCGGTCATTTTTCGTAGTTTCTCCTGCTTGTCGCCATTTGTCGGCAAGTCCGGTTCATGACGTAAAAACAAAGCGGCCCGCGCCACATCATCTACGCAGGTAAATCCCTCATCCGAATCGGCGACGAGACCATAGCCCGGTGCTTCGCTGTAAATGTAAACCGTCCCGACTTCAGTACCATTTGATAGGGTAAAGGGTTGATACAGATGATTAAAGTGTGCAACGTTCACGTAGCGTTTCCCAACCGGAGGTGGGGCAGTAGAACGCTGTCCAGCAAGACGTTGCCCGACCGAATGCTGCCCGGCAAGATCGGTGGCGATGACTGAAAGTAGTAGAAGTATGACGAAGCGCATGGTTTAATCTTTCAACCCCGAAGACGCCATGCTCCGGATAAAGTGTTTTTGAAAAAACAGGTACAACACCACAATGGGTATCGCCAGCAGGACGGCTGCCGCAATTTTGACCCCTAACTGACCTTCTGCCCGGCCACCCACCGAAAACAACGTCACCAGTTGCGGCATGGTCATCGTCGATTCATCGCGGATCACGATCAGGGGCCACAAGGCTTCATTCCAGAGTCCCATAAAGGTCAGGATGGTAATGGTCAGCACCGTTGGCAGGATGTTTGGCACCAGTATCTGAAAAATGATCCGCAACTCATTGCCCCCATCCATTCGGGCGGCATCGATCAGCGCCTGTGGTAAGCTCTGGAATGCCTGCCGGAACAGGAGAATGGACAAGGAGTTCAGCGCAAACGGCACGATGAGCGCCAGATACGTGTCGACCCAGCCAAACCGGACCATCGTGATGTAGTTCGGGATAAGCGTGATCTGGAAGGGCAACGTCATCGTAAAAATGATCAGGTAAAAAATGCCGTTGCGCCCCCTGAAGTCGAGACGGGCCAGCGCATAACCGACCATCGCCCCCGAGACAAGCACCAGTCCCGTTGTCAATACGGCCACGAAAGCACTGTTCACAAACGCCCGGTCGAGCGGAATTTTCGTAAAGACTGTCGCGTAGTTACTCCAGGTGAAGCCTACCGGCAATAGCGTCAGTTCGCTCAAACCACTCTCCGACGACAGCGACGCACTCACCATCCAGATAAAGGGGTAGATGAACGACAGAGCTGCCAACGTAAGAAGTGCATACCGGATAAACGGATTCATAGTTCAGCGTGGCAAAGGCCGTTATAGTTCCTGTTCGACATAGCGTCGCTGAATGATGACGACAAACAGAATGATCAGCGCAAAACAAAACCCCAGCGTGGCCGAATAGCCCATATGGTAATATTGAAAGGCTTGTCTATAGATGTACATCACCGCCGAAAGCGTCGTGTTCATGGGTCCGCCCTGCGTCATAATGTAAGGTTCGACAAAAAGCGAGAAACCGCTGATTGTTGACAGTACGACCACCGTAAAAATCGTAGGGTTGATCATGGGTAATGTGATATACCGAAACTTCTGCCAACTGGAAGCCCCCTCAATATCGGCGGCTTCGTAGTATTGCATCGGCACCGATTGCAGACCGACCAGGAACAGAATGACGTAGAGCCCAACGTTTTTCCAGGTGGCCATGGCCGCAATCGAGTACATGGCAATAGCCGGATCATCGAGCCAGGCCACGCGCGGCAGGGCTATAGCGGTGAGCATTCGGTTCAGTATTCCCGAATTAAAACTGAGCAGTTGCTGCCATAAAATCGTGACCACCACCCCCGATACGATGACAGGCAGAAAGAAAGCCGCCCGAAAAAAGGCCGCGCCAGTAATTGTTCGATTCAGTAATTCGGCCAGTAGCAAGGCCAGTACGATTTGTAGCGGAATATGCACCAGCAGAAAACGAAGGGTGTTCCAGACGGCCTGCCAGAACAACCGGTCTTTCAGCACATGCTCATAGTTGGCGAGTCCAACGTACCTCATGGGTGAAATAATGTTCCAGCTATGGAATGTCAGTATCACCGAAAATACGACCGGAAACGCCACAAACACCGCAAAATGCAGGATGTAGGGTGATACGAGCAAGTAAGGCATCCATTTTTTCATTCGTTCGCCCGTTCACTCGTTAGTAATACATCGACCGCCCGGGCTGCATCGCGAATGGCGGCTTCGGGCGTTTTTTTGTTGAAAAGCACACAGGCCTCGTACTCCTGCGAAATAATGTCGAATACGTCAACGATCACCTCGCAGTTATCGACACCTTTAATGTAGCGCGTCTGCCGGGCAAACGGCAGCAATCGTGGATTCTTGCTCAGAAAACTGGCAAAATACGAATCGGTATCGACATTTTTTCGGCGGGGGAACTGGCCTGTCAATTCCATCAGCCGTCGATCGCCGGGTTTATCGACCAATGTTTTAACGAATTCCCAGGCAGCCTGCGGGTCGCGGCAGGTGTTGAAGAGTACGATGTTTTTTGGGTCACCATATGTGTAAACGGGCCCCCGATGGTCATTGGGCACGGGCATGGCGTACGTGTCGTAGTCGAAACCGGCATCTTTAAATTTTTCAAGAAACCCAACTGTCCACGGGCCGGTAAACTGCGTGGAAATGCGTTGGGCCAGAAACGGATCGCGGGTGGCCGATAGCCGTTCTCGGGCGAAATAATTAGCCTTGTATAAGGTCTGCAAAAACCGGAAAACGTCAACGGCGTAGCGGTTATTGAATGCGGCATGCAGATCACCAGTAGCGTCCGGCGCAATCAGCGGAGCCCCGTTGGAAGCGGCCAGATAAAGCGGATAAAAATTAAACAACCGCTCGTACCAGATCGCTTTGACCTCCGTGTAGCCAAGCCACTGATCGACGTAACCGTCGCCATTCGCATCACGGCTCAACTGCCGGCCCGCATCCAGGTAACCCGCGTACGTATAAGGCGGTTTTGCCCCGTTCAATGCGCTGATCGTGTGTGTGTTACAGACCAGCATGATTGGGTTGACCTTCCACGGCACCTGGTAAATGTGCCCGTCCGACGAGGTGATCTCCCGGATTACGGCACTGTCGCAACGGGCCGTAATAAACTCCCAAAACCCCTTCAGTGTATCCAGAGGAATCAGAACCCCCGCTTTGGCGTACATCTCGACACTGCCCTGCCACATGTTGGCGTAAATATCGGGGGTGGTTTTACCGACTACCGATGCCAGAATGATTTCTTCGCTCGATTGCCCTTCCGGAATAGGCTGATAACGCAGCGGTTTATTGGGTCGTAGTTGCTGCCACTGCTGCACAAATTCCTTCGCAAACGCAATTTCCCCGGCATTATTGGAACACCAGAAGGTCAGCGAACGGTCGGCCAGCGGCTTTTGGGTACAACCTGCCAGCAGCATGCCGAACACACAAATAAATAGCCTCGAAAGCCACCAGGCATTGATCATAGAAGACGACGTAGGGCCACTAATAATACAAATAAACCCATAAACAATCGTATTTGCGCTACGGCGGGCCGATTACTGCCTCATTTGCTAATTACGCAACGAATCGGCCATCCTGCTAAATAGGGGCACATGACCGCATTAATGAACGGAACAGAAGCAATCCTTCGTTTGAAATCCGCCCCCGCCTTGTTAACTTTGAGTATGGAAAATTTCGTGGTCTCGGCCCGCAAGTACCGCCCCGCCACCTTCGACACCGTTGTCGGACAGGAGCACATCACCACCACACTCAAGAACGCAATCAAGACCAATCACTTAGCGTCTGCGTTTCTGTTTTGTGGCCCGCGTGGCGTCGGCAAGACGACCTGCGCCCGTATTCTGGCCAAGACAATCAATTGCCAAAACCTGACCGCCGAAGGCGAAGCCTGCGATACCTGTGAGTCGTGCGTGAGCTTCAACCAGAGCGCGTCGTTCAATATTCACGAACTGGATGCGGCTTCCAACAACTCCGTTGAAGACATCCGCAATCTAATCGATCAGGTTCGGTATCCGCCCCAATCAGGAAAATATAAAATCTACATTATTGACGAGGTGCACATGCTCTCGTCGGCGGCTTTCAATGCGTTCCTGAAAACGCTGGAGGAGCCTCCGGCATACGCTATTTTCATCCTGGCGACGACCGAAAAACACAAGATTCTGCCGACGATTCTATCGCGTTGCCAGATTTTCGATTTCAACCGGATTCAGCCCCAACACATTGCCAGCCATCTGGCCGATATTGCCGCCAAAGAGGGGATCACCGCCGAAAGCGAAGCGCTCGATCTGATCGCTCAAAAGGCCGATGGCGGTCTGCGCGATGCGCTGTCGATGTTTGATCTGAACGTCACTTTTGCAGCAGATCGAATCATTCGGTATAAGGAGGTGCTCGATAACCTGCACATTCTTGATTACGATTATTACTTCAAACTGACAGACCTGCTGCTGGCGGGCAATCTGCCCCAAAGCCTGTTGACGGTGGACGAAATTCTGCGTAAAGGCTTCGATGGTCACCAGTTTGTGGTTGGTCTGTGTCGTCACTTCCGCGATTTGCTGGTTGGTAAAGATGCCGCTACAGTTCAGCTCTTGCAGGTGACCGAAAACGTTCGGCGCCAATACCTCGATCAGTCGGTGCGGGCTCCGATGTCGTTTTTACTATCGGCGTTAAGTCTTGGCGGCCAGTGCGATATGAACTACAAACAGGCCAAAGACCAGCGGCTGCATACCGAACTCTGGTTGATGAAGCTGGCTAATTTGCGCAATCTGCTGAACTGGGATGCGTTGCCAGAGTTTCCGGTCAATGGTTCACAACATCAGGAACGTTTAACTGCCGATCTATCGGGAGACGAAAAAAAAAACAACCAGCCAGCGCCCGTCCCCTCGCAGCAGTCAGCTACTAGCGTCGGCAAACTGATCGAACACCATCCGATGACGAGTGAGCCCGTGAGTACCTACCGGACTACTCCTGTCCCCAACGGTGGCAATGGCACAATAGCTGCGGAAATGACTGCGCCTGCTCATGCTGCCAACAGCGTAGCTACAGCGACTATTACTCCCTCTCCGGTAGAGTCGCAACTAAAACCCAAAATGGCTCCGCCAGCGCGCCCGGCTACCAGTCGGCTCCGGTCGACGATACCACTAACGAGCGGGCCTCTTCAGCCGGTGGCCGATACGGCCGAAGAGGTTATTGTCACAACAGCAGCCCGGCCCGATAAATCATTCAGCCAGGAAGAGTTACAGGATGTATGGGTGACGTTCGCCAAAATTCGACACAGCCAATATGACTCGGCTACCGAGCAGTTGGTGCTGAACCGCGAATTAACCCTCGATGGGACGACCATCCATATAACGCTTGACAACACGTTGCAAGTGGGTTACCTCACCGACCTCAAACCAGAACTGCTGGGGTATTTGCGCAACGAACTTCAGAACAGCCGCATACAGCTTGACCATACCGTCACGGTGCAGGAGGTCAAGAAGATGATCTACAGTTCGCAGGACAAGTTCAATTACATGGCGGAGAAAAATCCGGCCCTCCATGAACTCCGCAAAGTACTTAATCTGGAAGTTGATTATTGACCACCATGAGCTTACCCGGGGATTGGCACGAATCCCTGATCACGTACGGGAACTGGAAGAAATCTCATCAAAGCATCACATAATGAGCGAATCACCTCATTATGTGATGCATACGGTCAAGAAACGAACCTAGGACGCGGGCAGGGTGGCCAAATAAAGCCGGGTCTGCGCCTGGTGATTCAGCTGTTTTAGCCGCATCGTATGGCTCTTTAATTGGTCGAAGCTCGCAATGGACTTCGTACGCGTATCACACTGCTCAATATCGTTCGACAACCTTTTCAACTCACGCGTCATTGTCGCCTGCAATGTAATAACAGCATTCACCGGGCACTGACCGACATAGCTTACGGCGTTTGCTGCGCTCGTTTGTTCGAGTACCCGTTCCCGAATACCACACTCCAGCTGCTTATAGCATTGCTGAAAGTTGAAAATCTCTTTCAACCAGTCGGTTAAAACACCATCGGGGTTAAATTCATTATCGGTTGAATCAATCAGTAATGGAGTAATGTTCATTGTTACCAGTTAACGTTAAAAAAAGAGGAAAATCCTAGTACGTTGTAGCAGCGATGTAGGACGTATTATGCCAGTTGATCAGTCCATTTATTTGTGATAACCCACGTTCTGGCCCACTCACTTGTTTGGACATATTTTTTCGGCTCAGGCCACTATTTTATTTACAAACGGCTCAATTTGTGGACGCAACTTCTCAGCTGGACAGACTATTTGATCTGTTCTGGCTTCTGAACCAAGCGAATAGGCCGTCCTCGTTTAAGAACATCTCGAAAAATTTCAGTATCAATTACCGAACCAAACTCGCCCGACCCAAAATGGGTATATACGGACTCCTATGAAAGAGGTTGTTCGCTGAGCGGTGCTTTATACGCCGTATCTTGGAGATACGGCGTATAAAGCACCGCTCAGCGAACAACCTGACGCACACACGCAATAGACTATCTGCAATCACTTGTACGCTTTGGCTTCCCGCACCAGCGATTTGTACTCACCAACGGCAAGTGCTTTTTTGTAGTACATTTTAGCCCGATTCGGATCGTTGGCGCGGGCGGCAATCCGGGCAATTCCCGAATAGTCGAATGCGTGATACTCTTTGGTATACGATTCACTGAACGGCAATTTGAGCCCGGCCTCGTAAAATTGTAGGGCCTCCTTATCGTCTTTGTCGGCATACTCGGCCAGCATTCCCTCAAATGTGTTGACCGCCAGCGGCACGAGCTTATTCGACATTTGCTTCAGCCGCTGCACGTACGGACGCGCTTCGGCGTAGCGACCCGACAGCAGCAGTGCTTCGGCGTTGATCATCCCAAACAGGGGGTTATTAGGGTATTTATCAGCCAGGTATTTTGTGTAAACAGCGGCCTTACTGGGGCTCATTTCGTGTTTCAGATAAATGTGAGCCAGGTAATAATTAGCGCCTACCCGCATGAACGCCCCTTTTCTGGCAGCCATATCCATTTGTTTCAAACCTTGCGCCATATCACCATCCTGAAAGAAAAACATGAATGGTCGCACAATCGAATGATCCATGGGGTAGCGTTCGATGTAATAATTATACAGCCCCGACGTGAAATGAAAATCCGGATTTTTGTTGGCCAGATCGAATCCCGTTCTCAGAAAATTATACGCTTTTTTCGACTCACCAACGGCTTTCAACGACTCACCTTTATTGTTGTATAAGGAGGCTAAATAACTGTGGGCAGTCAAGGCGAAAAAGACGCCTTCCGGATCATTTTCGTTCTTGTCAAGCATCTTTTTAGCCAGATCAAGCCCTTGATTGGCCGCCTGAATAAACTGGGCCGTCGCGGCTTTATTTTCATGAAGCGGCAGGTACTGCAACTCCAGTTGGGTAGCCCGCAGAATGGGACTGATCGGATGCTGGGGATAGCGGGTCTGAATCTGCCGAATCAACACATCGGCTTCTGTAAACTCGAAATTATAGATCAGGTCAAGCGTTTTAAGAACAGTTTGTTGCAGACCCGACTCGGTCAGTGCCTGTGCACGAGCCAACACTGACAGACAGAGAAAACTAAGCAGAAAAAAGATATTTTTCAAGATCAATACAGTTGGAGTCCAGAACCAGCGTTTGATTCTATACTAGGAGGACCGTACTTTTGTTAACGGCGTATTATCTAACGAGGGCTATACGCAAAAGTTTTATCCATGATTCATTACGAACAGTTTGTGCTCGACAATGGCCTTCGGGTGTTTGTCCATGAAGATGCATCCACGCCGATTGCGGCTGTTAATATTCTATATAATGTTGGCTCCCGCGATGAAGACCCGTCCCGCACGGGTTTTGCTCATTTGTTCGAGCATCTGATGTTCGGCGGATCGCGCCATATACCGAGTTACGACGAGCCGTTACAGAAGGTTGGTGGCGAAAACAATGCCTTCACCAGCCCTGATATCACGAACTACTACATCACCCTGCCGGCTGCTAACCTGGAAACGGCCTTCTGGCTCGAATCAGATCGGATGCTGGGCCTTTCTTTCGATCCGCAGGTGCTTGATGTTCAACAGAAAGTAGTCATCGAAGAATTCAAGCAGCGATATCTGAACCAGCCTTACGGCGATGTGTGGCTCAAGCTACGGCCGCTGACGTACCAGCAGCACCCTTACCGTTGGGCAACAATTGGTAAAGACATTAGCCATATCGAAGAAGCTACGCTGGATGATGTGAAGTCGTTTTTCTATAAATACTACCTGCCAAACAACGCCATTCTGGTGGTGGCAGGTAACGTCACGGTCGAACAGGTAAAGCAATTGTGCGCCAAGTGGTTCGAGCCAATTCCGGCGGGGGAACAGTACATTCGGCAACTGCCGGTAGAACCCGTTCAGACCGCAGCCCGCAAGCTGGAAACCTCGGCAAAAGTGCCGCTCGATGGGCTTTATAAAGCCTACCATATGCCGGGCCGATTCGATGCTAATTTCTACCGTACGGACCTCCTCAGCGATATGCTTGGCCGGAGCAAATCGTCCCGGTTATACCAGCAGCTACTTCGCGACAACCCACTGTTCAGCAATGTCGGTGCGTACCTGACCTCGTCTATTGACCCCGGCCTGCTGGTTGTTCAGGGCACGCTGAACGCGGGCGTGACGCTCGAAGAAGCCGATGCTGCGGTAGAAGCTATTTTACAGGAATTTGTTGAGCAGGCCGTGCCGGACGATGAACTGGCGAAGGTGAAAAATCAGGCCGAAGCAACACTTGCGTTCTCGGAAGTCGAATTGCTGAACCGGGCTATGAACCTCGCCTTTGCCGCCAACGCGGGCGATCCCGACCTCGTCAATCAGGAAGCGGCTCTTATCCAGTCCGTCAACCCCGACGATGTACAGGCCAGTGCCCGTGAGGTATTACGCAAAGAAAACAGTTCGACGCTTTATTATCGGCGGGCCGAAGCCTAATCTACCACTGGTATGGAAACGATCTATCAACCCAAAGCCCTCACCCCCGACGAGTTAAAGAAGTTATCGGGGGAAGTAAAACGCGCCCTTACCGATTTATACGGTGATCGACTTGACCGGATCATCCTGTTCGGGTCCTACGCACGGGGCGATTTCCATGCCGAATCCGATGTCGACTACATGGTGGTGCTAAAGGACGAAGAAATTAAAGCAGGCAACGAAATCAGGTGCATGGTTGATCGTATTTATGATTTATCGGATGATCACCACGCACTCGTATCGGTTAAACCGACTTCATTGACCAAGTACTTACAATCGAACCTGTTTCTTTATCAGAATGTCCGGCGCGAGGGCTTGCTTATATGAATGAAAATGTGTCGGCTTACATGCTTCTGGCGGAACAATGTCTGAAAGATGCTCAATCTTTATTCAGAAACGAAAGTTACAGGAGTGCCGCCGGTCGTGCTTATTATGCTTACTTTGATGCAGTTAGAGCCTTACTTGCCAGCAAAAATATAGCTGTAAAATCACATTCGGCGATCAGGATGTTATTCGGTGAGCATTTCGTTCAGGAGGGGCACTTCGACAAAAAAGATGCGAAGGATTTCCATCGACTGTTTCAATTACGCCAGGATAGTGACTACGAAATAGACGAAGATGTTTCGGAGATTGATGCGCTTGATGCTGTTGACACAGCCACCGAATTTCTTCTTCAAACCGAAGCTTATCTTCGCCAAAATGGTTTTGCCTCATGAAAATACGAGTTGGTCAGGGATACGACGTTCACCGGCTGGAAGTGGGAAGACCCTTCTGGCTGGGTGGCATTCAGATTCCGAGTACATTTGGTCCCGTTGGTCATTCCGACGCCGATGTGGTATGCCATGTGTTGTGCGATGCGCTGTTGGGAGCGGCTAATATGCGTAACATTGGCTATCATTTTTCCGACAAAGATCCGCGCTGGAAAGGCGTAGACAGTAAATTATTGCTGGCCGAAGTGCTCCAGATGGTGCGTGAAGCCGGGTATGACGTATCGAACGTTGACGTGACGGTCGTACTACAGGAGCCAAAACTGAATCCTCACATTCCAGCCATGAAAACCTGTCTGGCGGGCGTAATGGCTATCCCCGAAGATGATATTTCTATCAAAGCGACCACGTCCGAACACATTGGGTTCGTGGGACGGGGTGAAGGTATTGCGGCTCATTGTGTGGCCCTTATCGTTAAGGATTAGTTTATGAACTACCACCTGTCTATGAAAAATTTCCTCTACCTACCGGCCCTTCTGCTGACCGGACTCGTTGCCTGTGGTCAATCCAAACCGGCTCAGATGGCCGAACCGCTGGGCTTTGAAGAATATGATCCGGTTTCGACGCTGAAAGTGCCGGAGCACAAAATGACCCGTTCGAAATACCCGTTCATTGATGTCCATAATCACCAGTGGGACATGGACAAGGCGAACCTTCGTCCGCTGCTTACCCAGATGGACAGCCTGAATATGGGGATCATGGTTAATCTCAGTGGCCGGGGTTGGGGCAGTGTAGAGCAGGGAACGCAATTCTTCGATAAGGCCTTAGCAAACGCTAACAAGACCGACGCGAAGCGGCTGGTGCTGTTCACAAACCTGAACTTCGACGACATCGGCCGCAAAGGCTGGACCGAAGAGGCCGTTAACCTGCTGGAAGCCGACGTAAAAAAAGGCGCACACGGCTTGAAAATTTTCAAGAATCTGGGTTTGACTAACAAGGACGAATCCGGGCACCGCGTTGCCGTCGATGATCCACGCCTTGACCCGATCTGGGCTAAATGTGGTGAGCTGGGTATTCCAGTGATCATCCACACCGCCGATCCAAAACCATTTTGGGACCCAATGGACCGTTACAATGAACGCTGGCTTGAGCTTAAGCTTCACGGTGGACGAAAACGCGCGGCTAATGATCCCGTTCCCTGGGACAAACTCATCGCCGAGCAGCACAACGTGTTTCGCAAGCATCCGAAAACAACGTTCATTGCCGCGCACATGGGCTGGTTTCCCAATGACCTCACCAAGCTTGACAGTTTGATGACCGTTTTCCCGAATATGAACGTCGAAATTGGTGCCGTTATCGCGGAATTGGGCCGTCAGCCGAGAGCCAGCCGGAAATTTTTCGAGAAATACCAAGATCGGATTCTGTTCGGCAAAGACAGTTGGGTACCGTCCGAATACGCGACCTATTTCCGCGTCCTCGAAACCGATGATGAATATTTTCCGTACCACAAAAAATACCATGCTTTCTGGCGAATGTATGGCATGGGCCTTTCCGACGAGGTACTGAAAAAAGTCTATTACAAAAACGCCCTGCGCATTATTCCCGGTCTCGATAAGAGCCAGTTTCCGAAGTAACGACCGTAACAGCCAGTGCTGGTTATTACCTATTATGAAAATTACCGCCATCAAGCTGTATCGCTTCGACATTCCGCTCAAAGCGCCGATTGCTATCTCACTGGGCACCATTGAGAACGCCCGAAATATATTGGTTGAGATTCAGACCGACGAACGCATTACGGGTTGGGGCGAAGGATCGCCGTTCTGGATGATCGTTGGTGAAACACAGGCATCAGGACTGGCAGCCGCCGATGATATGGCGCGTCTCCTGATCGGTCGTGATCCGCTCGACATTGAGGGGTGTATTGGTGCCGTAACGCGTTATCTGCCCGGCCACCCAACCACGCGTTCAGCCTTCGATATGGCGCTTCATGACATTGCCGCCAAAACCGCCGGGATGCCCCTGTACCAGTTTCTGGGTGGTTCAAAACGATCACTTATCACGGACGAAACGATCTACATCAGTTCGCCCGAACGAATGGTTGACGATGCGCTACGAATCCAGGCGAAGGGTGCCGAAGCCATAAAAGTTAAGCTTGGCACTACGTTACGCGACGACATCGGACGCGTAGAAGCCATTCGGAAAGCCATTGGCGATACCATTCCGATCCGCACCGATGCCAATCAGGGATGGGATGTTGTCACGGCGTCGGGCGTTCTGCGGGCCATTGGCGACTGGAACGTACAATACTGCGAACAACCGATCAAACGTCACGATATTGCCGGACTGCGCCAGATCCGACGGAACACGACCGTACCGATCATGGCCGACGAAAGTCTGTTCGACTCGACAGACGCCATTCGGCTCGTGCGCGAAGAAGCCGTCGATTATTTCAACATCAAGCTCTCCAAAAGCGGTGGTATTTTTGACGCCCTCAAGATCAACGCCATTGCTGAAGCAGCGGGCATTCCCTGCATGATCGGCTGTATGTCGGAGTCGCGACTGGCCTTAACGGCAAACGCTCATTATGCGGCAGCCCGGCAAAACGTACGTTTCTGTGATCTGGATGGCTGTTTTGAACATGCCAGTGATCCAATCCAGGGCGGTATCACCTACAGCGGTTACCAGATCGAGCTACCCGATGCACCGGGCATTGGTGCCGAAGTCGATCCAGCATTTTTACGGCAATGCCCAGTGACTACGATAACGTAAGGCGGACGGTCGGCCTAAAATAGCTAGCATGATTATAATTACCACCGTTCAGTCGGAAGCTGATGTGCAGGGTATTTTAACGCTGCAACAGGCTAACCTCCGCAAAAATGTGCCGCTTGCTGTTCAGATCGATCAGGGATTTGTAACCGTTGAGCATGACCCGGCTGTGCTTACCCGGATGAACCAGGCCGCGCCAAGCATTATCGCCAAAGACGGCGAAACCGTTGTCGGGTATTGCCTGACCATGCTCCCCGAATTTGGGACCGATGTACCCGAACTGGTCCCACTTTTCACGCTCATAAACACACTGGACTACAACGGCAAACCGCTGAGCGACTACCCCTATTATGTGATGGGCCAGGTGTGCGTTGCCGACGGCTATCGGGGACAGCGGCTTTTCGACCGAATGTATCAGCACCACCGCGCTGTGTACAGCGATCGCTATCGGTTACTGATCACCGACATTTCGGCCAACAATGTCCGTTCGCTACGCGCCCACGCTCGTGTGGGATTTGAGCCGCTGCACGAGTTTCATGACCCGGTCATTGGCGAAACCTGGGTCGTCGTACTGTGGGACTTTCAGCAGTAAAATACGGGCAATTGCTGGTTTGTACTGGACAGACCCGTTATTCCCGGAACCGAGCATCAGCTACCCACAAATCGACGAACCAATGCGCGTATTCATACTCCTTCTTTTTGTCACCTCTTCTGTATTCGCCCAGCCCCTACCGCAAACGTTCACTTCATCAAAATCACCGTCTGATGCTGGCTTTTCGGGGGATCGACTCAACCGGCTGGACACGTGGTTACAGGGCTTAATTGACCAGAACATCGCGCCCAACGCCGTGACCTTCGTGGCGCATCGGGGTAAAATCGTGCATTACAAAGCGTTCGGCTACAGCAATCTGGAAAAGAAAACGCCCCTCAAACGCGATGACATGTACCGCATTGCCTCGCAGACGAAAGCGATCACGACCACAACGCTGATGACGCTGTTCGAGGAAGAAAAGTTTTTGCTGGACGACCCCATCTCGAAGTATATCCCGGCGTTTAAAAACCCCAAAGTACTGGTCAGGTACGACAAAAAAGATCCGGTTGGCGGGAGTTACGATACGCGTCCGGCGAAAGGCGAGATCACGATCCGGCAACTGTTAAGCCACAACGCGGGGATTCCCTACGAACATCCGCTCGACCAGCGACCCGAGTTCAGCGTGCCGTTTTTCAACTCGACGAAGGCCGATAAACTCGAAGACGTGATCAACAAACTGGCGAAACGCCCGCTCCTGCGCGATCCGGGTCAGACCGACTCAACCGGCGTTGGTTTTACCTATGGATTGAATACTGACATCATCGGGCGGCTGGTTGAAATTCTGTCCGGCAAACCCCTCGATGTAGCCATGCGCGAACGGGTGCTGGAGCCGCTCGGCATGACCGATACCTATTTCTACCTGCCTGCTAGTAAAGCCAGTCGATTGGTGGAACTGTACAGCAAAGCGAATATGGACAAACCGTTGACGCTCCATACCAACGAAGCGTACCGCAATTCAGCCACGTCGGGCGCGAAAACGTACTTTTCGGGGGGAGCCGGACTGATCAGTACGGTCGAAGATTATGCCAAACTTTGCCAGATGCTGCTGAACGGCGGCACGTTCAACAACAAGCGCATTCTGGGTCGTAAGACGATCGATATGATGGTTCGCAACCAGATCGGCACGGCTGACGTTTGGGACCGTAAAGACAAGTTCGGACTAGGTTTCGAGTTGATTACCGAAAATTCCCACTACGGCGATCAAGCGTCGCTAGGCTCGTTTACGTGGGGTGGCATGTATTGTTCGGAATTCACTATTGATCCAAAAGAAGAGCTCATTATGCTCATTTTCACAAACGTGCAGCCGTACGCGTACTACGGCGATTTTGTCAAAAAATTTAGGATTGCGGTCTATCAGGCCCTGGAGTAACGGGAAAATCAAAACACGGTAGACTATAGTTTTCAAGCAACACCCACGCGCGTACGGGGATGAGTAGGCCAACCGCTTAATTTTCTTCTCCGTGCGTCGATAAAACGCCTATTCTTTGCTACGTCCTAGGAAAGAACAGGAAAGTTCTGTCGGTATTGACGACCATCTTTACACATCGCTGTCATTTCCCCACGATTGATGGGCGAATGAGCCACCGACTGTTCCTAACCCGTTTCGCTATGAATGCCATTTTGGGAGTTTTTTATCATGCTGTCGGCGGTTTTGCTTCCGGCAGTTTTTATTTGCCTTTCCGTAACGTAAAACAGTGGTCGTGGGAGAGTGCGTGGATTGTTGGCGGAGTTGCGTCGTGGATCATCGTACCGTGGGTTATGGGAAGCCTAACCGTTCACGGACTGGTACCCAGCATTATGGCTGCCGACAGTTCTACGCTTTTCTGGACTTTTTTCTTCGGCGTTCTCTGGGGCATCGGCGGCTTAACGTTCGGACTGACCATGCGTTATCTCGGCATTTCGCTGGGCATGGCCGTAGCGCTGGGATTTTGTTCCGCCTTCGGAACGCTTGTGCCACCCATCTGGGACGGGAAGATCGATTTGTTACTTCACACCCGAACGGGTCATTTTACGCTGGGTGGAGTCGGATTATGTTTGGTAGGAATCGCCGTCTGTGGGGTTGCGGGTGTCTTGAAAGAGCGCGAGCTCAATCCGGAGCAACAGAAAGCGACCGTTGCCGAATTCGATCTAAAAAAAGGAATTATTGTTGCTACAGTGTCGGGCGTTCTGAGCGCCTGTTTCGCTTTTGCCCTAACCGCCGGACGGCCCATTGCGCAAATGGCGGTTACGAACGGGACGGACCCGCTGTGGCAAAATAACGCCATTTATCCGGTGCTGATGTTCGGCGGATTTGTGACCAATTTTATCTGGTGCATGATCCTGAATCGCCGGAATCGCTCGTTCAGTGATTACACCGATCCCCAAACGCCTTTGCTCCGTAATTACGTCTGGGCCATGCTTGCCGGTACGACCTGGTATTTTCAGTTCTTTTTCTACGGGATGGGCGATAACTACCTTCCGGACGGTATCCGGTTTGCGGGCTGGACAATGCACATGGCGTTCATTATTACCTTCAGCACGCTTTGGGGACTGGTGCTCTGGGAGTGGCGGGGGGCCAGTCGCCGGACCTACAGTGTTGTCTTTGCCGGTCTCTTTCTGATCGTGCTGTCAACCGTATTGATTGGTATAGGCACGCAGTCGTAACAGCCAGATCAGTGGGTGAGTTTATTCGGGTAGATTCGACCCTTTGTAGGTCATATTTCGTTAGTTTAGTAGGTGATTAGTTGTAAAAGATGAACGTAGGCTTATTTATTCCCTGTTACGTCGATCAATTTTATCCGAACGTTGGCATTGCCACCCTGCGATTACTGGAGTCGCTCGATGTAAAGGTCATTTTTCCGATGGAGCAGACTTGTTGTGGCCAGCCAATGGCTAACTCCGGTTTTCAGCGTCTATCGGCGGGTTGCGACAAGAATTTTATCCAGAATTTTGCCGATTGCGACGTCGTTGTTGGCCCCTCCGGCAGTTGTGTGCTGCATTTGAAAGAGCACCTTCACTCCAGCGAACAGCCCGAAGAAGCCGCCCGACTGCGGGGCAATGTGTATGAACTCTGCGAATTTCTGACCGATGTGCTGAAAGTCGACGCGTTGCCCAAAGCCCGGTTTCCGCATCGGGTCGGATTACATACCAGTTGCCACGGGCAGCGCGGGCTGGGTTTATCGTCCATGTCGGAGTTAGTCGCGCCTAAATTCTCGAAGCCCGAACACTTACTGCGGTTGGTGGACGGCCTCGACCTCGTTCCTCTGACTCACCCGGACGAATGCTGTGGGTTTGGCGGAACATTCTGTGTATTCGAAGAAGCACTATCGTCGAAGATGGGGAAAGATCGCGTCAACGATCACCTCCGGCACGGTGCCGAAGTGATTACAGGTGGCGACATGTCGTGCCTGATGCAGTTGGAAGGCGTATTGCGTCGTCAGAAAAGTTCGGTGCGCGTGATGCACATTGCGGAGATTCTGACATCAGGTAACTAAACAACAAACCGATGAATACTGCTTCACCCAAACACGCCAAAAACGCGGAGGCTTTCCTGCGTGATGAGGAAAATACCGATTGGCACAATGAAACCCTGTGGTTCGTTCGCAGTAAGCGCGACCGAGCGGCCCAATCGCTCCCGGAGTGGGAAGAGTTGCGCGAACAGGCCTCCCAGATCAAGGCGCATGCGCTCTCGAAGCTGGACGATTACCTGATTCAGCTGGAAGAGAATGCCCGTAAAAACGGCATCATTGTCCACTGGGCGGCTAATGCCGATGAGCATAATCAGATTGTGCTCGACATTATGCGCAAGCATAAGGCCACCAAAATCGTCAAGAGCAAGTCCATGCTCACCGAGGAATGTCACCTGAACCCGTTCCTGATCAAGCAGGGCATTGAGGTCATTGACACGGATCTGGGCGAGCGCATCATCCAGCTGCGGAATGAACCACCAAGCCACATCGTGATGCCCGCGATTCACCTCAAAAAGAAGCACATCGGCGATCTGTTCCATCTGCATCTGGGCACCGATGCCGGAGCGGACGACCCGCAATACCTCACCGAAGCCGCCCGGATTCACCTCCGCCAGAAATTTCTGCTGGCTGACTTAGCCATTACGGGCGTCAATTTCGCCATTGCAGAAACGGGTGGCTTTGTGGTTTGCACCAATGAAGGTAATGCGGATCTGGGCGCGCATCTGGCTAAAGTCCATATTGCCTGCATGGGCATCGAAAAAGTCATTCCAAAGGCTGAACACCTCGGTGTCTTTCTTCGGCTGCTGGCTCGTTCAGCAACGGGTCAGGCCGTGACGACTTATTCCAGCCATTTCCGAAAACCGGCACCAGGCCAGGAAATGCACCTCGTGCTGGTCGACAATGGGCGGACGCGCCAACTGGCCAGCCCCGACTTCCGGAACTCGCTGAAGTGTATTCGCTGCGGAGCGTGTATGAACACCTGTCCGGTCTATCGGCGCAGTGGTGGCCACAGCTACCACACGGCCGTTGCCGGGCCAATCGGCTCGATTCTGGCTCCGAACATCGATATGAAAGAATACGCCGATCTGCCCTTTGCCTCAACGCTCTGCGGTTCCTGCACAAATGTGTGTCCGGTGAAGATCGATATTCACCAGCAGTTGTATAAATGGCGACAGGTTTTGGGTGAAGCCGGTGTCGTTGAGCCCGCGAAGAAAGTAGGCATGAGCGGCATGGATGTGCTGTTCAGCCGTCCGTGGCTCTACCGGTTTGCGGGCCGGGCCGGACGCTGGCTCATGCAGACGTTTCCAACACTGGCCAACAAAGCCAGCCTGAATCCGTGGGCGATCCACCGCGATATGCCCAAACCACCCGAACAAAGCTTCCGGGACTGGTATGCGCAACAAAACAAGAAAACCAATGGCTGAACCAACCACCCGCGACACGATTCTAGCGGCCATCCGACAAGGCAAACCAGACTTGCTTCCCTTACCCGCAACCATTGGCTTTCCCCCCAACATTTCGGCGGAGAACCTTGTCGAGTCGTTTATGACGATGGTGAAAACCAACGGCGGACAGGCCATTCGGGTAGCGTCATTGGCAGAAGCTCGTGCATTCCTGGCCGAAGATTACGACCTTACCTTGCCTGTTCTAAGCCACGTTGAAGGGCTGGACATCAGTAATTTTACACCAGCGGAAGAGCTTCGTCTGTTAGACACGCTGCATCTGTTCGTGCTGGAAGGCAAGGTGGGCGTTGCCGAAAATGCCGCCGTCTGGGTTGACGAAGCAGCTATCGGTATTCGGGCTTTACCATTCATTACGCTCAATCTGTCGATTGTCTTGTCCGAAAAAAATCTCGTCGGCAATATGCACGAGGCTTATCGGCTTATTGACACCAGCACGGGTTTCGGAACGTTCATTGCCGGACCGTCCAAAACCGCCGATATTGAGCAGTCCTTAGTCATCGGTGCCCACGGCTCAAAGACGCTGACCGTGTTTTTGTTGCCTTGATCGGGTGAATGCCGGAGAGCGGCCATCGGACAGGGGGTGCTGTTCAATACCACTCCGCTTGCTGGTTAAAAATTCAGCATCCACTATCTTTTTCTGCTCTTGAATAGGAGAATCGGACGTGATCCGGCTTTTGGCTGCACACGTTTAGTCAAACACACATGCAGCTCAATCGCAGGCTCTTCCTGAAACAACTAGGTTTTGGTGCCGCCGGTATCGGTCTTCTGTCGTCGCTCCCCGGCGATGTATGGGCCAAAGGCACGACGAAACTTCTTCGCAGCACGCCCGAAGCACAGGGTATAGCCTCATCGAGCTTGCTGAATTTTGCCAATGCCATCGAAGCGCAGAAACTTAATGTGCATAGCCTGATGGTCTTACGCCATGGTAACATAGTTGCCGAAGGCTGGTGGGCTCCCTACGCGCCCGACCTGAAGCATACACTTTATTCCCTGAGTAAAAGCTTTACTTCTACAGCCGTTGGTATGGCGGTCGCCGAAAAACGCCTGACGGTTAACGATAAGGTCATTACGTTTTTTCCGGACGATGCGCCCGCTACCGTTAGCGACAATCTGGCGGCCATGCGCGTAAAAGACCTGCTTTCTATGGCAACCGGTCACAGCAAGGAGCCAGCGGTTCGTGGGGACAAGAACTGGGTCAAAGCGTTTCTGGCACAGCCGGTCGAGCATGAGCCCGGCACGTTCTTTCTGTACAACAGCATAGCCACCTACATGCTGTCGGCGATTGTCCAGAAGCTGACCGGCCAGACCGTTCTGGCTTATCTGAAGTCCCGCCTTTTCGATCCGCTGGCGATCGAAGGAGCCGACTGGGAAGTCGATCCGAACGGAATCAACACCGGCGGATGGGGCCTCCGTCTCAAAACCGAAGACATCGCGAAATTCGGGCAACTTTACTTGCAAAAGGGCGTCTGGAACGGGAAACGACTTATTGCCGCAGACTGGATTGAGGATGCGACCAAGTTCGAAATTCAATCCAAGGGTGGGTCGCGTCCGAAAGAAGAAAATGACTGGTTACAGGGATACGGGTATCAATTCTGGCGTTGTCGACACGACGCCTACCGGGGCGATGGTGCGTTCGGTCAGTATTGCATCGTCATGCCTAAAGACGATATGGTTGTCGCCATCACCAGCGAAACGAGCGATATGCAGGGCATTCTAGACAACGTCTGGACTCATATTCTGGGTGGTGTCAAGGGCAAGACGTTACCTTCGGATACGAAGGCGCAGGCTGAGTTAAAACAAAAACTAACGACGTTGGCACTGCCGATTCTGAACGTAAAATCAACTTCGCCCATCATCGCTCAGATCGACAATAAACCATTCAACATCGCCGAGAACTCCCTGAACGTGAAGGCCATCTCGCTGAATTTCGGGAAAGACGGCGGCATCTTCAGAATGCTGGATGATAAGGGTGATCACCAGATTAACTGCGGCATGGGTCGCTGGGTCGAGCGGGAAACCGACCTGTCTGCTCTTCCGCTCAAACTGACACCCACGTTGATTCCAGGCGAGACGAAAACCAAGATTGCGTCCAGCGGCACCTGGACCGATGACAACACATTCGTGCTGACGGTGCGCTTCATCGAAACGGCTCATTATGAAACCATAACCTGCAATTTCGACAAAGACACGGTAAAAGTTGAATTCAAAAAGAGTCTGGCGATCCTCAACGCAGCGGTGAAGGACGACCGGCCGGTTTTGCAGGGCCGTTTGCTGGCTTAATACCAGCCAGAACGCATCGTCTGATATGCGTTGTAACACATTCCACAACTCATACTAGACGATGCGGTTTAAGTTATCACATCCCGCAATACAGCTAGTTCCTGTTCCCTACTGTTCGCCGTATCTTGTATGTTTGTAATCAGATTACTGGCCGCTTCGGGATGTGGAAAAAAATTGGTGTAGGGGTGTTACTGGTTCTGGTTGTCCTGGGATTATGGCAGCGTGAACTGGTGAGTTATGGCTGGATGCAGGCTCGGGGCCAACTTCGTATCTTGTGGAATACAAAGCCAGTGGACGAAGTATTGGCCGACAAGACGTATCCGGATTCGTTAAAACAAAAGATAGCACTTATCCGCGAGATCAAGCGGTTTGCTATCGACTCGCTTGGGCTGGATAAATCGGGGAGTTATGAGTCATTTTATGACCAGCAGGGCAAACCGATTCTGTGGGTTATTACGGCGGCTGAGCCTTATCGGCTTGTTGCCCGACAATGGAATTTTCCGATACTCGGCACGTTTTCGTATAAGGGTTTTTTTGAGAAAGACCGCGCCGATTCAACGGTAGCGGAGCTGAAACGGGAAGGGCTGGACACGCGTATTGGTGAAGTGTCGGCCTGGTCAACGTTAGGTTTTTTGAATGACCCCATTCTGTCCAGTTTTCTCGACCGACCAGTCGGCAGTCTGGCAGAACTGATCATTCATGAGTTGACGCACGGAACCCTGTTCATAAAAAACAGTTTGGAATACAACGAGAATCTGGCTGACTTCGTGGGCGAATACGGTGCCCTGCGTTTTCTGGCTCAGAAATACGGAACGAGTTCACCGGTCTACCGCGACTATCTGGCGACGAAAGCGTTCTACGAACGATACGATCAGCACATTTTGCGGGGAACACGAACACTCGATAGTTTATACCGAACGTTTAAACCTAGTACGGCCGTCGTAGTCAAAGATTCGTTGAAGTGGCAAACGATCCGGCAGATCGTCGTCTCGTCCGATACGATCACCGACGAACGAAGCAAGGATAGTATACGTTTAGTAAAAAAACGTCGTCTAGACAAACTAAACCTACCCAATAATGCGTACTTTATTGGGTATCTGACGTATCGAAAACAGCAGAATCGGTTCCGGCAGGAATTTGACACTAAATTTGGCGGAGACTTTAACCGGTATCTGACTTATCTTAAACAAACCTATCCATCTTTATAAGCGATGCCCGAATTGGGCGGTTGTTCCTATGAAGAAGTATTTAATCGGCTTTGGTATTATCTCTGTTTTGGCGACTGGCTTCTCGGCCCTGAACGCATACCGACGTGTAACCAACACCAGTTTTGGACCGGGTGAACACCTCGAATACCGGGTTCACTATGGCTTCATTAACGCGGCCGAGGCTATAGTCGATGTCAGTCCCACTCTGTATAAGGTCAATGAGCGGCCCTGCTACCGCGTCAATGTCGATGGTCGTACCGTTGGTGCATTTGACCTCGTGACGCGCATCCGGGATACCTGGCGGTCGTACATTGACACATCTGCCATTCTGCCGCAGAAATTCTATTCGAATCTTCAGGAGAATGACTACCGAAAGGAGGAAAACATCACCTTCAATCACGAAGCCAATACGGTAAAGGCAGAAGAACGCACGGAACGGGATATTTTCAAGGTTCCCGACAATGTTCACGATTTTATCAGTGGCTATTATTTCCTGCGTACGATCGATTTCAACAAGCTCAGCAGTGGGCAGGTCATCGAAGTACCCGCCTTCTATGATGATACGGTCTACAACATGAAGGTTCGGTATCGAGGAAAAGACGTTGTCAAAACGAAGCAGGGAAAAGTCAATGTCCTGCGCCTGAATCCCGTCTTACCACAAAACAAACTGTTCAAAGACGAAGAATCGATCCGCATCTTCGTGTCCGACGACGCGAACAAAGTACCTGTCAAAGTGGAGGTCGATTTGTGGGTAGGCTCAATGGTTATGGACTTAAAACGCAATGGCGGCTTGAAGCAGCCCCTGAAGTATTTTTAGTAACTCGTGGCTAAACTGTTCTGAACTGCGTACGCCGTATCTTAGAGATACGGCGTACGCAGTTCAGAACAGTTTAGCCACCCTATTTTTAGGTATTACCTTTATCCGACTTCGTTAGTAGCAGCCGCCTTATACGCAGAAACGCCCGTTCTAAAACCGTGAACCGGTTCCATCGGACAGCCTGAAATACCTCGTCGGTTGCACCAAAGCTCCGATAGAAATTGGCGATAGATGGCTTCTGCGGACTTTCAAAATCGAACATAACATTTTGTCCTGCATACGCCCGGATAACCTGATCGATCAGGAGCGTCCGGGCATTTTTTTGTCGACCTGTTTTCGAAGCCGCATTGAACAGGTAGATAATCCGGTTACCCTCCCGCACAAAAAGCGCCCCAGCTTCAATCGTTCCCTCATAAACAGCATACCGTATCAGGCTAAGACTGCGGTGGTTCATCGCATCATTCAGCTTTCTGAACAGATCATACGCCCAGTCGGCAACGCCACCATGGATCGTATCCGCATGGTTTTCACGAAATAAGGTCAACAGTGGTTCGATATTGGTCGACTCAATGAGGGTCCAGTTGGCGGCTTTCGCCCGGCGTAGGTTCAGCTTCCGATCGCGGGAATAGCTGGCGTATACCTGCTCATAACCAGGCGACAGATCGAGTATGTAATTTATACGTACCTGCACCTCACTATCAGCTAGCTCAACAGCGTTATCGTGATGCGGGAGGAATCCCGCGATTTGTAGCCAGCCAGCGCGGGATTCCTCCCGAGTTACCACTTCACTATTAAGTAATTCAGCCATAGTTAGCACCGATCCGTAGCGAAATCGTTGCTGAATAGCCGTCAGAAAAGGCATTGGATCAAGGACTCGATCTGAACCGAAAACCGCAAGGAACTGACAGAAAAAAGGTTGATGAACGACCCATCGAGAGATTCCAACCACGCGCTTCCGGCGAAGCGGCACGGGCATGACGGCTTGGTACCCGCCCCGTTCATCGTGGAGCACCAAACCCATCCATTGCCAGTCTGGGGCTGGTAGTACCGCGTCCAGATACCACGAATAACCGTACATGACTCGATGGGGTGAGGTCGCTACGCAGGCGTCCCAGACAACCGTATCGAGCTGTTGGCGAGCCAAAAACACGGGTAGCGGGGATTGGCTCATGGCCGGATTTGTTAGTCTGGTACTCGGCCTACTTGAAGAGGGCTTTAAGCTTCTCCATCGATGCACGCGACTCGGGATTTTTGGTCACCAGATCGCTGATCGTCTGGATGGCATGAATGACCGTGCTGTGGTCGCGACCACCGAAATGATACCCGATCGATTTGAGCGACAGATCCGTTTTTTCTTTAGCCAGATACATAGCCACCTGGCGGGGATGAACCAGTTCCCGCTTACGGCTTTTGGCTTTCAGATCGGCAATGGTCACGTTGAAGAAGTCGGCGACGGTTTCCTGTACCGAGTCGATAGTCACTTCCCGCTCGGAGTCTACGACAATATTCCGAAGGGTGTGTTTCGCCAGTTCAAGATCGATTTCGCGCCGATTCAGCGACGCTTGCGCCATCAGGGAAACAATGACACCCTCTAACTCGCGGACGTTCGTATTGATACTGTGAGCCAGATATTCAATGACGTTGTTCTCAATGTAGATACCTTCGGCCTGAAGTTTCTTCTGGATAATGGCAATACGCGTTTCCAGATCCGGCGTTTGTAAATCGGCGGAAAGGCCCCACTTAAAACGGGATAACAAGCGATCTTCCAATCCATCCAGCGCCCGCGGAGCCCGGTCAGAAGTCATAATGATCTGCTTTCCCGACTGATGAAGGTGGTTGAAAATATGGAAGAAAATTTCCTGCGTTTTCTCTTTTTTCTGTAAAAACTGCACATCATCGATAACCAGCACGTCTACCTGCATGTAGAAACTGGTAAAGTCACGGATACCATCCGACCGAATCGCGTTCAGGAACTGATTCGTGAATTTCTCCGACGTTACGTACAGCACAAACTTGTTGTGGTTATTATTCTTGATGTAGTTACCGATTGCCTGTACCAGATGCGTTTTGCCCAGCCCTACCCCACCGTGGATCATAAGCGGGTTGAACGAGGTAATGCCCGGACGCTCGGCTACGGCATAACCAGCCTGCCGCGCCAGCCGGTTGCAGTCGCCTTCAACGTAATTATCGAACGTATAGGTTGGATTCAGGTAGGAGTCAAGCGTTAGCGAATCAAGGTCTTTGAGCACGAATGGGCTCTTCAGAATATCGGGATTGACGTTGTCGGGCTTTGCCGACTGGGGGGTCTTGGTTGTTGGGACATTGACCGTTAAAGGTCTGTTCTGCTCGTTTCCTTTATCAACAATGATCGAGTATTCGAGCTGACCGTCGCGGCCAATAGCCGTGTCAAGGGCCTTGCGCAGCGCATGCACGAAGTTCTCTTCGAGCCACTCGTAAAAAAATTCACTTGGAACCTGAATGGTCAGCACATTCCCGTTAAGCCGTAGTGGAACGATCGGCTCAAACCACGTATTGAAGCTTTGTTCAGGCACAATTCCCCGAATAACGCTCAGACAGCGATTCCATACCGTCATTACTTCACGCTGCATGGCTGGCTGGGTAGTTACATTCACGGGAGTACATTATTGTTACGTTGGTATCGCAAAAAAGGGAGACAAATGTAGGGAATTATCTAACCGAACGTACCCTGCCCGTTGGCGTTTTTTTCGGTACGTACTACTGCGCGCTCGTTCATTTAGCTAAAATTAACCGTTTCAAACGGAAGGTCAAGGACTTACACCAATCCCTTCGAATAATCCAGCCGAGTTCTTATCAAAGGGAACATAAAAGCCTTTTTGTCCTCAACTGGAGAAAGTGCTACATTTACTTACCTATCTCATACGTAGCCAATGGAGCCGATTTTTTCTGACCTATTTCCAACCGTCGACAAGGCTGCCTGGCTGACGCAGGTTCAAAAAGAGCTAAACAATGCCCGGACGGGCGACGTGCCCTACGAACGCTTACGCTGGCATGTAAACGACGGCTTTACGATTGAGCCCTACTACACCCATGACGACTTGAACGAGCTTCCCCTCGAAACGATTCAACACGCACAAAAGCCGTTTCCGGGGTGGCTTACGGCTCCGGCCTATGTGGTTACGAACGAAAAACAGGGAAATACCGTACTCCGAAACCACCTTGCTAACGGAGCCGACGCGCTTGTCATTGCCCTGTCTGACCCGTCGAATTTGGCACACCTGCTGAATGGTATCAAACTGAGCGACACACCCGTCTTTTTTCGGACCGACAACTCTACTCAACTCGTTGCGACGCTGAACACCATCGCTCCCTATCGGTTGCGGGGTGGCTTACTGGTTGATCCGGCGGCTCATTGGATACAATCAAACCAACAATTAACTACTGGTTATCAATCCGTTGTCGATTTAACAAAGGCAACATCAGATTCGCCCCAGTTCCGTACCGTTTGCGCCACAAGCCATCCGTTCCACAACGCAGGTGCCACTGCAACGCAGGAACTGGCTTTTCTGTTCGCGTCGCTGGCCGATCAGTACGATTACCTAACCGATGCAGGCTTATCGATTGACCAGATCGTCACCAAAACCATCTTGTCGGTGTCCGTTGGCATCAGCTATTTTATCGAGATTGCCAAACTGCGGGCGTTGCGGGTGTTAATGAACCGATTCAACAGCTGTTACTCGTCAGCCATCGACACGGTTCCGCTCATTCACGGCCAGACCTCAACCTTCTACGACGCGACGGCTACGCCCTACACAAACCTGCTTCGGGGAACAACGGAGGCCATGTCAGCCGTTATCGGTGGCTGCGATGTGCTGACTGTTCGTCCATTCGATGCCGTATTGACGCGATCAAGCGCATCCGAAGCTAGCGCATTCTCAGACCGGATTGCCCGAAACGTTTCGACATTGTTGAAAGAAGAGAGTTATCTGAATAAGGTCGCTGATCCGTCGGCAGGTTCGTACTACATTGAGTATGTAACGCACCAGCTGATCGAAGCGGCCTGGACCCTGTTTCTGGACATAGAAAAGCGGGGCGGGTTCGCAAAAGCGTTTACGGATGGGTTCATTCCGGCGCAAATCGAACAGGCGTATCACGACAAGGTTGCTGCGGTGCGAAACGGAAACGTGATTGTAGGTGTGACGAAATTCCGATTTGATGAACCAACAAATC
This sequence comes from Spirosoma agri, assembly GCF_010747415.1. Lineage (NCBI taxonomy): Bacteria > Pseudomonadati > Bacteroidota > Cytophagia > Cytophagales > Cytophagaceae > Spirosoma > Spirosoma agri. The sequence goes on along the minus strand of NZ_JAAGNZ010000002.1, from coordinate 688,977 downwards.
AACTCAATACCGACGCCGAAGGCCAATCCACAACCAGCTTATTACCCGACCGCCGGTTGGCCGCCGAATTTGAGTAAATTAACGCTCAACATATGAAACCCGATTTTACCAATACATCCATTCAGAAAGCCACCGAAACTAGCCAGCAGTCAACTCCGGCGGAAAAGCCGTTCACTACGGCCGAAGGTATCAGACTGAAACCGCATTTCACGGTTGCCGATGCTGAAACGCAGGCCGTAGCCGACCAACAGGCTGGCATTCCACCTTTTCTGCGGGGTCCCTACGCCAGCATGTACGTCCGTCAGCCCTGGACAATCCGGCAATACGCGGGTTTTTCGACCGCCGAAGAATCGAATGCTTTTTACCGTCGGAATCTGGCAGCGGGGCAGAAAGGGTTGTCGGTCGCCTTCGATCTGGCGACGCACCGGGGTTACGACTCCGATCATCCGCGCGTCGTGGGCGATGTAGGCAAAGCGGGAGTAGCTATTGATTCGGTCGAGGATATGAAAATCCTGTTCGACCAGATTCCCCTCGATCAGATGTCGGTGTCGATGACCATGAACGGAGCCGTACTGCCGATCATGGCGTTTTTTATCGTGGCCGCCGAAGAACAGGGCGTCTCACCCGAAAAACTATCCGGTACCATCCAGAACGACATTCTGAAAGAATTCATGGTTCGGAATACGTACATCTACCCGCCCGAACCGTCGATGCGGATCGTTGGTGATATTTTTGCGTATACCAGCCAGCACATGCCCCGGTTCAACTCCATCAGTATCAGCGGCTATCACATGCACGAAGCGGGCGCACCGGCTCACCTCGAACTGGCGTATACCCTCGCCGATGGCCTTGAATACATTCGTACGGGACTAGGGGCCGGTATGGCCATCGATGATTTCGCGCCCAGGCTCTCGTTTTTCTGGGGAATCGGCATGAATCACTTTATGGAGATCGCCAAGCTTCGGGCGGGGCGGTTGTTGTGGGCTAGAATCGTCAAGCAGTTCAACCCGAAAAACGCCAAATCGCTCGCGTTGCGCACCCACTGCCAGACCTCGGGTTACAGCCTCACCGAGCAGGACCCATTCAATAATGTTGCTCGTACCACCGTCGAAGCACTCGCGGCTGTGCTGGGTGGTACGCAGAGTTTACACACAAACTCGCTCGATGAAGCCATTGCCTTACCAACCGATTTCTCGGCCCGGATCGCCCGGAATACCCAGTTGTATTTACAGCACGAAACCGACATTACCCGCGCCGTCGATCCGTGGGGGGGCTCCTATTACGTTGAATTTCTGACCAACGAACTGATCGAAAAGGCGTGGGCGCTCATTGACGAAGTGGAGCAGTTGGGTGGTATGACCAAAGCGATCGAAACAGGTCTGCCCAAACTCAAAATCGAAGAAGCAGCCGCCCGCAAACAGGCGCGTATCGATGGCGGAAAAGACGTGATTGTGGGAGTCAATCGCTATAAATCGGATTCGGCAACTGAAATTGACCTACTCGATATTGATAATCAGGCTGTTCGGGAAGCGCAGTTGAAGCGACTGAAAACGGTAAAAGCTAACCGCGATCCGGAGAAGGTAAACGCGGCATTGGACGCCATTACGGAAGCAGCTTTTCCTATACTGCCCTCACCGACCCCTCTCACAACAGCGGACCAAAAGTTGGGTGAGGAGAAAGTGGAAAAAGAAACCAATCTCCTCGCACTTGCGGTCGAAGCAGCCCGGCATCGGGCAACACTTGGCGAAATTTCTGACGCTATGGAGAAAGCATTCGGCCGACACAAGGCCACGATCCGGTCCATATCGGGCATTTACGCATCGGAGGTATCCGATGATGAGAATTTCCGCATCGCGCGGGAGATGAGCAATCGATTTGCCGATCTCGATGGACGCCGTCCAAGGATTCTGGTAGCCAAAATGGGACAGGATGGTCACGACCGGGGCGCTAAAATCATTGCCACCAGCTTTGCCGATCTGGGTTTCGATGTCGACATGGGACCGCTGTTCCAGACACCCGCCGAAGTGGCCCGGCAGGCAGCCGAGAATGATGTTCATATTGTCGGGGTATCGAGTCTGGCAGCGGGTCACAAAACATTGGTACCGCAACTCATCGACGAGTTGAAGAAGCTGGGCCGGGACGATATTATTGTCATTGCCGGGGGCGTTATTCCGGCAGGCGACTACCAGTACCTGTACGATGCGGGGGTGAAAGGCATTTTCGGGCCGGGAACTATCATCTCGATCGCAGCTCAGAAAATTCTGGCCGAGTTGATGGCTGACTAGCAACCACCTACCCGGAACGCTCGGTTTGCTGTTCAGCTTCAAATAAATACCTGATATTGAAGTGTTAATTGTCCACGTCGACCACCCGCCGAAAGCGGGGACGTACCGGATGAGGGTTCGTAATAGGGCCGGTTCTGGTAATCGATGGTCACCTTTCCATTGTGGCCGTTGATCAGGTAGTTGATCCCAACGTTATAGACGCCGAGCGTGTTCGATACGCGCTGATAGCTGGCAAGCTGAACCTGCACGTAGGGCATGAGCGTACCGTTGCCCGCACCAAACAGGTCACGTTTCATCAGGTAACCAAACTGTCCGTACACAACATTGCCCGTACCAAACATGGGAAAGGCATTGCCCTGAGTGCCGCCCAATCCGCCGGGGCGTTGCGCAGCGGCAATATCACTGGCGGGATTCATCGCTCCATTGTAGCGCAGGTAGTTGGTCCCGTAGTCGGTATGGAAATAACCCAGGTAGGCATTGACCGCCGTGCCTGTTGAGCGATTCAAAGGCATATCCAGAAACGACGCAACCGACCACAGGTTCATGTTCTGATAGGTCGTATCGCCGGGTGCAGCAACCCGTACCATTGCATTTTCCTGCGTAATAAACCCGGCTTCTAGGTTGAACACTTTCTTTGCACCAAGGTAAGTACCCGTGTTATACCCGGGCGTCTTGTGCGCTTCTTTGTCGAAGAACTGCCACATAAATAGGCCCTGAAGCTGCTTCTCGTGACCTTTCAGCGCAAAAATAGAATTTGGACCGTACGATGGCAGTGCTGAACCGTTGGTTTGAATCGGGAACGGATCACTGATGGCTACCCGGTAATCGAGGTGACCAACCTGACCACGTGCATACACGCTCAACTTACGGGAGAATTGGTCCGTCTGGTCAACGGTAGCCTGCGCAAATACGGGTACGTCCATTGTCATGATCGTAGCCACGCTGGGCGCACTGAATCGCGATAAACCGTTGACGATCGTCAGACCACCACCAATGTTGAGGTAATTTTTGTTCTTGAAGACCAAGTATTCACCAACTGCATCGTGAAAAAAGGCCTGTACTTTCCGCTGCGATGATGCGTTCTGGTTGAATCCGCCGTTCAGGTAATTGAAGTTGTTCATCCCAAACTGGAGATACAGAAACACGTGGTCGCTAAGCTGACCGAAGAGCTGCATCCGCGTCCGGCGCAGACCAATCGAGAACGTATTATCCTTTGGCACACCGACAACAGTTGATCCGGGGTTGCTCTGATTGACTTGAAGCCACGCCTGGTTCAGAAAAGTAACCTTGACAAAGTGCGAACCCGATTCGTTGAGGTTATATTTCAGCTCATTTTTTTCTACCAACGGCTTATTCGTAGAGACTGCTGGTTTGGTTGTATCAGAAGTAAAAACTTGTTGAGCGAAGGCAAACTGACTGGCAGCCAGCAGGGCACCTACCCAGACCATTTTCAGAAATGTAGTCATAATACTGCGTTTTTTATTCCGACGCAAACCCAAAACGGCATTGAGTGGTACGCGCGTCGAAACGGGTCGAGTTACCGGTGAACGAAGAGCAAAGGTCAGCAATACCAGTAGTTATACCGTTGAGCAAGACAAAAAAAGCCGTCTGTTTGTCCAACAGACGGCTTCTATCCGTATAATCCTTTCGCCAACACAGCGCCATGTTTCCCAACGACACCCTAAACGAGTCCGGCACTGTATTGACGAAAGGGTCAGGTCCGCTTAACGAACGTTGTCTTTATACCTTAGCGGGTTTGGCGGGTACTGGTTCGTCCTTCTTACCCGACACCCGCCCCATCAGACGACGAGCCGCATTGAACCCATTTTCAAAGGTTAAGTAAACCGTTGGCACCAATACCAGCGTCAGCAAAAGCGAGCTGATCAGACCACCGATGATTACCCATGCCAACCCATTCTTCGATTCCGAGCCATCGCCCGTTGCCAGCGCCATTGGCAGCAGCCCGATCGCCATCGCAATGGTTGTCATCAGAATAGGACGAATCCGTTCGCGACCGGCTTCAACAAGCGCATCGACGGTACTTTTGCCCTCCTCTTTCTGAGCATTGGCAAAGTCGACCAGCAGAATTGCGTTTTTAGCTACCAGACCGATCAGCATGATCATTCCCAACATAACAAAGAACGAGATCGCTTGTTCAGCCAGCGCCAGCGCCAGAAAGGCCCCAATAACGGCCATCGGGATCGAGAAAAGAACGACGAATGGGCGAAAGTACGAGTTATACAACGCGACCATGAGCAGATAAACGAACGTTACCGCCATGCCAAGCGCGATTCCAAGACTGCCGAATGCATCGGACTGGCGTTCCAGATCGCCCTTAAGCCGGTACGTCACACCACCCGGTAGTTCTTTCGTTTTCAGAATATTATCGATCTCCGTACCGACCGTACCCGTTGGGCGACCCACGACGTTGGCGTTGACGAACAGGGACGCAACCCGGTTGTAACGAGTCAACTGAGTGGCCCCCGTACCCAGATCGAGATCGGCAATCTGCTGAATTTCAATCAACTTGCCCTGACCATCGGGTACGGTCAACTTACCGACATCGTCTTTGCTCTGACGATTAAACTTGTTCAATTCGACCCGAATGTCGTAGTCGCGGCTGCCAACCCGGTATTTGCTATCCGTATTTCCCGAAAAAGCCGTTTGCAGCGTCGCCCCTACGTTAGCCACAGAAACCCCGTACTGCGCCATTTTCCGACGATCGAGGTTGACTTTAAGCTCTGGCTTCGGATCATCAACGGCTAGTTCAACGTCGGTCGTTCCGCTCACCGATTTGATCACCTGTTTCACAATGGCGGCAGACTGCTGCAAATCCTGCTGCGAGTTACCCTGCAACAGAATCTGAATCGGTGCCGCATTGGCTCCCCCCGTAATGGCGATCGGTGCCGATTTAACGTTCAGACCCGCTATTTTCGAGATCTGGGCTTTCGTCTGTGCCGCAAACTTTTCAACCGAAATGGTCCGCTCCTGTTTCGGCAGGATCGTTACCGTAATCTCAGCTTTGTGGTACGGCGTTGAGCCCAGTCCACCACCGGAGGCTGACGATGAATAGCCAACGTTGCTGTTCACTTTCGTTACCAGCTTGTTCTGCATCAACTGCTTCTCAATGATCTGACAAACGCGGTTCGTCTCGGCCAGACTATTGTAGGGTTCACCTTCGATCTGGATGACAAATTCGCCCTGGTCACTCTGCGGGAAGAAGGTCGTTCCGATAAAGCCGCCCGTTACCAGACCAATTGACCCCACCAATAAACCAATCGCGGTGATATATACCCAGCGTTTGTGTCGCAGACTCCAGCCTAACAGGTTGGCGTAGCCGTGTTTGAGCGAATCGAACTGACGCTCGAACCAGGCCAGGAACCGCTTGCCAGGACTCCGTCCGCTTAGGTCAGTTTCTTTGGCGAAACGCGACGCCAATAAAGGTGTTATGGTGAACGACACGATCAGCGACATCAGCGTCGAGAACACGACAACGAGAGCGAATTCCCGAATGATATTAGCAATCAGCCCCTGCACGAAGACAAGCGGCAGGAAAACCACCACGTCGACCATAGTAATGGCCAGCGCAGTAAATCCGATCTCATTCCGACCATCGAGCGAAGCCGTTCGGCGGTCTTTGCCCATTTCGAGGTGGCGGTAAATATTCTCCAGGACCACAATCGAGTCATCGACCAGAATACCAACGACCAGCGATAACGCCATCAGGGTCATCAGGTTAAGCGTGAACCCCAGCAGATACATCGGCACGAAAACGGCAACGATCGAAGCGGGTACGGATACCATGACGATGAAGGCATTCCGGATGCTGTGTAAAAACAGCAGCATCACCAGCGCCACCAGTACAACGGCAAACTCAAGGTCAAAAATTACCCCTTCCGCCGAAGCTAATGTGTACGTCGATGAATCGCTGGTCACTTCGAATTTCAGGCCGATGTTGGCGTATTGTTTTTCAATACCCCCCAGAATGGCCCGTACCTGCTGACTAATGGCGACGGCGTTGGCATCGGTCTGTTTTTGAATCGCAATACCGATCGATTCGCGTCCATTGATCCGGTTGATGGTCGTCGCATCCGAAACGCCATCGGTTACCGATGCGACATCGCTCAATTTAACGCTCGTTCCGTTTGCTGCTGTTAGCAAGGTTGCATTCCGGATCTGGTTGATATCGGTGAATTTACCCGCCAGCCGGATAGCGTACTGCGCCTGATCCGTTTCGATACGCCCGGTTGGATAATCGAGGTTGGCCGAGTTGACCGCCTGCGTTACCTGCGCCAGCGAGAGATTATAAAGCTTAATTTTGTCGGGATCGACCGCAATTCGAATTTCACGCTCGCGGCCACCGGTCAGGGTAACCTGCCCTACCCCATCAACTTTCGTAAGCTGCGTCCGAATCTGATCATCGACCAGATCGTAGAGTTTGGTCGATTCCAGATTGGCCCGTACGCCCATCCGGATAACCGGCACATCGTCAGTCGAGAATTTTTGGAGCGTCGGCGATTCCACTTCATCCGGCAACTGCGAGAGAACAGCGTTCACTTTTCGCTGCGCATCCTGCAAGGCCAGGTTCGGGTCGGCACTGGCATTTAATTCGAGCTGAATTACAGAAAGTCCTTCCTGACTGGTTGAACTAATGTTTTTCAGATTTTCCAGCGATGATACCGCATCTTCGAGCTTGCGCGTTACCGAGTTTTCAACCTCCCCGGCAGCCGCTCCCGGATAGGTCGTAATGACCGTTACAACGGCCGCATCGAACTTCGGCAACAGAGTATAGTTGAGGCTTTTATACGAAATAAAACCCAGAATACTCAGGACAGTAAACGCCACGACAACCAGCGTTGGGCGTTTAATGGCTATTTCGGTTACTGACATTAGACTGTATAGAGTTTGTTATTTATGGCTTATCCCCGATTAGTACACGAACCGCGCCCGCATCGACGTCACCCATGAACGCGTTTATGGATTGACCGCTACTGACGTGTCCGTTTTTTCCTGCATCGCGCCGTTTTGATTGACGGTCACTTTGGCCCCGTTCGTCAGATTCAACTGACCGTTGACAACCACTGGCTCACCCTGTTTCAGCCCATCGAGTACCTGATACAGATCGCCATTGTCAGAGCCAAGCCGGATTTTACGCAGCCGGGCCGTATTGTTCTGTACAACGTAGACGCTCGCGCTGTCGGCACCACCCACCAGCGCCCGGCGGGGGATGAATAGCCCGGCGATACCTTTCGCAAAGGTAAACTTCGCGTTTGCCAGCGTTCCCGCTTTCAGCTGATTCTTGCTGTTGTTAGTCAGGTAGATCTCAACAGGATAATTATGCAGATCGTCCCCTTTCGGGCTGATATAGTGAACGCTTCCCGAAAAGGTTACGCCCGGAAATGCCTGCGCCGTAATGGTCGCTTTATCGCCCTGCTTAAGTTGATAAACCGCCTGCTCCGGCACATTGACCACCAGTTTCAACTCCTGCAAATTGATAACCGATGCCAGCACGGCACCTACGGCCACGTATTCGCCGTTTTCAACTTTTTTGTCATATACATAACCACTGATCGGCGCCACAACGGCCCCATTACCGAGCACACGCTGTTGCTGCTTGGTATTTAGAAGGGCGGTTGCATACTGGTCTTTATATTTCTGGTACGTTTCCTGGGTCACGGCACCACCTTTCAGCAGTCGTTCGTACCGTTCCATTTCGCGTTTGGCGTTTTCGACGGCAGTCTGGTTGTTCTCGACAACAATGCCCTGCACATCATCCTGGATATAACCGACCTGCTGGCCTTTTTTGACGAACGTACCCAATACTAACCGGAAGTTCTGAAGCTTACCGCGTGTTTCGGCAATGATGTTGCCTTCGTTCTGCGCGGCCACCGTGCCGAGTAGCGACAGATTCTGGTCGAGCTGCGCATACGTAACGGGCTGCACATCGACAACGGGCGTTGTCTGGAACTGCACCGACGACGTTTTGGCAGCATCGATTTCTTTTTTGCTGTTTATTAACCGGAAGGCGATCAGCGCGATCAGGGCAGCTACCGCTCCAATAATGAGAATTCGTTTCATGGTAACTGGTTTATTTTTGAGTGACGTAATCGAGAATAGTACCCTGCGAGTTTTCGTAATCCAGCCGGGATTGATACAGACTAATTAGTTTGTTGGCCAAGTTGTTTTGAGCCGTGGTCAGCGCGTCTTTGGCGTCGATCAGCGTCACCGAAGTAGCGATACCTTCTCTATATTCAAGCTCCGTAACGCTCAGAATCTTACGGGCCAGCTCAATGTTGTCGCGCTCCCGCTGAATGTCGGTCACCAGGTTTTGGTAGCTCACCTGCGCGTTACTCAGATTCAACTGCGCCGACTCACGGGCCAGAATCTGCTGAAGCCGGAGCGTTTCCAGGTTCAGGCGATTTTCGCGATCACGCTGGTGGCGCTGGTTGCCATCGAAAATGGTCCAGTTCAACGTGAGGCCAATCGCACCACTCTGGAACCAGGGAAATCCGCTTTTAAAGAAATTGAACTCCTGCCGTTGCGCGTTCGTACCATACGTACCATAGATGCCGAACGAAGGCAAGTACCCTCGATTGTTCGACTGTCGGTTCAGATCCTGCAACTGCGTGTTGATCAGGAGTTGCTTGAAATCCGGACGATTCTCGAAAAAGCGTTGGTCTGGTGTCGCCAGGTCTGTTACAACCAATTGGTTTTCAATTTCCAGCGCCTGTAACGCAATCGACTCCTGCATGGGCATTCCCATCTGAAATTTCAACTGGTTCAACGCCTGTTCGTAGTTACGGGTCTGCTGTTCAAGTTGCGATTGCAGGTTGTTGCGGTTGAGCTGGATACGGCCAAAGTCAATTTCGCGGGTAGTCCCATTTTTTAACCGCACCTGTTCCTGCTGCAACAGCGTATCCGACGAAGCCATATCGCGCAGTGTTAGCCGACGCTGTAGGTCAATCACCAACGTTTGGTAATAGGCCTGGGCAATGTTGTAGGCCTGCGTTTGTTCAGCCTGCGCCGTTACCTGTGCCTGCAACTTCGTACTTAATTTGGCTGCTTTGAGTGCCAGACCCAACGACGGATCGAATAGTTTCTGATCAACGCGACCCGTCAGTGTAGCGGTATACTGGGTTCCGAACTTGACGGGTATAAACTGGTCACTACCCGTACCGCCAACCGCCGTCGAACTCCCCACGCCCCCAGTTGTGCTGGTCGTTGAGCCGGGAGCCGCCGATGCTAAACTGCCGGGAAGTAACGTTACGGGTATTTTGTAGTTATCGACCACGGAGCCCGAAACAGCCACCTGCGGTAGGTTTTGACTAATGATCTGTTGCACCTGCACCCCCGATATCTGTTCATTAATCCGGGCTATCTTGATATTGACATTGTTCACCCGCGCGTATTCGACGCATTGGGCGAGTGTATAACCACCCGATGGCGCAGTCTGCGCACGGACCCAACTAGCCAACAGGCTCAGGGTCAGCATCATCAGCGTAGTTCGCGTTATGCCTCTCATTGGTTTTAAAAATCTAATGCTAGTGAAGTAGGAATGGAGTTATACACTTTTTATGAATCGACGGATAGCCCGCTCAAAAAGGAGTGCCGGTTGTTGAAGAAGCGCCACCATTTTAGGGTCTTCCACTTTCTCCAGCAGCTTGGCTCCCTGTTGTGGCTGAATGCTGGTAATCAGGTTAATGTAGCCGTGCATCAGGCAGAACCAGTTAAAAATTACTTCGCCTATGTTTTCCGAATCGGTCGTAACTTCCAGAAACAGGCTTTCAATTTTCTGTTTAGCATCCTGCATACCTTCCCGAACCATTTCCCGTTGCTGTTCCATCCGCTCCGGGTTGTGCATCAGCCGAAACACCTCGGGCCGTTCGTGGGCAAACGTCCATTGAAGCATCGATAACCGAACGATTTTTTCTTCTGCGCTCAGTTCCATAGCCAGCGTTTCGTCAAAGGCGCGCCGATTCTCGAGATGCCCTTCTTTGACAATATTGAGCAGGACATCTTCCTTGTTTTCAAAATGCTCGTAAACAATAGGCGGGGTATAATCGATAGCCTCGGCAATGTTCCGGATGGTAACGGCATTCCAGTCTTTTTCGCGGGCGATCTGCCGGGCCGCATCCAGAATTCGCTGTCGAATTTCCGCTTTTTGCCGCGTTCTGCGATCTGTCACACTCATCATCTAACGTCTTATAAATTATCTAACAAAGATAGATTTTATTTGTTTCGTCAAATTGTCTTTTTTCTAAAAAGTTGATAATCGGTCATTTTTACGTGGTAAGTGGCAACTGTTCGCAAGTTGTCATCGTCCGACTTCTTACTTAAATTATATTTCTTAATTTCTAAATACAGGCTTTTCATAAACCAGCACCAATGCTCTTACCAGCCACACCGATAGTGGAGTATCCGGATGCGGACTACCCAAGGAATTATTATTTAGAATAATTAAAGATAATTTTTATTAGTGCGCTTTTTGCCGTTGTTTTGCTGTCCGAAATAATTGCAGCCTATATAATGAAGCATCTACAACTTGTTAACGTTCTTATAATCTTATGTTTACCTCTCTTATCACTGGCTCAGCAGGCAGGAACGATACGAGGTAGAGTTACGACAGCGGACGGCGATCCAGCCGAATATGTAACGGTCAGTTTGAAAGGGAAAGGACAGGGAAGTGTCACAAACGGCAAGGGTGAATACGTGATCAGCCGCGTGAAGGCGGGCACCTACACGGTTCTCGCATCGGCCATCGGCCTTAAAACCAGCGAAAAAGAAGTTACGCTCAACGGCACAGAACCGGCAACGCTGAATTTTGCGCTGACCGAAAGCACCGCTCAGCTTCAGGAGGTCATTGTCAGCACGGGACGGATCAACAAGTTTGCCCGCACCAACAGCGATTACGTATCTAAAATGCCGCTCAAAAATCTGGAAAACCCGCAGGTTTACAATACGATCGGTAAAGAGATTCTGGCGGAACAGCTCGTCTTCTCGGTTGATGATGCCATGCGCAATGCACCTGGTGTGCAGAAAATGTGGGAAGCAACAGGACGGGCGGGAGACGGCGGCAGTTATTACAGCACGCGTGGATTCATTGTGCAGAGCCAGCTTCGGAATGGTTTGGCGGGTAACGTAACCAGCGACATTGACGCCGTCAATCTGGAAAAACTGGAAACGATCAAAGGGCCATCCGCTACCCTGTTCGGCAGTGCCCTCACGTCCTACGGCGGCCTGATTAACCGGGTGACTAAAAAACCGTACGAAACGTTCGGTGGCGAAGTAGCCGTATCGGCGGGAAGCTATGACTTTCAGCGGGTTAGCGTCGACGTGAATACGCCCCTGACCAGCAGCCGTAATCTGTTGCTGCGCGTGAATACGGCATTCAGTCATCAGGGTACCTTCCAGACGGTAGGTTTCAACCGGAATTTTGCCCTGGCCCCTAGCCTGTTGTTCAAGCCCACCGATCGACTATCGATCCAGCTCGATGCGGAGATTTTCCGGTCCGAGAATGTGGGCAAACAGATTTTCTTCTTTTACGTTCCGGGTTCCACCCTCGGGGCAACCCGTGCCGATCAGTTGAACGTCGATTATCGCAACTCCTACATGGGCGGGGGACTCACGCAGCAGTCACGCAGTACCAACCTGTTCGGGCAGGTGAACTACCGAATTTCGTCGGCGTTCACATCATCGACTAACTTTAGCTCAAGCCATAGTTTTTCGAACGGTTTCGGGCCATACTTTTATATTATTCCTGGTGGCACAACGCTGGGTGTAAACAACCTCGTGCGGGCCGACCAGTCAACCCGCAACAGTACCAACAACGTTGTTGAGGTTCAGCAACTGTTCAACGGCGATTTCCGGCTTGGCAGTTTGCGGAACCGTATTGTTGTTGGTCTGGATTACCTGCGCGTAAACGCCAATCAGCTATTTTTTGGCAGCACATACGATACCGTACCCATTACCGAAAACTACGATTACAGTAAATTCAGCGGAGCGGCCCTGACGACTCTTTACGCCAACAAAACGCCTGATTTCACCTATCCGATCACCGGTATCCGCAACACATCCAGCGCGTTTGTTTCTGATGTGCTGAGTCTGACGGACCGCCTGAGTGTGCTGGCTGCATTGCGGGTCGATCACTTCAATAATAAAGGGGGTACAGAAGGCAGCGCCGTAGCAGGCTATGATCAAACGGCCTTGTCGCCGAAGTTCGGTCTGGTATTTCAACCAATAAAGGATCGCGTCTCGTTGTTTGCCAATTACCAGAACAGCTTCAACAACCGGGGCCTGTACAATGCGTATGACGTAACGGCATCGGATAGCATCACGCAGCGATTCGCTAAACTCGAACGAGCCAACCAGTTCGAAGCGGGTGTCAAACTCGATGCTTTTTCCGGAAAACTAAGTGCAACGGTAAGCTATTACAACATCCGGGTCAGCAACTTGCTTCGCACAGACCCGAACCCATTAGCCGCGGCTAAATTTGCGCAGACGCAGGATGGTCAGCAGGCAAGCAAAGGCATTGAAGTGGACATCATCGCCAATCCGTTCAGTGGATTCAATATTGTGGGCGGGTTTAGCTACAACGATTCGAAGCTCGAAAAAGCAGACGCCGATGTGAACGGACGCCGACCTACTACAGCCTCTTCTCCCGTAATCGCAAACTTGTGGATGAGCTACCGGTTACCCGATTACCTGGTTAAAGGGCTTGGTTTCGGTTTCGGTGGTAACTACGCCAGTGACAACAAAATTCAGAACAGCATTAGCCAAGGCGAATTTATTTTACCCGCCTACACCGTCCTGAACGCGTCGGCCTTCTACGATCAGCGGAAGTTTCGCATCTCGGCGAAGGTGGACAACCTCACGAACCAGCATTACTGGATTGGGTATACGACGATGAACGCACAGAAACTGCGAAGTTTTGTGGGCAGTGTCGCCTATAAATTTTAGTAAATAGAACGGACCGAATGCAAAAACGGTATCGAGCCTCTCGATACCGTTTTTTCTTTTAGTGGAAGCTTATGGTTTCCAGTCACAATCCGGCGACAGCCACTCCTGACCCGGATCGATCGGCGCGCCATCGGGGGGAGCCTGTGCGCTGGTTGGTCGTACATCGGCAATATTCCCTTCCGTCCGGCGAATTTGATCGAGCGCAAACAGATGGTGAGCGGCCAACTTGGGCGTTTCGTACGGAACCTTCAATTTACTCTTCATCTCACTCAGCTTGAGCAAGGCAATGGCCCGAACCTGTGACGCAACCTCCTGATTGCCCGCCAAATCAATCATCCGTTGCAGCAGTAATTTATCCGTCAACCGTTTCACTTCCGCCTGATACCCATCGGCGGGATCAGCTTTGTACCACGTGGCCGCCAGCAATTGATCGAGCATCGATTCGAGGCTAACCTGCGTCGGGTCCATCGCGGACTGATCGACCAGACGACTTACCCGTTCGGGATTGAACAACATTTGTAACGTCATGCCAGCTGCAGCTTCAGGGGCCGCCATTGGATCGAACGTAATACCCGTACGTCGTTTGAACACCTCACGCGGGTTAGGATCATACCGGAACGGACGCGGTGGAATTAAGGCTATAATTGATTTAGGCAGTGCCAGAAAAGCCGGATCGATGGTTGTCAGCAGCGCATCCAAAGCCCGCTTCTGCTCCTGCGCCGGAACGGTCGACATCACAGCCTGTCCGTCGCCCCGCAAGGCATTTGTGTAGGTTTGTCCGCCCACTACTTTAGCCGCCGATTCGACCTGATACCGGTGGAACATATACATCGGTACGAGTACTTCTTCGAGCGTCGCCATGGGTGCACCAGCCGGTATTTTTTTATCGCTGAACGTAGCCAGCGCAATCCGCCGAACATCCGACACGCGCTTCAACTCATCAACGGCATTGGCCCCGTTGTCCCACAAGTGCGTACCGGGGTGCGATGACCCCTCCGGACGCGCATCCTGATCAGTCAGAAAAGTCAGACCAGCTTTGTGCATATCGGTTACGATCTTGTTCAGCGACTGCTTTTCGTCCACTCCGGTCGGAAACTGCTCATAACCGTACCGAATGCTCCATTTGTCGTAATCGCCAATTCCTTTCGCATAGGCATCGGACAGGTCAATGCTGGCTCCCTTCACCTTCGCGACCATCGTTGGGTAGTCCATTACCGACGCTCTATTCTGCGTACTAGCGATGTAGTTGTGAGGTAGCCCCAGCGTGTGACCGACCTCATGGGCTGCCAGCTGCCGCAACCGATCCAGTGACATTTGCATCATCGGGTCCGCTGAAGACGTGGTAATACCCGAAAAGTCGCCGACCAATCCTTGGGCAATCAGGTAGTCCTGCCGAACGCGCAATGAACCGAGCGTAACTTTCCCTTTGATGATTTCGCCGGTACGCGGATCAATGATACTACCACCGTACGACCAGCCCCGCGTTGAGCGATGAACCCACTGTACCAGATTATACCGAACATCCATCGGGTCGGCATCGGCGGGAAGCAATTTAACCTGGAACGCATCTTTGTAGCCAGCCGCTTCAAATGCCTGATTCCACCAGGCCGTACCTTCCATCAGCGCCGAACGAATGGGCTCGGGCGTGCCGGGGTCGAGGTAATACACGATTGGCTTGACGGCTTCGCTCACCGCTGCCGACGGATCTTTTTTCTCCAGCCGATGCCGAGAAATATAGCGTTTCATGATCGGCTGGCTAACGGGCGTAGCGTAGTCGAAGTACTCGATACCACCGTATCCAATACGCGGATCAAAAGCCCGTGACTTATACCCTGCGTCGGGAAGCTGCACGAACGAATGATGCTGGTGCATCGTCACGGCAGTCGGTGTTGGTACTACTTCACGGAGATAACCACCCGGATTTTCGCCCGTGATGGTAATGATCGTCTCGAACTCCGTATTCTGCGGGAATGATTTCGTGCGCGGCAGATACATGGCACTCCGTAACGGATCGAATTTGAAGCTACCCTGCTTAGTTCGGGTGATAGCCTGCACCGCACCGACGGCATCCTGCATCAGAAAGGGAGTCAGGTCGACCAGCGCCTTCCCACTTTCTTCGGCTGCGATGTCGAAACCGGCATGGACCGACTTAGCGAATGATTCCTCGACAGCCCGGCGCTCAAGCTGATCGCTGGTGATGGCCCGGTAGGCGTAGTTCGGTTCGATGAGCAATATTTTCGGCCCACTGCGCTGAAACTTCACGATGTGCTCCTGCCCCAGCCGCCCCCGATCGAGGCCAATATCGTTGGAGCCAACACCCTGCGCCAAAGTCGGATAATACAGAAACTCGGTATCGAACTTGTCAATCTCAAGCCAGACCTTCCCTTTTTTAGCGTCCCAGTAATAGGTCATAAAACCAGTATTGCGCTCCATACCGGCAGTAAACGTGGCGATACTAGTAGTCCCGCCAGGAGGAGCCTGCGCATTAATTTGGCTATTAAGCGTTAATAGGAGATAAAAAAGAGGAAATAAGCGTTTTTTCATACTAAATGAACGGTTGTATTTGTCGCTCAAGATACGGCCAAATCGCTTATGTATCGACCTGAAAGCGTAGTGTGTTCGCCAACAAGATTGAGAGGGGTTCGTTTTGACGGGTAGAACGTACATGTTCGCCTTGCCTACATGTAACGCAGGCCGATCAATCCTAACAAATACAGTCTTTATTAGACGAGTTGAACACACGCCGTTCATCGCTTACCGGGCGAGTTGTCGCTTAAGAACTCCACCAATAAAACTGCCAATAAAGGTCAACACGATAGATCCGTAAAGCCCAAATGATTCTAATTCCCGGGAGCCGCTGGTTTGGGGGGCGGTCGTAAAAAATGTGTAGCCAATCCAGAGCAAAAAGGCCTGTAATAGTGCCAGTGCCCATCCTTTTTTGGGCTCAATAAACCCAATCGTGGCGGCTGCGACGGCCGCCAGCAGGTAAGGCAGGTGAATAACCGTCGCTTCCTTGATTACGACCAGTAAAATGGCACTGTTGACCAGAATAAGCAGAACATGGCTTAGAAACTTTCGGTCTAGGAAGGTCGTATGCTCCGAATGGTTAACGGGCGGAACCGTTTCGGCGGTTAGTTGAAGAGCAACTGCCCGATCCAGATCCTGTTGTGCGTCAGCCGCTTGGTTGAGCTGTTGCCGAGTCAAACCCCGCCAGTGGTACGGAGTCGCCTGGGCACCTTTCGCGTGAAAGACGGCTTTATCGAATTCCAGAAAAGCAGCCTGATAATTCTGTTGATCGTACAAAATCTGCCCCATCTCTACGTGTAGATCAGCGACCGTATCGTCGTAACTTTCACCCGTTTTCAAGGCAGTTACCGCAGCGGGCACATTACCCAACGCACGATAGCAGCGGGCTAAGTAAAGATACGCGATGCTGGATTTGGGTTCGCTCCGAATATACGCAGTGAAGTAGTCGAGAGTCTCATCAAACTGGCCGGCATTATACAGGTTGATGCCTGATTGCACCTGTTCTACCTCCTTTTCGGACTTGTTCCGTAAGTCTGCGTAGTAGCGGAGATAGATAATATAACCAATAATAGCGGCTGTTACGAGAATTTCCATACGCTAGTAAAGCCGAATAAGCAGACGAAGTTCAGTGGGCTTACTGAATGGTTACGTTAATTGATTGAGAAGCTAAAACCAGATCGCCAGGCAGGGCCGTTTATCAATTATTTTCCGCAACGGAATAACAGGTTCACGCGCCCCCACTGGTGGTCCAGCCCGTTCTTAAATTCCTGCGTACGCACCGATTGCGTGAACGAAAGCTGAACATTCCGGTAGGCAACGACAGCGCCAAAATCCATCAATCCCAGAAAATGTTTCAGTTCAACCGCTGGCAGCGCATAATAATTGTCAACTCCATTGAACCAGCCTCCCTGAAGAATTGAGTTATCGAGTACGGCCCGGAACGCCATGCCCATCGTTGCGTATACCTGCACCCGCCGACGCGAGTGTCCCATGGACGGATCATATAAGCCGGTAGCGTTCTGAAAATAATCATTGAAGAGGCCAATCCGTAACAGTGTACCCATGCTGGCCTGGTTACTCAGCATCCCAAGAGTAGCATCGACCCGGCCGATAACATCAAAGAAGGGGGTATAACGCGGAATTAGCCGCGCTTCATACCCAATAGAGTAACTGATTACGGGATCGTTGGGCATCTGAGTCCCCCACCCCATTGGCTTACTAAATTTCTCAGCCACGTGAAATTCGCGCTGTACTTCCGCAGCTCCACTGAGTGGGCCGATAACACCCAACACAAGTTTTGACGTTAGCTTTCTGCCGCCTACAACATCACTGGTCACTAGTCCCCACGACATATACAGGAAGCCGGCGTAAGGATGATCATTCGGATAGAGCGGGCGATTGGCAACCGTCAGATTGCGGGGTGTATACATCTCCTGACCGACACCAAAATCATACTGGTAATCGTAACGACGGTTGTCTTTAGGTGCCAGTTTCAATAAGGTGTACTGCGTCGGCCACTTACGCCAGTAGTTACTGAGTACTTTAAGATGAATGCCGTTGGTGTAGTACCGATCTGAAGTATTCTTTGCTCTGAGTTGGAAGGCATCGTTATCCCACGTCAGTTGGAGATAACTCCCCGTTTTTATACTGTCAGTAGATGCGGCAGATTGGGCAAATCCACAAACGGTTTTCAATGCCAACAGGCATACTACTATTGCCCGCTGAATACTCAGCCTAGGTAGTGGGGTCACGAAGGAAACTAGTGAATGAGCCCAAATATAGCCTATTCAAAACTTACCAACCTTTAGTTTACTTAAATTAATTTTTATAAACTAACTATTGTAGCATGGCGGTGAGCGCACCATTCTGGGCTACTGTATATAGCTGTGAACTTCATTTAGTAAGCTACAGGCCTGGTGCTGAACTACAAATGTCCACCCATCATGTCTGTGTTTGACCCTGTTTTTAGCGTCAGCTTTTTGACATTGCCCAGCGTCTTGATTTTGGGAGTTTGGTAGGCTTTTCGGATAGCTGGCCGGGTAACAATTTTATTGGTCATTTTACAAGAGATAAGTATACGGTGGGTACTTGACGTATTCAGTCCAGCGCATAATTGATAAAGAATACCAACCTGCTAGTCTTATTTATATACATTTATGACAAATATAGACACAAATATTTAATTCCAATGCATCCCCTCAGATCTTGCCAAAGAAAATGAAAAGGCTGGTGTCTTATCGCGTTCGGGCAATAAAACACCAGCCTGAGGATTGCTAGGTAACGATTCTATCCGGTACTCAACTCAGCCGCCGATCAGCCTAAACTAGTCTTAATTGACACCGGTCGCTTTCAAATTGGTTTCCAGATAGGTCGTATACTGCTGGTAGAGTAACAACTGCGTCGCTGCACTATAGGCCACGCCATGTGCACCCGGCGGGTAAATACGCAAATCAACATCTTTGCCCGCATCTTCGAAGGCGTTCATCAGCTGGAACGTATTGCGAACGTGTACATTTTCGTCCATTGTTGAGTGGGCGACGAACATCTTTCCCACGAGGTTTTTAGCGTAGGGTGATACGGCACTGACTTTGTATTTTTCGTCATTCTCGGGCAGCAGACCCATGTACCGTTCGGTGTAGATCGAATCATAGAGCCGCCAGTCCGTAACGGGTGCCCCAACGAGCGAAACCTTAAATACGCCCGGATGGGTCAGCATCGTGTAGCTACTCATGTAACCGCCGTAACTATGGCCCCGGATCGCCATGCGGTTTCCATCGACCCACGGTTGTTTGGCCAGGTACGCAGCCGTTTCGGCAAAATCCAGTCCTTCGTATTTACCCAGTTTCTCGTAAACGACTTTTTCGAAATCGCGCCCGTAGCCACCGCTGCCCCGGTTGTTGACACCCACAACGATATAGCCGGTCTGCGCTAACCATTGATGCCAGCCCGTTGCCGCAAACTCGTTGTAGACCGATTGCGCCCCCGGACCGCCGTAAATGTCGAGCACAACGGGGTACTTTTTGGCTGGGTCAAAATCGAGTGGTTTGATGATCGAAATGTCAATAGCCTGCCCATCGGACGTTGTGAACGTGGTCAGTTCTTTCGGTGCATACGCGTGGCCAGCGACGTATTCCGACACCTTTTTATTGGTTTCGAGCGCCTTAATGAGCTGACCTTTCGTGTCGCGCAGTTCCACCTGAGTAGGCGTCGAGACGTTTGAATACCTGTCAATAAAATACTGACCATTCGGAGAGAAGTTGACCGTATGCCGACCAGCAATCGTGGTTAACCGGCGTTTGTTTTTACCGTCCAGATCAGCTACGAACAACTGCCGCTCCAATGGTGATGCCTCAGTTGAGGTGAAGTAGACTTTCTTCGTTTTGGGATCGATGTGGTGCACATACGTCACTTCCCATTTGCCACTCGTTACGGCGTTCAGCAGCTTGCCCGTATAATCGTAGCGGTAGAGATGCGCAAAGCCGTCGCGATCCGATACCCAATAAAATTCCTGCGTACCCGCCGGAAAGTAGATCAGGTGATTGATACCGGCAAAGAAATCAAAGACATCAACCCAGGTCGTTGATTTTTCTTCCATGATCTGACGGGCATCGCCAGTGCGGACGTTCGCCATAAATAGACGCAGGTGATTCTGTTTGCGGTTCAGGTGCATCAGCGCAAGCTGTCCTTCCTGCGAGGTCCAGTAAATACGCGGAATATACCCATCTCCCAAATCGACCTTCATCCACTGTTTTGCTTTGTTGGCGATCTCAATGACACCGATGCGAACGGTCGGATTTTTATCGCCAACGCGCGGGTACGGTAGCGAATCGAATTTCTCGTCAAACCCTTTATAGTCGGTCAGTTTGTAGATGGGCACCTCCCGTTCGTCGGATTGCCAGAACGCAATGAACTTGCTATCGGGCGACCAGTCCCAGGCCTGCGCTAATCCGAACTCTTCTTCGTAGGCCCAGCCAAAACGACCATTGTAAAACGCGGGTTTGGCATCGTCGGTAAGCTGCGTTTCTTTCTGGGTACTAAAATCAAATGTGAACAGATTACCACCACGCTCATAACCAACTTTCTGTCCATCGGGAGCCAGTTCAGCCGTTTGCGCATCTTTGGCCACCAGTTTCAGACTTTTGTCTGCCACGGCATACACATAGTAATCGGACACCCCCGACCGTCGGTAAACGGGTCGAAAATTGGTTTGAAACAAAAGGTTCTTCGAATCCTTCGACCACTGAAACGAACCGTAGGTAAACGGCTTTTCAGTGCCGGGAAATTTCAGTTGGCTACCGTCGAAGATAACCTCTTCTTTCTGATCCTTCGGCGATAGCGTTTTAATGACACTTTGCCCGTCGCTGAACGAGAATTTACTACCCCCTTCGATCCAGTTCACACTGCGTGGGCCAGATGATCCGTTCAGTTGTCCCGTTGCCGATAGCGCCTGCTGAAGACCCTGGTAACGCGGCTTCGACGAAGCAGGCGATTGACCCGATGCCGGCCAGTTTAAGAAGACAGCCAGGCAAACAAGCCAGCTAGCTTTTGTACGTACGATCATGCGTCTGTTGACTTGGTTAAAAGCATCAAAGCTACTGAAAAATGACCTTTGGAAAGCATGAATGCCCCTAATCGACCAAGACCAAATGTGGAAGTTTGACAAGAATGGACAGTACAAAAAAAATGATTTAAGCCCTCCCTGTCCGCCCTGGGCAAAATTCGGATGAGCGGCAATTGCACAAAATTTTTTATGGGTATCTTGCGATTTTCGACAAATCTTTCATTCATCGTACTAACCACTACTTATCTATGACTGACAGGTACTCTCCCATTGGCCCCAGCATTCAGAAGCTTTGGATGCTATGGCTTACCCTGTTACTGGGCGTAAATGCGTTCGCGCAGACCCCCCGTTTTACCCTTAAAGGGCGCGTAATTGATGCCAATGGCGCGGGAATTCCCGGCGTTACGGTACAAGTTGTCGGGACCACCACCGGTTCAGCCTCCGATGTGGATGGCAATTACTCATTCGCTACCAGCCTGTCCCCTGGCACCTATACGCTGAACTTTTCGGCGGTTGGTTATTCACCAGCGAAGCAGACGATTACCCTTGGCAATGCCGAAACCGTAACGGCCAATACAACCCTGAAGGAAGACATCGCCAACCTGGATGAGGTCGTTGTAACGGGTTCGACCAATAAATCAGCAAGGCGGGAACTGGGCAATGCGATCAGCACAATCAAAGCCGGTGACTTACAGCAAGCGGGGTCGGGCGGATTGCTCAATGCCTTGCAGGGCAAAGTGCCGGGCGCGCAGATAACGCAAAACTCCGGCGATCCGTCGGGTTCGATCTCGATTCGGTTGCGCGGGGTCAAGTCGCTGTCGGGCTCATCCGATCCGCTTTACGTGATCGACGGTGTTATTGTCAGCAACCAGAGTGCTAACGTCTCGCAGCTGGCCGTCGCCGATCAGGTTGGCTCGGCCCAGCCCGGCACCAACCGCCTGGCCGACATAAATCCCAATGACATCGCCAGCTTAAACGTCATCAACGGCGCGGCTGCGGCTGCTCAGTATGGGTCGCGCGCGGCCAATGGTGTTGTGCTGATCACGACGAAACGCGGCTCGACGGGTGCCCCCCGCGTCACGTTCTCGACTTCGTTCAATGTCAACGAACTGCGTAAGAGTGTTCCGGTCAATCTGTATAACAAAACGTTCGGCAACGCCCAGCAACGGCTCTACACAATCAATGCCTTTAATACGGCCACTGCCCAACAGGATGCGATCAAGTTAAACCCAGCGACAACGTTTACACCCATCGTTCGGGATGGAACGACCAACAACCTGCTCTCGAACGTAGTCGATAATGTGCCCCGCTACAATTATTTCGACCAGATTTTCCGGACTGGCTACGGCACCGACAATGCGTTATCCATTTCCGGCGGTCGCGACAATACGCAATATTATGTTTCGTTCGGGTACCTGCGCAATGAGGGTATTATCAAGGGAACCGACTTTACGCGCTATAACCTCCGCGCCCGCATCGATCAGCGGCTGACCAACTGGGCAAAACTTTCAGCCGGTCTGAGCTACGTGAACAGCTTCGCCAATGAGAAAGCGAACGGCAACGTGTTCTACAGCCCGATCAACTCAGTTAACATCGTTAACAACATCTACGACATCACCCAGCGTGACGCGTCGGGGAATCTGCAAGCCGTTGAAGGGCCACGCGTAAACCCGCTTTCGACGATCGAGGACATGAAGTTCACGCAGTCGGTCAACCGTACGATCAGTGACGTACAACTGAACCTGACTCCCCTGAAAGGACTGAGTGTCGATTACATTTTTGGCGTCGATACCTACGGGCAGATCGGGCAGAACTACATTCGCCCCTACCCCTACGTGGCGCAGGCATCACTGGGTGCCAATCTGTATCCACTGGGGTTCTCGGCGACCGGAACGAACACCGTGCTGCAACTCAACTCCGACCTGAACGTCAGCTATGAACGGCAACTAACGGAGCAGTTCAAACTGAATGCGATAGCGGGTTACAACTACCAGTTTTTCCGGTCCGACTACGCCACATCGCAAGGTCAGAATCTGGCCCCCTTTATCGAAACCGTGCGCGGAGCCGCCAGCACAACGGTTCTCGCCGATTTCAGCCTCGACCGGTATAATCTGAGTGGCTATTACGTTCAGGCTACATTGGGCTACCGGAATCTGGCATTTTTAACGGGTGCGATCCGCCGTGACCAGTCATCCAAATTCTCGCCATCGGTAACCAATCAGTTCTATCCCAAAGTAAGTGGTTCGTTTGTGGTATCAGATTTGGGATTCTGGAAGAGTGGGTCTTTTACCGACGCCTTCAACAGCCTTAAACTACGATTAAGTTATGGCGAAGCCGGGAACCTATCGGGCGTTGGCTCCTACAGCCGGTTCTATCAGTTCTCACCAGTGGCTTATCTGGGAAAGAACACCTTGCTACCCGGCTCGCAGCTGGCTAACCCACTGGTACGGCCTGAGCGCATGGCCGAATTGGAAGCCGGAGCCGACCTGTCGTTTCTCAAAAACCGCGTTGGCTTGGGCGTAACGGTCTACAATCAGCAGATTAAAGATCTGGTCGTGAACCGCGTTCTGGCCCCATCGTCGGGCGGAACGAGCATCATCAACAACGTTGGCACGATGGAAAACAAGGGTCTTGAACTGGTGCTGGACGTTGTACCGGTAAAAACGAAAGACTTCAGCTGGGATTTTACAGCTATTTTCAACCGGAACCGCAACAAAGTGCTGACGCTGGGTAGCCCAACCATTGCCATTGCGTCACCCGCCGGATCACCTTATCTGATTCAGGGGCAACCCGCCGGTGTCTATTTCGGAACGGGTTACGCGCGCAATCCGGATGGATCGTTGCTATTAACCTCAGCCGGTTTTCCCCAGTCGGAGCGGGCATCGAGTCAGGTTCCGGGTTCGATCGACTACACCCCGGCCCGTACGGCAGAAGGCCAGCCCGACACCCGCTTTCCAACGGCTAATATTGTTATTGCCAATCCGAATCCGAAATGGACGGGCTCATTCAGTACGAACCTGAACTACAAGGCGCTGACCTTGCATGTGTTGCTGGATATGGTTCAGGGCGTTCAGGTGTTCAACGCGGATAAACGCACTCGGCAGGGTGTGGGCCTGGGCGAATACGCTGAACAGGAACTACGCGGAGAGCTGAAGCGCGGTTATATTTTCGCGATCTACAATACCGAAGAGTGGCGCGTGGACAACGGGTCGTATACCAAACTGCGGGAGGTTTCGCTCAGCTATTCGCTGCCCAAACTGATCAAATCGGTGAGTACCATCAATGTGGCGCTCATTGGCCGCAACCTGTACTCGTGGGATAAATACCCCGGCTTCGATCCGGAAACCAACGCCGGTGGCACCAACGATCTGCTTCGTGGCCTCGACTTCGGAAACGTCCCCATTCCCCGTACGTATCAGCTCAAGCTGTCAGCCACATTCTAAAACTTGTTCATAGTCCTACACGTATGAAACGAATCCTCACATTACTCCTCCTGTCGGGCCTGCTGATTACGCAGAATGCCTGTAACAAGGAATACCTTAACCCCAGTACGGCTAGCCAGCCGCAGGTGATCAGTTCGGCCGATGGGTTAATTACCGTTTGTAATAGCCTGCAATACCGGTTCACGGTCGGTGGGTCTACCAGTGTCATCTACAATACCGTGGCGGGTGGTGGACTAACAACGGGCGAATTGGTTGTGCTCAACCAGGGTAACGGCGATGAGTTCGCGCTCAATCAGGGACAGGCCAATGTCACCAACACCAACGCGGTCGTCCGCAACTTATGGACGCAGTGTCAGTTGGTACGCGCCAATGCGGATCTGGTCCTGGCCAATGCAGGTCTGGTAGCTACCGATGCGGGCACGAAAAGTGGCATCGTTGCCTACGCATCTATTTTTCGGGCTTTATCGCTTGGCACCCTGGCTCAGTTTTTTCAGGCGGCACCCATCACATCGCAGGAAAACGCGCCTTTCGTCGATCGAGCGCAATTGCTGAAAGAAGCCATCGCGTCGCTTGAGTCGGCAGCTACCCAGGTAGCGTCCGCTCCAATTTCGACCAACTTTACAGGAAAAATCGTGTCGGGTATCGACATTACGAACACGATTCAGGCACTGATTGCCCGGTATGCGCTGTTCGCTGGCGACTATGACAAAGCCCTGACCGCAGCCGCGAAAGTCGATTTAACGAAGAAATCGGTCTATAATTTCGACGATAATTCGCGGAATCCGGTCTTTTTCTATGCCTTCGGGAACGTCAATGTCTTTGCGCCGACAAACACAAATCTAGGTCTGTCGACAGCACTCGCTCCGGCTGCTGCCGATAAGCGCATCGCGTTTTATACCCAAACAACCAACACCAAAGCTAACCTCGGCACCGGCTTTTACACGGCCAATGCGACGCCAATTCCTGTTTACTTACCCGGCGAAATCCTGCTGATCCAGGCGGAGGCATCGGCCCGCAAAAATGATTTGACCGGGGCCGTAACGGCCCTGAACAAAGTGCTGACCAAAACAGCTACGACGGATGTCTTTGGCTTAGGCGCGGCTCTACCCGCTTACAGTGGTGCGCAAACGACGGATGCTATTCTGCTGGAAATTCTGCGCAATCGTACCATCGAACTGGCATACACGGGATTTCGGCTCGAAGACAGCCGCCGGTTTAGTCGTCCGGGACCGGGCGTGACCGGATCAGAGCGGAACCGCAACTATTTCCCGTATCCGCGTACCGAGCGCGACAATAACACCGCCACGCCCAAAGACCCGGAAAGCTGAAACTAGTGATTGAGTGATTTGTGACTGGGTAATCACAAATCACTCAATCAAAAATCGCTCACTCTACATCTTCACGGGTAAGCCCGTTCGGGTTGATTCATAAATGGCCTGGAAAAGCGCCACAACGTTACGCCCCTCATCGCCAGTAACGGACGGCGGACGCTCTTCCCGAATGGCATCACGAAACTCAGCGATCTGTAAGCCGAAATAATAAACCGTCGCGTCGATTGTGTTGAAAAAAGCGGTGTCTTCGGCGACAAAATCGGCAAGTTTAGTTTCTTCGCCCGGTACGGTCCAGAGATCGTTGACGGGCGGATCGGTAATGCTCGACATGCCCGCGATAAACAAAGCCCCGCCATCGGTCTGTACCCCCACCGATGCGCCGTTTTCCCCGTGAACGTGCACTTTCCCGAAAATGCCGGGCTTTTGCGAATTGCTCACGATAATATTCCCTAATCCACCATTCTTGAATTTTACGATGGCCAGTGCCGTATCATCCACCTCGATATACGGATGATTGAGGTTGCGCCAGACGCCATAGACTTCTTCAGCCTCGCCCATGTACCACAGCAGCAAATCCAGCTGATGCGGAGCCTGATTGACCAGAACACCACCGCCTTCGTCGGCCCAGGTGCCGCGCCAGGCATCGCTTTGGTAATAGGCTTCGCTGCGCCAGCCAAGCATCTGAACGGTTCCAAGCACAGGTTTCCCAATCTTACCTTCGTCAATTGCCCGACGAATGCGCTGGCTAGGCTCGTAAAACCGTCGTTGGCTAATCGTACCGAGATACCGATTCGCTTGTCGGGCAGCGGCAATCATGGCGTCGCAATCGGCAAGCGATGACGCCAGCGGCTTCTCGACCAGCACGTGCGATCCGGCCATGAGGGCAGCAACGGTTGGTTCGCGGTGGGCCGGGTGCGTGGTACAAACCAGACAGAGGTCTACGTGTTCGCGGTCAACCATTTCCGCCACGTCGCTGTATGCCTTGATGCCATAGTGCGTAGCGAAGTCTTGTGCTTTCTGATGGGTACGACCGTAAACCGCAACCAGTTTCGTGTCAGTCGTTTGCAGCACAGCCTGGGCGTGTAAATGGGCCACTTTACCAGGACCAATAATGGCGATATTCATACGATATTATTAATGTTCAGAAGTTCAGTTTTTCTAACATGCGTGACGATCGATTCTAACGCTTCTACCTGAATGTGCATCATTGGCGCTTATTCAAGCACAAACCGTTCGAAAGGATACAGGCCAGTATTAAGAACGGAATGGTCACTGACCGGGGATTTCGGCGGTTCGGGGGTTCGATCAGGAATTGCTGACACGCTACCAAACCAGAAAGCCGGGCCAAACCGTCGCTGATTTGTACCCGGCCATCATCGTGTGAGCAGGAAAGCAGTAATTACGGCTTCAGCACCACCTTGATCAACCCTTTTTCTTTATCGTATAACCGACGGAACCAGTCAGCTCCTTCTTCGAGTGGCACTTCGGCGCTTAGAATCGCTTCGACGTTCATGCGACCCGACGAAATCAGGGCCAGAGCCGCTTCGTATTCGCCGTTGATGGCGCAGGAACCCTGAAGCCGCAACTGGCGGGTTACGATGGCCTGTAACGGTACCTCGACCGTTGGAGCCAGATTGCCGACCAGGGTCACCGTAGCCCCTTTGCGGACGCAATCAATCGCGGTTTTAACGGTTGGCCCCGCACCTACTACCTCGAACGACACATCGGCTCCGCGTCCTTGCGTGAGTGCCTGTACCTGCTTCGCCATGTCGCCATCTTTCGCGTTGAGCGTATGCGTCGCGCCCAGTGTTTTGGCCAGTGCCAGCCGGTCGTCGTCAAGGTCAATGGCGATAATCGAGCCGCAGCCCGACAGTTTCAGCACCTGAATTACGAAGAGGCCGATCATACCCGCCCCGACAACCACCGCCGAATCATTAACCTGAATGGGCGTCAGACTGACCGCGTGCAAAGCGACCGCGACGGGCTCAACCAACGCAGCCTGTGTGAACGAAACATTGTCGGGAACGGCGTACAGAATATGCTGTGGCACGGCGACGTATTCCGCAAAGGCCCCCTGCCGTTTGAAATCCGGCGTCGAAACGCCTACGACTTCGCGACCATCGCTAAGGTTGTACATCCCCCGGCGGCTATACCAATCGTCAAGGGCATAGACCGTCGAGTCGAACGTAACGCGGTCGCCAGTGGCCCAGTCACGTACGTCGGCACCCACTTCGGCGATGATTCCTGATGCTTCGTGCCCCATCACGATGGGCGGAATCCGACGTCCACTGCTCCCATCCATCCCATGCACATCGGAGCCGCAAATGCCAACGGCCTGGACCCGCACCAGTACCTCATTGGGCTTTACAGTCGGCTTAGGCAGGTCCTGTAGGTCGAACTGATTGTATTCGGTTAAAACGAGTGCTTTCATAGGAAACGCGGCCTTACGGTCCGTTTTTGTACCAACCAATTATATACTAACCAAAGCGGACTGGAAGGCCGCGTTACTGTTTCTGGTAAATTTTAATAAACGTGTCGATAGGCACCTGGTCGTATTCGGTTCGTTGCAGGTGCGGATTGATTTCATAGGTAACCACATCGTCGGTCGAATCGGGGGTTTCGCCGAACAGTTTGGTAGCGACCGAAACCGTGTATTTTTTCTTGACCCAGACCAGTCGCTGATCCGGTTCTTTTCCCCAGGCCGGATTGTCGCCCAGCACCAGCTGGATTTTTGCCCAATCGTTGAAAAAATACTCCTGCAACAAGGGAATGATCCGATCCCGAAAAACCGCGCACAGATCCGCATAGGTGGTTACACCGGTCAGGTACGCGTGCCCGATCAGGTGATCGCGGTCGAGCAGGTATTCGATGCGTTCGTTGATGGTCCGGAGCAATTGTGGCAAATCGATCCCGTCCAGTACAGACAAAACGGTTGGGTCCGGCGTCATCTCCTGAAAAGCGAACCGCCGACGTAAGGCAATGTCCAGCAGGGCAATGGATCGGTCAGTCGTATTCATGGTACCAATCACGAACAGGTTGACCGGCACCCCAAACCGCTCCTGCGAATAGGGCAATGTTAGCCATAATTCATGCACGGCCCCGAGTCGTTTATCCGTTTCGAGAAGTGTGATCAAATCCCCAAAGACGCTGGCAACGTTGGCCCGGTTCACTTCGTCGATGAGCAAATAGTGCGCGGGGGCTTTCCGAAGCTTATGGTTACGATTTTCGGGCGTATCGTTCAGGCAATCGGCCATTGTTGGATACCCCGCCTTGTGAATAGCCGACAGACAGGCTTTGTGAAAAATCCCTTTCCGAATTCGATAACTAATCTGTCCGTTGATCACCTCAGGCCGTATTCCCTCCACAAACTCTTCGTAGCTGTAGGACGGGTGAAACGTGATCAGGCTCGAATTCTCATCCTGAAGAAAAGGCTGTAAAGCAAAGGTCTTTCCCGTCCCCGGTGGGCCGAACAAGATCAGGTTATGGGGGCGATTCGGCAGCTCCGGTTCAGCCGCATACGCTACGTCGGATTCCTCAACGATCTGTCCATCAACCCGTTCTCCCCCGGCATACTGCCCCAGTGTTGGATCATCGGCGAGTCTTTCAAGATCGCTCAGGAATCCTTCATCTTCAGCAGCCCGGTAGACATCGGCATTATGCCGGGCTGAGTGCGGCCCCCGCTTGGTGCTTTCAACAAGTTCGAGCAAACAGTCTTCCCAACACGTCCGGAGTGCTGGCTGATAGAGCAGGTGCACGTTTGATTGCCCGACAACAACAGCCAGATAATCAGACTTTTCCGTGATTGGCTCAAAGACCAGTTCTTCGATACTTTTCAGCCGATCCCGGCATGTTTTTTTGACCGTCAGGTGGTACTCGACCTCACCACGACGGGGCTTCTGAATGCGCAGGGCCTGAAAGAAATTAATGTCTGCCTCGATAACACCCTTCTCGCGCCGGGCTGGTGCAAACGCTAACCGCGCGTCGCCATTGGGCAGGTTAATGATATCGATCAACTCTTTCAGCAAGCCGAAGAAACGCCGGACCGCTTCGGGATGGCCGATGGTGCGGATACTATCGATAAGTGATTGCTGCTGCGTTTCTGCTGGCACGTGAATACAACGGTTTTCTTAGTTTTCGTGTCCTAAACTATAGTAACGTTTCGTTCGCTCAAAACACGCTTATAACCGGTCGCGAAGCTACAATTTTTTACGCGTACACTGTAGGTTAGCGCACACCAGACGTATACATTTGCCATGACTTATCCAGCTTCTTATGAAAACTACATCTATACGAATTTACTTATTCGTTGCAGTTTTACTAACCAGTTTGTATGCCTGTAACTCAGAAGATAATCCAACAATTGCCACCTGCCTGCTGACCAGTACAACCGATCAACTGGTCGAGCAAAGTGGTCAGCTGACCGACGAGTTAAAACGCACATTCACCTATACGAGCAGTACGTTAACGTCGCTGGCAGAAAAATCGACGAGCAAAGAGGCCGCCTTTCAAGTCGAGTATGCCAACAGTCAGGTGATCCGGGCCACGAGTGGTCAGGACGTGGTTGCACTCGCCTACGGAACGGGCACCAGGCCATCGAGTTCGACGTTCAGCCGGGGTGGTGCAACGATGTCTACGTTTGCGATGGACTACGACGCGTCGGGCCGAATGACAAAAATCACCGAGGATCGGCAGGTCTTACCGGCCAATTCGCTGACTAAACAACGGGCTTTTACGTTCACGTACGATGCTGACGGCAATTTGACCAACGAACGCGTTCGGTTCACGTTAACCGATGGGTCCGTCGTCGAGCAGGAAACCGAGTACACGTTTGACGCCAAACCGTCGCCCTACAAACGCTTCTCGGAACTGTCCTTATTGACGGCTGTTGCGCTAAGTCAGGCCGTTGAAACGCGTCCCAGCCGGTTCTGGCACATTAATGCTCCCATTTCGCTAAAATCGTATAATCTGACCAGTACGGGCACCCGTTCCAATCTCCGGGAATCATCGACATTCGCGCCCGTCTATGATTCTGACAACAAGCTCATGAATCAGGATCAGAACGCGTTACTGTACCAAGCAAGCGTTCCTACTCCCGTAACGAAGAAAAACCGGCAGACCTTCACCTATTCGTGCATGTAATTACGCCAGATAGCTTCCGATACTGACCACATCAGCAAATACGCCCGAAGCTGTTACTTCGGCACCAGCGCCCGGACCTTTGATAACCAGCGGCCGTTCTTTGTAGCGCTCCGTAGTAAACGAAACAATATTGTCGGCTCCGGTCAGCTGATAAAATGGGTGCTCTCGGTCCACGGCCCGTAAGCCAATGGTCGCTTTGTTATTCTCGAAAGTGGCCACGAACCGGAGTTTTTTTCCGTTTGATTCAGCATCAGCGAGCAGGTTCTCAAAATAAGCATTGTTTCGCTCCATCTCCTCGAAAAAGGCCGGAATGGTTGGCGCATCCAGGCAGGACTGGGGCAGAAGCGTATTGATGGTCACATCCTCGGGTTCGAGGGGAAAACCCGCTTCACGCGCCAGAATCAGGATTTTCCGGGCTACATCCAGACCGCTCAAATCATCGCGGGGATCGGGTTCGGTGTAGCCTTTTTCTTTGGCCTCGCGCACCACTTCGGCGAATGAAATACCGGGCTGGAACGTGTTAAAAATGAATGATAGTGTCCCCGACAGAATCGCTTCGATTTTCAGGAAACGGTCACCCGATGTCATTAGCCCCTGAACCGTATTGATGATGGGCAGACCCGCCCCAACATTGGTTTCGTAGAGGAACTTGACACCCCGATTCAGAGCCGTGCGCTGCAACCGCCGGTATTCAGCGTACGAACCGGAATTGGCTACTTTGTTGGGCGTTACAACCGAAATGTTGGCATCCAGCAATGACTCGTAAAACTGTACGATGTCTTTGTCCGACGTACAGTCGATGAACACCGAGTTGGGCAGGTTGTAATCTTTTATTTTCTCCACGAAGGCGGGCAACGACGTTGTTACCCCCTCGGCCAGCAGTCGTTCCCGCCAGTCGTCCAAAGCGACACCTTTGGGATCGAGCAGCATCTTTTTGGTATTGGTCATACCCACCACGCAGACCTTCAGCAGCTTCTCGGTCCGCAGGAATTCGAACTGGTTAAAAATCTGGTTCAGCAGGGTCTTACCAATCAGCCCGGTACCGACCAGGTACAGATTCAGTACCCTGGCTTCAGACTGGAAAAAGATGTTGTGCAGTGAGTTAAGTGCTTTCGAGAGGTTGTTTTTGTTGATAACCACCGAGATATTGATCTCCGACGACCCCTGAGCAACGGCCACAATATTAACCCCGTTTTTACCCAGTACCGAAAATAACTTCCCGGCAATACCGGAGCTTTTCTTCATCCCCTCGCCCACGGTCGCAATGACCGACAGGTCGCGCTCAATGGCAATATTATCGATGTGCCCATGTGCGATTTCGGTCGCAAACTCAGCATCCAGAATTGTCTTCACATTTTCGGCACCGCGCGGGTCGATAGCGAAACAGATGGAATGTTCCGACGACGCCTGAGAGATCAGAATGACGCTGATCTTATGCGCAGCCAGCACCCCGAACAACTTCGCCGAGACACCCGCAACCCCAATCATCCCCGATCCCTGAACGTTCACGAGCGCAATGTCATCGATGCTGGAAATGCCCGTAATCGTGTACTGACGCCGTTCGGCGGTCCGGCTCACCACCGTACCGTCGTGGGTTGGGTTGAACGTGTTCAGCACCCGAATCGGAATGTTTCGGGCAAACGCCGGTTGCAGACTCGGTGGGTAGATCACCTTTGCCCCGAAGTGCGACAGCTCCATCGCTTCGGCATAAGTGATCGTCGGAATGTTGAACGCGTTAGGCACTTTGCGCGGATCAGCGGTCATCATTCCATCAACGTCGGTCCAGATATCGATTATCGTCGCATTCAGGGCCGCACCAATGATAGAAGCCGTGTAATCAGAACCACCCCGGCCAAGGGTAGTCGTTTCGTTCTTTTCGGTCGAGCCAATGAAGCCCGTAATCATCTGAAGGTCGGTCGTTTTGGCAAAATGCTCCTGGATCAGCTGGTTCGTGAGCGGGTAATTCACCTCGGCCTGACCAAACTGCGCATCCGTTTTGATCAGGGTACGGGCATCCACAAACTGCGCCGGTATGCCCCGACTTTTTACACATTCTGTGATGACCGTTGTGGATAACCGCTCGCCGAAACTGGTGATGAGATCAAGCGTACGGGCCGACAACTCACGAATGAGCGATACCCCCCGCAACAAATCTTCTAACTCGTTGATAATACCCCGAACGTGCGCAAACACTTTACTCTGTTCTTTTATTGGGATCAGCGCCTTAATGACGTTAAAATGTCGATCTTCAATACGCCGGACCAGCTCCATGTAATCAATGTTACCAAGGGTAGCCATACGCCCGATTTCGATGAGCTGGTTCGTAATACCGCCCATCGCAGAAAATACAACCGCCAATCGATCCCCCGGTTGCGCACTATCACCACGGCGTTGATTGTCAATGATCTGTATAACCTGCTTTATACTTTCTACGGAGCCGACCGATGTACCGCCAAATTTCAGAACCTGCATTACTAGAAAAACGAAAAAGTGAATGAGCACAAGAGCGGGCCGCTGATCAATACGCATCAGCAAACAGACCGCCACCGTTTCGATAACGAGCCGCTCGTCGCAAATTAATTAAGATGCCGCTGATGAAGGTAGTTTTGGGAGGGCAAAGATAACAGGGGTCGCACACATTCGGACGATTAACAACAGAAAAGGCGCATCACCGACGCGCCTTTTCGTATTCTGTTCACGGTATGTTATGAATCGTAGCCGTATAAATCCACCAGCTCCTGCTGATTGATCAATCGCCAGCCCGTTCCGATAGCAATGGCATCTTCGGCCAGTGCGACCAGTGGATCGGGCAGGTTCTGTTCGTGGGTGAGCCAGTGGCGAAGATGAAAAAAAGCAAAGCTACCTACTAGTGCGCCCAGTCCACCGGCAACCGCCCCGTAGCCAGCCGTTTGCCCGTCGATCTCCGACAACGCAGCTCCCGATACCGCGCCTGACATAACCCGACCGGTTAATGCAAATGGCGTAGTACGATCCGGCGCACTGGGCCGTTTATCACCAATGAGTTCACCCGCTGCCAGTACGTTGAGTACCGTAGCCGTTTTCGGTGATGCCAATAGGTGAAAGCTGGACTTGGGCGGCAACTGACCACCCATATGCGCCAGTTTATGGCTAACAAATGCAGGGGCCGACATAGCACGCATACCGGCGACGATGCCGATCTGAAAAGCGGTCAGGTACGTTCGGATCATAGTTTCAGTGCGTTGGGTGCAGGATTTTAGCGACAGCCAGAGGCTACCGTATGTAGTCACAACAGCCGCCGTGCCCGTTTGTTTGATCAGCCTGGCTTGTAACAATCATTTCCGCCAGGTACAACCCGTTATCAACACGCGGTTGACCATGCGCATCTTGCAGAGACCGAATGAGTCCCCACGGTTCAGTTTATGGGGGTCCAGTACACCGCTAAAACATCGTGTTTGGATTGGCGGCTGTATCGGGCACGACTTGTAGAACGTCCCAATGCTCAACGATTTTCCCCTCGCTGTCAAAACGAAAAATATCCATCCCAGCCCAGTCTTCAACGCCAGTACCATCCGCCGTGGGCCACTGTTGAAAACAGTGAAGTACGACCAGATCATTCTCGGCAATGGCTCGTTTGACTTCCATTCGCTTACCCGGATACTCAGCGTTCATCCGGTCGAAATAAGCAATAAATCCCGCTTTACCATCCGTAACCATTGGATTATGCTGGATGTATTCATCGCCTACATAGCGCGCAATAGCCTCGGCAGGCTGGCACTGATTAAACATAAGATCGTAGAAGGCAATGGCGCTCTGTTTATTTTTATCCGCTTGATTCATAATAGATTACTTTATCTAGAACAGACAAGATTTCAAGCACGAGATCATGGCTAATCACTAGCTTACCAAAGAGGAAAGTAGCGATTTATTGGTAAACGCCCCAGCGGACAAAACGGCTGTTATTAACGGGTCCGCCTGGTTATTTATTAACAAAAATAAATCCAAGCCAGAAAAGCCGCCGTAAGTGTGTATGTAACCGTTAGTAAACGACGGTCATTTCGACACATATAACGTTTCCTCGATATGAGCAAAGAACAGAACGATTCGGGCCTGACCACGTTGCCAGGTCAGCTGGAGCCGGTGATGGTAGGGCGTCGATTATTTCTGCGGTACGCAGGAGCAGCGGTAGCCGGAGGAGCAGTCTTAGCTTCTTGTAAAGACGAAGAAAATCCAACCACAGTGCCCTCATCAGTTGACTTAGGTACGGGTGACGTCGGTATTTTGAACTATGCCTTTGCGCTCGAGCAACTGGAAGCCGCTTTCTACACGCAGGTGATCGCTACGCCCTACACCGGCATGACGGACGCGGAAAAGACGCTGCTGACGGATATTCGTGACCACGAAATCATTCACCGCGAGTTTTTCAAAGCGGCTATTCCTGCCGCCAACCGCATCACCGACCTGACCCCCAATTTCACGGGTATCACGTTCACCGATCGGACGAGTGTGTTAAGTACGGCAAAGGCATTCGAAGATCTGGGCGTAGCTGCTTACAACGGGGCTGGCCGACTGATCAAAGATGCTAATTACCTATTGCTGGCTGGAAAAATTGTGTCCGTAGAAGCCCGTCACGCAGCGGCTATTCGGGATTTGCTCAATCCGAAATCAGCCGATTTCGCTGGTGACGACATTGTTTCGCCAACGACCGGCCTCGACCCGGCAACTAAACCGGCGGATGTATTACCGACCGCGCAAAAGTTTGTGCAAACACCCTTGAGCGGTGCTAATCTTCCAACCGCCTAACCCGACACAACGCCATGAATTTATTTAAGCTAATCTCTGAAATTGAGCAAATTGATCCGGAAGCAAACGAGCGGTACAGCTTTTACTCGCGTCGGAATCTGATCAAATACGGCACTAATCTAGCAGCAGCGGCCATTCCAACGCTGATGGCAACCACATTTAACCAGGCATTTGCCCAGACGACCACGGCACCCTCGCAGGCAGCTATCGACGTCGCTAATTTTGCCCTGACACTCGAATACCTCGAAGACGAATTTTATAAGAACGGACTCGCAGCCTCCGGTCTTATTCCGACTACCGACAGAACGGTGATCAGTCAGATCAGCAAACACGAAACGGCGCACGTTAACCTGCTGAAAACGGCACTCGGTGCCGGGGCCGTAGCAAAGCCAACGTTCAAGTTCCCGACGGGCACGTTCACGACCTACACGACGTTTCTTGCCACCGCACGTGCCTTCGAAGACACAGGCGTTCAGGCGTATAAAGGACAGGCTGGTACGCTGATCAACGATAAAGATATTCTTCAGATAGCCCTTCAGATCCATTCAGTCGAAGCCCGGCACGCGTCGGAAATTCGCCGGATGCAGGGATTGAAAGGCTGGGTTTCTGATACCTCGCAAACTTCGTTTACGCAGGCCGGGATTAACTTGAAAACCCTGACCGGCAAATCGGATGACGCTATCCGTGAAGCGTTCGACGAGCCGCTGACGAAAGATGCGGTACTAGCCATCGTGAAGCCGTTTTTGGCTTAAACCCAATTACGGCCACGTATAGGGAGGCCGGGAAACCGGCAGGGTGACGAAAGGCATCGGAGATTTTCTCTGGTGCCTTTTTTTGTTTTCCTTTCCCGCTCTTTTTTTGTTGCTTGCGGGCAAAGTCGCCCCATGAAATTCGTTCGTATCGTTCTTAAAGTCCTGCTGGGACTCGTTCTGTTTATCATTTTTTTCCTGGCCATCAGTCTGGCTCCCGTCGATGAGACACCCTATCGCGAGATGCCTTATTACGCCCAGACGAAGCAACATCTTACCCAACTTCCAATTTCGCCGGCTGGCCGTCAGTCATTACGGGCAGGTTGGGCGAAAGTGAACATTACGCCCCCCTACACCACACCGACGGGCGGCTATGGTGAACGACTGGGCAAACACTGGCACATTCTCAGCGACTCTATTTTTGTGCGCGCGATCATGCTCGACAACGGCGGCACCAAAGTAGCCGTGGTTGGGCTCGATCTGGTTATTACGCCCCCCACCGTGGCCGAAGCGCTCAAAAAACGATTACCCGAAGTCGGACTTCGGTGGGAAAATCTATACATGGGCGCGATCCACTCGCATAACAGCGTGGGCGGCTGGGCACCCCGGTTGGTTGGTCAGTTGATAGCGGGGAAGTATGACGAGAAAATTGTGAATCGCATTACCGACTGTGTCCTGGAAGCCATTCGCAAGGCACAATCGACAATGGCACCCGTACAAATTGGCTTTGGTGAAACCGATGCCACGGACCTCATCGACAATCGACTAAGTTCTTCGGGGCCAACCGGTCCGCTCGACGGAAAAATCCGACTGCTGGAACTGCGAAAAAATTCCGGCGAGTCGGCCTTACTCTGCACATTTGCGGGCCATCCAACGCTTTTCGACGGTGATAACAGCAATTACCTCAGCCGCGATTATCCGGGATCGCTGGTCGATCGGCTGGAGAAAAAAACAACCGACTTTGCCGTATTCCTGGCGGGTTCGGTTGGCAGTACCGCACCCGTGCCACGCGGCAAAACCGACTTTCAGGAGATTCGAAACTACGCAGGTGATCTGGCCGTCCGCATCGAGCGCGTCGCCCCAACCATTCAAACTCACCCCGATAGTACGCTGTCGATACTGACACTACCCCTCGGCCTGCGCGAGCCAAATCCACGGGTAGTTGGTAACTGGCGCGTACGGCCCTGGCTGTTTTATGCCCTCTACGGTGATTACCCCTCCGATCTCAAAGCCCTACGTATCGGCCAGACCGTGCTGCTTGGCACCCCCTGTGATTTCTCCGGCGAACTGGCGGCCGAACTGAATCCGATAGCCGCGAAGAAGGGCCTTAACCTGATGGTCACCAGCTTCGACGGCGGCTATATCGGCTACATCACCCCCGACCGTTACTACAACCGGCAAGCCTACGAAGTCCGCGATATGAACTGGTTTGGCCCCTACAATGGTGATTACTTCAAAGAAATGATGACCGGCTTACTGGAAAAGATCGACTAAATTAGATCGGGAAAGTTGATTGTTCTGTAGATGCCGCTTATTAGAGAAGTCCCTTATTTTTCGTACCTTTACGTTACTTAATTGCTTCGATTACAAGCCATTTTAACGTCTGAATGATTGCTTTCCTAGACGGAGTGCTGGCCTACAAAGAACCAACATACGTCATTATCGACGTGCATGGTGTAGGGTACGCAGTCCATATTTCTCTCCAAACCTACTCGACACTGCCCGGCGGTGGCGAACGAGTCAAACTATTTACGCATCACCTCTTCCGCGAAGACGCCCAGCTCTTGTACGGGTTCGCCATTGCCGACGAAAAATCCCTCTTTCTTGACCTCATCGGAGTTTCCGGTGTAGGACCCAATACGGCGCTGGGTATGCTCTCGGCCATGCAACCGGGTGATCTGCGGCTGGCGATTCTGGGCGAGAACGTCCGGGCAGTGCAGGCAATTAAAGGAATCGGAGCCAAAACAGCCCAGCGGATTATTCTGGAATTGCGCGACAAGATGAAAAAATCGGGGGTTGTACCCGGAGGTCCGACGTATCGGCAACAACCAGCGGCCAACCCAATTCGGGAAGAAGCACTGGCGGCATTGGTTGCCCTGGGTTTTCCAAAGCCAACGGCCGAGAAAAGCGTCGACGATGCATTGAAAGCCGAACCGGATTTGACCGTGGAAGACGTTATCCGTCGGGCCCTACGGCAAGGGTAATATCACCCCGGACAACATTGTATTGTCTACAACTTACATCGAACAGGTCGAATTCCTGTTATACTCGATTGACCTCAGCTCACAGCCTGAACCAGCATGATTGGTTCGGGCTGTGAGCGTTTGTGAGCCGACCGTCGGCTAGGCTCTCCCCGGTAACTGTCCCTTTTCAGACCAGAAATAGATGAAGCGTTTTTAGGCTCTCTTATACGCTGCCCAGTCGCTTATCTTGTAAAACCGCCCGTTCGTGATCGATAAATTTGTCGACAAACAGGTTTTCAGAAAGACGCTGAATAAAAACGAAGCCAGTATGTCGACTAGACGATAGGTTTGGCTATCATTGGTCAAAACTGCTCCCTCCGAGCAAGTCACTTTTTTAGCGTATGGTCCGGAAGTGGCTGAACGACAGATCGAAGATCATAAGAATAACGCAATCGGTGATGACGATATGTCGAAATAAAACATTTTACGTTTACTTAACTGCAAAGGAATTAAAGTAGTGTTAAAAAAGATTACTTTTACGATTCGCCGGGCTCTAACAACATCGTAGGTTTGTTTGTTTGGCCGCCTGTAAAAAATCTATCGCTTGATTAGACGATTGGCCCAATTTTGGCCGTTTAAGGAAAGGCGTCAGAATGCACTGCCACTACCGAACCTGAACGTATTGCTGATGGTGAACCCTTACCTTGTTCACAAATACATAATTAATACCTGTTTCCTGGCCGTAGGGAGATTTGCGCTTGCCCGAAACAGGACATTAATACCCTTGCTGTGGCTCCTACTGGGCACGGGTCTGGCCATTGCTCAGAACCAGCCTGCCGCGCCCACCCGCCGGGGAGCTGCGGGCCGTCGTCAGCAGGCAATACAGGATTCGGCCCGCGCTGAAGCCCGACGCCGTTCGACGATGCGGGCAGATTCGATCAAACAGGCTATTAAGGACCGGAATGACAGCATCCGTGCGGTACGCAGCGCCAATCGCCGGCCAACCGTCAACTGGCCTGACCGACGCGCTACACGTTTCTCCGAACGGCAATCGCGCTCTCCGTTTATCTTACGAGATCCGAAAGGCGTAGCAACCGATTTCCACCTTGATCCAGAAGGGCGGGTTGACATTTCGGAGCGGGTTCGCTCAGGCGTGTCGCTGTCCGGTGCGCCCATGCCGAACAACGTACAGGGGCGAACGAACAATACCGTACCCGGCAGCTCGACGGCTACGTTCCCGGATGCTGCGTCACCCAACACGACGCCACCGGGGACTATTTCACCCGGCATTCCGGTACCGGGTCTGGCCTTGCCGCCTTCGCAGTTTGGCATGCCCTACCGCCCGTCGGAATCTGTCCCGTATGCCACGTATAATCAGCTTCAGAACCAGCGCGTTGGACAGAATACATTGCGCGAGTACAGTGCCCGAAGCGAAGGACAAAGTGCGGTAACAGGCCGTGGTCTGATCCCGAAACTGGAACTCCCCCCCGTTATTGACCGACTCTTTGGCGGGAGCAACATCGACTTTAAACCCAACGGGTTCGTTACGCTCGACTTCGGTTATCTGTACCAGTTTATCGACAACCCGGTGCTACCCGTGCGCCAACGTCGGAATGGCAACTTCCTGTTCAATGAGCAGATTAGCATCAACTTTAACGGAAAGATCGGGGAAAAACTGGGCGTACTGGCCAATTTTGACACGAAAGCGAGTTTCAATTTCGAGAACGCACTGAAAGTAAACTACAAACCGGGTGGCGGCCTACCCGCTTTTGGCTCTGGGCAGGGTTTACCCAATTTACCATCGGTTCCAAACCTACCCGGTGTTCCGGGCGCAAGTGGTAGTTTACCCGGCTTTACCCCCCAGAACGAGAGTATCTTGCAGGGTTTGGAAGTCGGTAATATTAGCTGGGCCGTTAACAGCCAGTTGATTCCGGGTGTCCAGAATCTGTTCGGGATTAAGTCTCAGTTACGCTTCGGTAAGCTGAACGCAACGGTTGTGTTATCGCAGCAGCGCTCGCGCAAGAATGAGATCGTCCTGCGGGGTGGCACCTCGAACCGCCCTTTTGAGATTCGGGCCGACCAATACGACGAGAACCGCCACTTTTTCCTGTCTCAGTTTTTCCGCAACATCTACGAGCAATCGTTGCGGTCGCTGCCCCAGGTCACCTCAGGGGTGAACGTAACCCGAATCGAGGTGTATGTCACCAACCGGACCAACACGACGGAATCGCTTCGCAACATCGTTGGCTTTCAGGATTTGGGGGAAGGCAATCCCTACAACCAGACGAACCCGAATTTACAACCCTTTTCAACCAGCAGCCGGACGCCCGCGAGCAACACGGCAAACGGACTATACAGTAAACTTACCGCGAACACCAACGCGTTGTTCCGGCAGGTTGACCAGACATCGGATCAGCTAACCAGCGCCTTCGGTCTGGTGAAAGGAACGGATTACGACCTGCTGCGTGGGTCCAAACGGCTAACCGATCGTGAGTACAAACTACAGCCGGAACTGGGTTACATCTCGCTGGTAACACCCCTGCGTAATGATGAAATTCTGGCGGTTGCTTACGAGTACACCTATCAGGGCCGTCGTTACAAGGTCGGTGAACTGACCGAGGATTACCAGTCCCGCAAGGACGACGAGGTGCTGGTGCTGAAACTGCTGAAATCATCGACCATCCGCAACAACCTCCAGTTGCCTATGTGGAACCTGATGATGAAGAACATCTACTCGCTTAATTCGGCGCAGATCGTTCGTCAGGGTTTTCAGTTACGGATCATTTACAAAGACGACTTGACTGGGATCGACAACCCCAACCTTCAGGAAGGTCGTCTGACGCAAAACCGTCCGCTGGTGCAGCTATTTGGCATGGACCGGCTTAATCAGCAGCTGGACGCGCAACCCGATGGTAACTTCGACTT
Source organism: Spirosoma agri (assembly GCF_010747415.1). Taxonomy (NCBI): domain Bacteria; kingdom Pseudomonadati; phylum Bacteroidota; class Cytophagia; order Cytophagales; family Cytophagaceae; genus Spirosoma; species Spirosoma agri. Next base: position 647,596 of record NZ_JAAGNZ010000002.1, on the reverse strand, counting down.
TGTGGAAAACATCACCGTAGACAGTCGATACGGCAAGGTTATTTTCCCGGTGCTGGAACCCTTCGGCTCTTATCTGGAACGACAGTTTGGGGCCGACGAGGATGCCTTAAAATCTAAATATGTCTTCAATCAGCTGTATCGAACGACGCTGGCCGACGCGCAGCAGCTGGCCGACCGGAACAAATTTTTCCTGAAAGGCTCCCTGCAATCGGGCAATGGTGTCGAAGTGCAGTTACCCTACGGCGTCAATGAGCAGTCGATCACGGTTACGGCGGGGGGCGTTCCGCTGTCGCCGGGCGGTGATTATGTGTTCGAAGCGCAAACGGGTCGGTTGCGGATCATCAACGAAAGTGTCAGCAATTCGGGTCGCGAAATTCGGATTGGTTACGAACAGCCGGATTTGTTCCAGAATCAGATCCGGTCGCTGATCGGTACGCACCTGGACTATGCCATCAACCGCGACTTCAGCCTGGGCTTCACGGCCATGCACATGAAGGAAACGCCCGCTGGGTACCTGACACGGGTGGCCATCGGCAACGAACCGGTCAACAATACCATTCTGGGTCTGAACGCTAACTTTCGCCGGGATGCGCCCGGCCTGACCCGGCTGCTGGACAAGCTGCCAATGATACAGACGAAAGAGCTGTCGACCGTTCAGGTAAGCGGTGAGGTAGCCCAACTGCTGCCCGGCACCAATCCCCGCGCCCGTAACGAGAGTTACCTGGACGACTTTGAGGCTGCCCGTACGATTTTCGATCTGACCCGCCAACCGACGCGCTGGCGGCTCGGCGCAACGCCCCAGCAGTTCCCCCAGGGCACATTCCAGAATCCGCTGGAATCGGCCTATAATCGGGCGCACATGTCGGTTTATTCCGTCGATCCGACGCTGTATACACCGGGTTCGCAGGGCGTTGTCTCGAACATCGACCCCGATGAGGTGAAAAAGAATGTCTACGAACGTTATTTCCTGCCGCAGGATCTGTTCCCCGGTCGGTCGGTTCGGCCCGTTCAGTTGCCCGAAAGTATTCTGGACGTGTCGTATTTCCCGTCAGAACGGGGTATGTACAACTACAACACGAGCCTTGACGCGAACGGTCGGTTGCTAAACCCTAAACGCAACTTTGGTGCCGTAACGCGGGCCATTGCATCGGACATCGATTTCGACAATGCCAACATCGAAAACCTTACGTTCTGGCTCATGGACCCGTTCGTGCAGGGCACTGCCGGGGTCGTTCGCGGGAGCAACGATCCGAACATACAAAACACCAACAACACTACGGGCGGAAAGCTGATCTTCAACATTGGCGATATTTCGGAAGATGTTATCAAAGACAGCCGGTACGAATTTGAGAATGGCTTCCCGGTCGATTCGACCGTCAGCTCCCGCAATCCCGGCACCGAACAAACCGCCTGGGGAAGGGCCCCTACGCAGCAGTTCGTGACGAACGCGTTCCAGAGTGGCGGTCGCGAGCGGCAGGATGTGGGACTGGATGGGCTGGGCAACGCAGCGGAACGAACCCGCTTCCAAAGTTACCTGAACTCGATTGGTACTACGGTCACCAACCCAACGGCGCTCTCGGCCATCCGGCAGGACCCCGCTAACGACGATTTCAAATTCTACCTCGGTGACGAAGCCGATCAGCAGCGCTATATCGTAGCGCGGTACAAGAACTACATGGGCATGGAAAACAACTCGCCCGAAAACACGTCTACAAACCAGTTCCTGACCCCCGCGTCAACAACATTGCCTGATATTGAAGACCTCAACATCGACAACACGATCAACGACACCGAGGCTTATTATGAATACGAACTTGATCTGCGTCCGGGTAAGCTGGAAGTCGGCCAGAACAAGTACATCATCGATAAGGTGACAGTTCCGTCCGAAGGCGCACCGGGTGGCGTGGTGACGTGGTATCAATTCCGGGTTCCGATCCGGGAACCAACGCGTAAAGTAGGCGGCATTAATGGGTTCAAATCCATGCGGTTTATCCGGATGTACATGACCGATTTCGCGGAACCGGTCGTGCTGCGGTTTGCCGAGCTGCAAATGGAAGCCAATCAGTACCGTAAGTACACGGGCGACCTCAACCAGCGCGGCTTACAGGAAGTACCAGAGCCCTACGATGCCCAGTTCACAGTATCTACAGTCAATATTGAAGAAAACAGCAGCCAGCAGGTATCGCAGGGGGGTGAGAAGTACATTTACACCGTTCCACCAGGTTACGTTCGTGACCGCGATTATACGCAGGTAAGCACCGTTGAACTGAACGAGCAGTCAATGCGGATGAGCGTTACGAACCTGCGTGACGGCGATTCGCGCGGTGCCTTCCGCAACACGAACATTGACCTGTTGTTCCGTGAGCGGCTTAAGATGTTCGTTCACATGCACAACCCCGACAAGGAAGACGGTCAGGTTTCGGCTTTCGTTCGGGTGGGAACCGACTATACGGACAACTATTATGAGATCGAGATTCCAAATCTGATCCATACGCCACCCAACCTGACGGGCGACGCAGCCAATGATGAAGGGTTGCGTTTACAGGTCTGGCCCGAAGCGAATAATCTGGACATTGCCCTGGCAGACCTGATCAATCTGAAAGCGAACCGAAACCGCCTGCTCACCCGCCGAACCTCGTTGCCTTACTCCGAGATGACGCCTGACGGACGTTACCGAATTACCGTTATCGGGAATCCGGACCTAAGCTCGGTGCAGTCAGTGATGATCGGGATGCGAAACCCCCGAATGGCGGGCGACGGCGAACGGTCCAAGTCCTTCACGATCTGGGTCGATGAGTTGCGGGCCTATGGCTACGACCAGCACGCGGGTATGGCGGCCATCGGGTTCGTGAACATGAAACTGGCTGATCTGGCAACGGTAACGGCATCGGGGCGACTGACAACGTTCGGTTTTGGTGGCGTACAGACGCGCATCGGCGACCGCGCTCGCGAAACGACATCGGAGTTTGGTGTCTCGTCGGCCATTTCGCTGGATAAGTTTTTACCGCAGAACTGGGGGTTCCGGATTCCGCTGTACGTCAATTACGACCACCGGAATGTCGATCCTCATTTCGATCCGCTCGATCCCGATACACCGCTGGAAACATCTCTTTCGACCCGGGCCGAAGGAGCCGAGCGCAACAACTACCGGCAACTTGTTCAGGATAATACCACCCGTCGGGGGTACAATTTCTCGAATGTGAGGAAGGTGAAGACGAATACCAACGCGAAATCACACTTCTACGATTTCGAGAACCTGTCGTTCACCTATGCCTACAACGACATGAAGCGGACCAACATCCTGACGCAGGAGTATCTGCAACAACAGACCCGGGGTGGCATTGCATACACGTACAGCGGTCAGCCGAAAACATTCGAACCGTTCCGCAACAAAGCATCGTTTGAGGCTCCGTACCTACGCTGGCTCAAGGATTTCAACATCACGCCCTTGCCAACCTTGGTGTCGATCCGGACCGATATGGACCGGAGTTTTATCAAAACGCAGCTTCGCTCGTCGGACCTGACAACGAATGGCATTGCCCCCCAGTACGAAAAATACTTCCTCTTCAACCGGTACTATGATCTGACCTGGAACCTGACGCGAAGCCTTGTCCTGACCTACAAAGCCCAGGCGAACGCCATCATCGATGAACCCGCCGGCGACATCAATACGCAGGCAAAGCGCGATTCGATCATCAACAGCATCAAGCACCTGGGTCGGATCAAAAATTTCGTGCAGGACATCCGGGCAACCTACCGCTTACCGCTTGACAAAATTCCGCTGCTCGACTGGATGTCGGCGGATGCGTTGTATGGTGTCGGGTATCAGTTCCAGGCCAACTCGTTTGGCGTGGCCGATTCGTCGGGAGTGCCGTTCGGGAACATCCTGCGCAATAATCGCGAACGGGGCATTACGGGCCGCGTCGACCTGATCCGGCTTTATAACAAGATTCGCTATTTGCGGTTTGCCAATACGCCCTCTCCGCTTCGCAAGAATTTTGCCCGGAACCCCGGCGACATCGAAGACATTGACCGGAGCGAAAGCCGGATTCTGAAGAATTTCACGCGGGCACTGCTAACCGTTCGGGGTATCAACTTCTCGTATACGGTGCAGGAATCCACCATTCTACCGGGCTTTCTGCCCACACCCCGCTTCTTTGGTCTGAGTCAGGAAAATGCGCCGGGGCTCGGGTTCGTGATGGGCGGACAGGATTATAGCATTGCGCAGCGAGCGGCTCAGAAAGGCTGGCTGTCGCCGAGTACGGTACAGAATACGGCGTTCCAGCAGACCCTTGCCAAAAATTTCAGTGCCCGAACCACGCTGGAACCGTTCAAGGATTTCAGGATGCAGGTCGAATGGCGGCTTACCCGCTCGGACGCCTACCAGGAATACTACCGGCCCGCTACGCAGGGCGGCCCGTTCGAAACCCAGTCACCGGTTCGGAACGGTCAGTTCAGTATGTCGTTCTGGTCATTCCGGACGGCGTTCATCGGACTGCGCAAAGACAACACGTCACCGATATTTGACCGGTTTGAAGAAAACCGGCAGTATTTCCTTGAGCGGCTGACAGCGCTTAACAAAGAGGGCGTTGGTCAATATACTAAAACGTCGCAGGATGTCCTAATTCCGGCATTCTTCGCGGCCTACAGCGGTCAGCCGAAAGAAAAAGCGCAGCTATCGCCGTTCTACAGTTTCCCACTACCTAACTGGCGAATCGACTACAACGGGCTGTCGGGGCTTGACTTTATCCGGAAAAAATTCAGCGCCTTCACCATCACGCACAGCTATAACTCGAACTACAGCGTCGGCAATTTTATCTCCAATCTGGAGTATGGAGCCGCGTATGTCAATCTGGCCGTTCAGAACTTTTCTCCTGCCGCCATCGTGAACCAACTGAATCAGTACGTGCCGGTCGTTGCGATGAGCACGATCACGATGTCGGAGAAGTTCGCGCCGATGCTGGGGGTGCAGTTCCAGACGAAGAATCGGGTCAGTGGTCGGTTGGAATATAACCAGAGTCGCGATATTGCACTAAGCCTGTCGAATTCACAGGTGGCTGAACTGAGTAACCGGGACCTCACCGCATCGGTTGGTTTTACGCGCCAGAACTTCCGGATTCCATTCCGTATCAATGGTGCTTACAAACGGCTGAAGAACGACCTGACGTTCTCCTGCAACGTCACCTTCCGCGATACCCGCTCGATTCAGCGCAAGCTGGATGCCGAGCAGATCATTACGGCCGGCAACGTGAACTTCCAGCTACGACCACAGGTTAGCTACATCGTCAATCGCCGGTTGAACCTGAATTTCTACTTCGACCGGACATTCAATGATCCGCTCGTGTCGAACTCATTCCGTCGGGCAACGACCGCCGGAGGTATTCAGGTCAAGTTCAATCTGGCCGAATAATGCTTCGTCTATTTTTATGTAACCTGGACTCTGGTCCGGATAACAGCCAATTGGATTGTTATCCGGACTAAAGTCCAGGCTACATAAAATCAACAATGCGGTTCGTTTGCAGGTTGACAGTAGTATACCTCAACTAAACGAACTATGAATTACAACTTTCTCGGAAATACCGGTGTACTGGTCTCCGAACTTTGCCTGGGCACCATGACTTTCGGCGGTGAAGGCTACTGGCAGGCCATTGGTGAACTCAAGCAGGATAGCGTTAATGAACTCATAAAGACGGCGGTTGATGAAGGCATTAACTTTATCGACACGGCCAATGTCTATTCATTCGGCCAGTCAGAAACCCTGCTGGGACAATCCATCAAGGATCTGGGGTTATCGCGCAACGATCTGGTCATTGCCACGAAAGTTCGCGGGCGGATGGGGGAAGGCAAAAATCAGGTCGGCTTGGGTCGCTTACAGATCATGCAACAGCTGGACGATAGCCTGAAACGACTCCAAATGGACCATGTCGACCTGTACCAGATCCACGGCTTCGATCCATCAACACCCTTGGAAGAAACCATGCGCGGGCTCGAAGACGTGGTTCGCAGTGGTAAAGTTCGCTACATCGGCTGCTCCAATCTGGCGGCCTGGCAGGTCATGAAAGCCAATGGCATTGCCGATAAATACGGCTGGAGCAAATTTGTTTCTACCCAGAATTACTACTCCATTGCGGGTCGCGATCTCGAAAATGAACTGGTTCCGATGGTGGAAGACCAACACATGGGCATTTTGCCGTGGAGCCCATTGGCGGGCGGTTTTTTATCCGGCAAGTACACCCGCGACAACAAGCCCGAGGACGGTTCGCGTCGCCTTAATTTTGATTTCCCGCCCGTTGATCAGGAGAAAGCATACGACATTATCGACGTCATGCAGCAGATCGCGGAAGAACACGGTGTCTCCGTCGCACGAATTGCGCTGGCATGGGTCTTGACCAAACCCGGCGTTACGAGCGTGATCATTGGGGCGAAAAACACCGATCAGCTTATCGACAATATCAAAGCTGCTGAACTTAGCCTGACGACTGAACAGCTGGAAAAACTCGACGAAATCAGCGCGAGGCCAAAACCGTATCCACAGTGGATGATCGAGCGGCAGGCCCGCGATCGATTAGCCCCGGCCAGTTTTTCGCCAACCCAGTCAGCAGTCACCAAATAACCTTGACTGATTTATACGTTTGCAAATCCGGCCTAGTCTACCGTATTTTGTAGGTATAAATCAATCACCCTGAAATGAATTTTCCCGCAGAACTGAGTTATACGCAGGATCACGAGTGGATTCGACTAGAAGCTGACGGCACAGCCGTGATCGGCATTACTGACTTCGCACAGCACGAACTGGGCGACATCGTGTACATCGACGTGGCCAGCATTGGGCAGTCGCTTGCCAAAGGCGACGTTTTTGGTTCGGTGGAAGCGGTCAAGACGGTGTCTGATCTTTTCTTACCCATTGAAGGCGAAGTACTTGAGCTAAATCCGGCCATTGAGAAATCGCCCGAACTACTCAACACCGACCCATACGGCGAAGGCTGGATCATCCGCATGAAGCCTGTCGATGCCAGTCAGAACGATGAGCTGCTGACAGCTGATGCCTACCAGGAATTGGTTGGTGCCTGATTCACTTTTTGACAAAACTTGAGAAGGCTCCGACAGGCTGATTGCCCGTGGAGCCTTTTTTTTACATCTATTTTACCCCATATCCTCCTCTTTCCAGACAAAAGAGGATGAAGGTTATGCAACTCTTACTCCGCTCCGCCCGTGTTGTTGATGCTGCTTCGTCGTTCGATGGGCAGGTATGTGATCTGTTGCTTGAAAACGGGTTGATCCGAAAAATCGGCACGAACCTGCCAGCCGCCGAGGGCGTTCGCGTTGTCGAAGCCGATAATCTGCACGTTTCGCCGGGTTGGGTTGATATGCGCGTATTGGCACAGGACCCCGGTTTTGAACACAAAGAAGACATTACAAGCGTGTGTCACGCAGCTCAGGTTGGTGGCTTTACGACTATCGTTCTTCTGCCGAACACGCAACCTGTCATTGATGCCAAAGGATCACTCGGGTATGTCCAACGCATGGCCGAAGGGCAACCGGTGAGTGTTCATGTGACAGCCGCGGTAACGAAAAAAGCCGCCGGAGAGGACTTTACGGAGATGCTTGATTTGCACCACGCCGGGGCTATCGCCTTCACGGACGGGCACCATCCCCTTCAGAATCCCGACCTGCTGCTCAAGACATTGCAATACCTGCAACCAATCAATGGATTGCTCATGAACCGGCCCGAAGAACAGCTGTTGACGCTTTTCGGGCAGATGCACGAAGGTATTCAGAGCACATTGCTCGGGTTGAAGGGGCTGCCCGCTCTGGCCGAAGAATTGATGATCGAGCGCGATCTGCGGTTACTCGATTACGTGCTGGGAACGAAGCCGATGGAGCGGAAAACGGAAAATCCTCCACTGCCCATTCTCCACTTTTCAACGATTTCGTCGGCTCGCTCGGTTGAGCTGATCCGGCAGGCGAAGGCGCAGGGAATGCCCGTCAGTTGTGATGTGGCCGCTCACCAGCTTGTCTTCGATGACTCGGCATTGGCCGGTTTCGACACCAATCTTAAAGTCAATCCTCCGTTCCGTTCCGTCGATGATGTAGCGGCTCTGTGGGCGGGTCTGGCCGATGACACGATCGATGCCATCGTATCGGATCATACGCCACAGGATGCTGAGAGCAAAAATCTGGAATTCGATCAGGCTGAGTTCGGCATCATCGGACTGGAAACACTTTTTGCCGCAGCGATAAGCTACAATCAGAATCTGTCACTGACTCAGCTGATAACCAAACTGACGATTCGCCCCCGTCAAATTCTGCGCTTGCCCGCCGTGACGATTGCCGAAGAACAACCCGCCAGTCTTACGCTGTTCGATCCAACGGCAAGCTGGGTCTACGACCGAACGGTCTCTAAATCAAAAAACTCGCCCTTTTTAGGCCAGACACTTACCGGACGTGTTATCGGGACGGTGCATCAAGGTCATTTCAACCATAGCGCATGAAAGCTATTACTGCTTACTTCAACCATCCACTGCTAAAGATTCCATTCCTATCCGGGCTAGCTACGGGTGTTTTGTGTTTCCTTTACTTTCTGGGGCTTTACGCGCTGGGGGTCCCTCCTCTGGGCAATATTCGGGTACTGGACTTTGGTATTCACATTATCATGATGGTGGCCGCCGTCTGGTATTACCGCAAATACATCGGGCACGGTATGCTGCACTTGTGGGAGGGCATCACGATTTGCTACGTGCTTAACACTATAGCCGCTCTTGTGACGGGATGGCTTGTCTATTTTTTCGTAACTCAGGTCAGTCCGGACGTATTTGCCGAGTATGTCGTTAACTCAAAAAAATTATTGCTGGAAGGTAAAAAGCAGTTGACGGATCAGTTTGGCCCGGAAACCTTCAACGAACAGTGGGCAAAGGTCAGCAACATGAAGCCCGGCGTACTGCTTCCCGACGAACTGACCAAGAAAACAGCCCTGGCCGTGTTACCCGTGCTTATCGTTTCGCTTATTTTCCGGAAGCAGGATTACAATGTTCTGGAATAGTCCGACAATCAATTTTTATCCAAACACCTATGCTAAACTCTATTCCAGTATGAACGAACAACTAACTCCTACCCGTGTCGCGTTGAAATGGGGTGCCTTCCTCGGGCTTTCCCTGATTCTGATCACCTCAGCCATGTACCTGACCGGACAGACCAGTAATATGTGGTTCAATGTACTGACGCTTGTTACTATGGTTGCCTGTCTGGCGCTGGCCATGCGTGAATACAAGGTGAGTACCGGTGGCTACATAGCCTTTGGCGAGGGTTTCGGCATGGGTGCCCTCCTGTCGGCGGTAGCGGGCCTGATCTCGGCGGCCTTCATTACTTTCTACAACGTCTTTATCGATCCAAGTATTCAGCAACGCGCCTTTGCGCAGGCCCGCGAACAGCTGGAAGAACAGGGAAAACTATCTGATGAGCAAATTGACCAGGCGCTCGAATTCTCACAGAAATTCCAGTCGCCGGGGTTTACGTTCATTGCCGGGGTGTTCGGTACGCTGATTATTGGGGCTCTGCTCTCCTTAATTATTGCCGCTGTTATACGTCGGGACAAGGCAAATCCGTTTGACTAAACAGGTAACGGGCGAAGTCAGTTTTCACGCAATTCAGCTACCTGACCACTATCTACTTTATTGACAATACGTGCTAGCCATTTTTCGTAAAGAAGTCAACCAGTTCTTCTCCTCGCCGATCGCCTACATCATCATGGCCGTGTTTCTAACGGCTATCGGACTGCTGTTGTGGGTCTTCCCCGATACAAGCCTGCTCGAAAACGGTTACGCGGATATGGGTACGTTTTTCAACCTAACTCCCTATGTCATGCTGTTTCTGGTGCCAGCTATTACGATGCGCTCCATTGCCGATGAGGTTCGTTCCGGCACACTCGAATGGCTCCTGACCAAGCCTGTCAGCCGGTGGGGTGTTGTGGGCGGAAAATTTCTGGCGAGCTGGCTACTGGTCATCGTCACGCTACTGCCCACGATTCTTTACTACGTTTCGCTCTATCAACTCGGTTCGCCGGTTGGTAATATCGACTCGGCCGGTGTTTTCGGTTCATATGCGGGGTTGGTTCTGTTGGGCGGGGTTTTTGTTGCTATTGGTTTATGGGCCTCGTCGCTTAATGACAACCAGGTTGTTGCTTTTGTCTTAGGCGTATTTTTCAGTTTTCTGCTCTACAGCGGTCTGAGCGCCCTTGCCGGGTTGTCTTTTTTTGGTAATCTATCCTACTACCTAGCCTATTTTGCGCTGGATGACCAGTACCAGGCGCTGGGCCGTGGACTCATCGACTCGCGCAACGTCATTTATCTGGTTAGTTTAATGGTGTTTTTTCTGCTGTTAACCGTAAACCGACTGAAAACAAATGCATAAGACGACTCGCACAGGTATAACGTACCTGACCCTCGCTCGTTGGGCGGCAATCGGCTGGATGGTCATTATTCTGATTGGCTGTCTGACACCGCATGATGAGATACCCGATGTGCTGACGGGTTGGGATGACAAATTTCAGCACCTCGCCATCTTTGCGGGCTTCGGATTTCTCTGGCGGGAAGCGGATTTTGAGGTGGTTCCCGTTCTGATCGCCGGGCTGCTTTTTGGGGGTTTGATCGAAATTCTTCAGTATGTATTACCAATTAACCGCAGTGGGGATTGGCTAGACCTCGCAGCCGACTTCGCGGGAACGATTGTGGGTGTGGTGCTGGCCCTTGTCTGGTCGCGACTCTATCCCGATCGTCGTTTTTAAATTCTATCGGCTAAGGGGCGGTCTTTCAAAAAAAATCGCCAATTTGACCGCTCAAATCATTGATCACTATGAACATTGGATTTATTGGCTTAGGCAAAATGGGGTTCAACCTCGTTAGTAACCTGGTTCGTCATGGCCATACAGTTGTTGGCTACGACATCAACGAAACACTGGTTGAAGCCATCAAAGCAGAAGGTGCTCAGGGTTTTACAACCCTACAGGACTTATATGACGCCCTGCCCGAAAAACGCGTCTTGTGGCTGATGATCCCGGCGGGTCCACTCATCGATAATGTTATTGAGCAATTACTGGCCGTTATGCACCCCGGCGACGTGGTTATCGATGGTGGTAACTCGCATTATCAGGATTCGCTGCGCAGACATGCTTATCTGAAAGAAAAAGGCATCGGCTTCCTCGACTGCGGAACCAGTGGCGGAATCAGCGGGGCCCTGAACGGTGCCTGTACGATGGTTGGCGGAGACGCGGATGTGATCGAACCGCTGCACGCCGTGTTTAACGACATTTCGGTCAAGGATGGTTATCTCTACACCGGTCCGGCAGGGAGTGGCCACTTTACTAAAATGGTGCACAACGGCATCGAATATGGTATGATGCAGTCCATTGCCGAAGGCTTTGAAGTATTGCAGAAAAGCCAGTTCCCGATAGATTACGAAGCTGTAGCCCGCATGTGGAGCCACGGTTCGGTTATTCGGGGCTGGTTGATGGAACTGACCGAAAGCGCCTTCAAAAAAGACGCGAATCTGGATGAGATTAAGGGCAGAATGTTCTCGTCGGGTGAGGGTAAATGGACGCTCGAAACGGCTCTTGACCTGGGTGTACCAACGCCCGTCATTGCGCTATCGCTCATTATGCGTTACCGTTCGTTACAGGACGATACCTTTACCGGTAAGGTCGTAGCGGCTCTTCGCAACGAGTTCGGCGGTCACGCTGTTGAGAAGAAATAGCCCCTACTTACTTACAGGGAAGGCAATTCAGTATCAATCAATAAGTTGCTTATCCACTTATTCTTCGTTCTTTTGTCTATTAAATCAGTAGTTCAGTCAATTTGACTTCTGTTTTTTTCGTTATACAGGCAAGCAGGGCGGTTTCGATTGTCGCACATCCAACAATCAAGACCGCCCTATTTTTATTTTTCAATCCTTTAACCACCGTACAGTATATGAAAGTGCTGGGCACCATTCACGACCCTACGTTTACGGGCCGGACCTACAGTCGGCTTGATCAGTTTTTCCTCAAGTACATCAAAGATGAACGCGACCTGCCCTTCGTCTACCTCACGATCCGCATTAGTTTGATTCTGATTCCTCTGAGCGCACTGCTGTTCATGCCGTTTGTGACGGGTTGGATGTGGTGGGCGGTAGCGATTGTTCATTTCTGCTTCAGCAATTTTGGCATAAAGGGACCTTTCGGGCTAATGTTACACTGCACGAGCCACCGGCAGTTTTTCAAATCTGAATACGACTGGATGAACAAGTATCTGCCCTGGATACTCGCTCCGTTTTTTGGTCATACGCCTGAAACCTACTACAGCCATCACATCGGTATGCACCATCCGGAGAATAATCTTGAGGATGACGATAGCAGTACGATGACTTTTCAACGCGATAGCGTTCGTGGTTTTCTCGCTTATTTTGGCCGCTTCTTCGTAGTAGGTGTGCGTAATATGCTGACTTACCTTCGCCAGAAGAACCGTTCCAAACTGGCGGTCCGCGCGCTGACCGGAGAAATCATTTTCGGCGTCGTTTGTGTGCTGTTAAGCTTCATCAGCCTGCCTGCTACGATAGCGGTCTTTATTTTCCCGCTGTTTATCTATCGGCTGATCGCTATGCTGGGCAACTGGACGCAGCATGCGTTTGTGGATAACGATGATCCGGGCAATGCCTACAAAAACAGCTTGACGTGCATCAATGTGAAGTACAACAAGAAGTGCTGGAATGACGGCTACCATATCAGCCACCACGTTCGACCCGCTATGCACTGGAGCGAACACCCGACGTTTTTCCTGAAAACGCTCGATAAATACGCCCAGAACAAAGCCATTATTTTCGATGGGCTGGATTTTGGTCAGGTCTTCTTCCTGCTGATGCGTAAACGATATGATATACTGGCAAGCCATATGGTCAACGTCAATAACACGTTCGCCAACGATGAGGAAGCCATCGCTTTACTGCGCCGACGCACCCGACGCATTCAGGCAGAGGCCCCGCTCGAAGTGGCTATGGCTTAAAATGAAAAAAGCGGACAAACGTCCGCTTTTTTCATTTCGAGAAAACTGACTTTAGCTGTTGCTGCCATCGATCCGGGCCTCAATGATACGCTGAATTTCAGTTGGCACGTTCGATAGGAAATCGTAGCCCGTCTGTTTTTCCAGCGCGTCGACGCTGATTATATAGGCCCGCCAGGGTTTGTCAGCAGCCGTTTGATTATTTGGAATACTGACGGTAATGACTCGGGTGTCGGTGGCGATGCGTTCGGCGTCGTTGGTCGAACCAGTCGGCAACACCACAATAACTTTCCAGAGCGTGGCCGGAACAGTTATTTTTCCGTTGGGAAGCGTCGTTGCGTATCCGTTCTGCCCGGTACCTCCCGTTCCGGAAGTTCCCGCAATAATGTAAACCTCGTTCCCGGTCGTGGTTAGTTGCCGTTCGTACTCCTCCAGGTTTTTCCAGACTTCACGATTATGACGCGGTGCCTGCGGTACGATGTTGGTCAACAGAAAGGTGGCCGAATTGTCTTCCGGCGAACCGTCGCGGTCGTCGGACGGACAAAGGTGACCCCGATCGAATCCCGAGTTGGTGTAGTCGGACGTCCGGGCGGCAAACCAACCGGCGGGCAGCGTTTGATCGGGTCGGAAATCATCTGTTCGGCGACTATCGCCCTTCCAGGCCGGGCTCAGGTGCCAGCTAACCCAGTTGGCGATACCCCGGCTGCGACTGTACGAAAGTACATAGGCCGATTTGGTGAGCAGATAATTTTCGGGATCGCTGACCGATGCTCCGCTTGGATTTCCAAGCGCAAGATTATCGTCACGCGAGGGCTCGGTGGACCCCCGACCCGTCGATTTTGGCGTTGCGTTTGGTATACAACCCGTAAGCAACGAAATCAGGCTAAGCCCGATCAGGATACTTTTAAATTGAGAATACACTTTTGTTGATTTTACTGACATTCTTACGGAACTTTACCACTAGGAAGAACTACCGTAACTCTACTTAGCCGCTATGGTTAGCTAAGTTATCACAAATTTGTCCATAAAATAAGACAAGCTATCTGCTAGTATGGCTAAAAAGAAACAACCTTCCGGGCCAGGCCAGGATAGACCCGGACCAGATCGGCCAAGTCGCCCGGTTGCGCCTAAATCCACACCTGTCTCTGCGACAAATCGACCAATACCCGTCCGGCCAACCGAATCTACTGTTCGCCCGCCCGTTCGATCAACCGCACCCAAGTCAGTCGATCCGCCTTCCATAACCGACCTGCACCTGCCCATTGCCGTACGTCCGGTTGTCTGGTGGCCACTGGCGGTGCTGGCTATTCTTGGCTTTGCGCTGTATGCGAATACTTTCGGCCATCAATACGCGCTGGATGACATTGCCGCCGTAAGCCAAAACCTGTTTGTAAAAAGAGGGCTGGCGGGTATTCCCGATCTGATGCGAACGGAATTCTGGCATTTCAGCAATATCTCGCTGGGTTATTACCGTCCCCTCTCGCTGATCACGTTTGCCATCGAGCAGGAATATTTCAAAGACAATCCGAATATCAGCCACATGATCAATGCCGGTCTGTACGCGCTGACGGGTCTGTCAATCGGGGCATTGCTTCAAAAATGGTTGCCCGGTCAAACGATCACGGCGTTTCTGATTGGGCTGGTCTTTATTGCTCATCCGCTTCACACCGAAATTGTTGCCAACATCAAGGGACGGGACGAAATTCTGAGCTTCCTGTTCATCTCCCTGATGCTGCTGGCCTACTGGCGCTACCTGGAAACGAAACAGTGGGGATGGATACTGGGAGCCTGTGTATCGCTTTATCTGGCCTTTTTGTCCAAAGAATCATCCATTGTCAGTCTGGGTCTCATTCCCGCCATGCAGTACTGGTTCGCACGGCGTAATGTCTGGCAATCGCTCATCAGTATGGGACCGTTTCTGATCGTAGCCGCCCTGTTTTTCTATCAGAAGAAGATGATGATCGGTACGCTGAGCGGTACGCCCCCCGTCGATTGGGCGAACTACCCATACGCCATCGAGAAGACGCAGAAATCGACCACGTTCAAGTTTCTGATCTACTACATTCGACTGTTAGCGTTTCCACACCCACTGGTATACGATTATTCGTACAACGTTATTCCATCGGGTGGCAAAGGCGATTTGCTGACGTGGGCAGGCTTCTTTGCCTTTGTCGGTATGATCTGGCTGACCTGGAAAGGCTTCGTTAAGCGGACGTTGTGGGGCTTTGGTTTGTTCTGGTTCTTCGTTACGATGGCACCGGGTCTTGGCTTCATCTGGCTCCGGGGTGGTATTTTCGCCGAACGGTTTGCCTATGCCGCCGTAATGGGCTTTGGCTTCGTTCTGGTCTGGGCTTTGCAGAAGTTACTGGTTAGAGATGCAACGGCTGGCAGTCCGGATGTGACACCGAAGCCCGTGCTGGCCCGTTACGCACCGCTGCTGGGCCTAATGGCGGTGGTGATCGGACTGTATTCATTCAAGACCATCGAACGCAATCCAGACTGGGAAAACAACTTTGTCCTTTTTAACTCCGCTCTCCCCTACGCACCCAACAGCTGCCAGGTGCAGCGACATGTTGCCAACGAATGGATCGAGAAAGGACTCAAGGATCGGAACAAAGCGGATTCTATTGCCAACGCAACGAATGCCATTAAACCCAAACCATCCGTCGAGCAGATCAAGAAAGCCCAGACGCTGATCGATACGAACATTGCTCACGCGAATATCCACGGACGCTGGGCGCTGGACCACTTGCAACAATCGACCCGGATCTACCCAAACTTCGGTGAAGCCTATTTCTCGATGGCGTATGTATTCCAGAAAATTACGCCGAACGTCGATTCAGCCAAGTACTACTACAAACAGACCATCCGGGCAGCCAACGCGTACGCACCAGCCTACAACAACCTGGGTGTCATTTATCAGGGCGAAGGCTTTGCCCAGAACAACCGGCAAAAACTGGAACTGGCCTCATATTATTACAATCGGTCGATGGTCGTGAATCCAGCTTATGTAGACGGTCAGAACAATCGGATGAATCTGATGAAAGCCAGCGGCATCGATACAAAATTCCTGCCCGATTCGATTTTGAATAAGTATTAGAGAATCATCAGGGGTAAATCTCTACCATACTAAAAAGGTCCGCCTAATGATTGGGCGGACCTTTTTCATGTGCCGAATGCCAGCAAGAACAGAACCTATTGTTTGTTCAACGCTTCCTGACAATTATCAATCGTCATGCCGTTCATATCGCGCTTGGCCGTGTTTTCAGTCACCTCCGACATGTCCAGGCGGGTCCGGGTGATACTCGATTTCACATCGCCTTTCACGTAGTATTTCTTGCCCGCTTCCGCGTCCAGCTCGAGCGCGGTTTCGCGTTTGAACACTTCGATACCACCCCGCTGCGCCGTTATGGACAGCTTGCCCGGTTTGGCTTTATACTCGATATATTTGTTGTTGCTCAGCTTACAGATTTTCTCACCGTTGACGTAAATACTGTAGTTCAGGGTCGAACCGAAGAACTGCCCACCCCGGTACACGTATACGGTCGCAAAATCGTCCGCCCGATCAACGCTTTTTTTGTCGCTTCGAAAAGCGGATGTGATCAGACCCAAACAAAGCAGGAAAAATAGCGAAAGTCTCTTCATGGCAAATGGGATCAAGGAGTACAGATTTTCTGGCTAAAATAATGTGTGATACGTTCTCGATTTACGGATTGCTTAGGAAACGGCAAAAAAAAAAGCTTCGCGAACGAAGCTTTTTTTTGAGCAGTTGATTCATAGAATCTGATTATACCCCGATGTTCAGCGTACTCAGTACACCGTTCATGTTCCGAACGGCATCAGCCGATTTATTGAACGCAGCCTGCTCTTCGTCGTTCAGTTTATAATCGATGATCTCTTCCCAGCCATTACGCCCCAGAACAACCGGTACGCCCAGACAAATGTCCGATTGACCATATTCGCCTTCGAGCAACACGCAGGAGGGAATAACGCGTTTCTGATCGCGTAGAATGCTTTCAACCATGTAGGCTCCGGCAGCACCGGGTGCATACCAGGCCGATGTACCGATCAATCCCGTCAGCGTAGCACCACCAACCATCGTATCGGCAGCCACCTTTTTGAGGGTTTCCTCATCCAAAAACTGGCTCACCGGAACGCCTGCTTTGGTAGCCAGCCGTGTCAGCGGAATCATGGTTGTATCACCGTGACCGCCAATTACCGACGCCTGTAAATCGTTGGGCGAACAGTTCAGGGACAGTGACAGATAGGTTTTGAAACGGGCCGAATCCAGCGCCCCACCCAGACCGATCACTCGATTTTTTGGCAACCCCGACGACTTCAACGCGAGGTACGTCATCGTGTCCATTGGGTTCGAGATAATGACGAAAATCGTGTCTGGTGAGTGTTTAAGGATGTTTTCTGTTACCCCTTTCACGATACCGGCGTTGATACCGATCAGGTCTTCACGGGTCATGCCCGGCTTGCGCGGCAGACCCGATGTGATCACGACAACATCCGAACCGGCCGTTTTTTCGTAATCATTAGTAGAGCCCGTTAGTTTTACGTCGCAGTCGAGTAATGTGGAGGCTTGGAGCATATCGAGGGACTTTCCTTCACTGATGCCTTCTTTGATGTCCAAAAGCACAACTTCATGAGCGAGTTCACGGCGGGCGATATTATCAGCGCAAGTGGCTCCAACGGCCCCGGCACCTACTACGGTAACTTTCATACAGAATTCGGAATTAAAGGGTTATCAAGCAACGCAAAAGTACGGACCCCGGTCCTGACAAACCAATGGGTTTATGATAAACTTCCGGTCCTGTTAATCACTTTATGGACTATTTGACGATTTTTTTTGTTAGATGAATTGACATTGAGCAGTGGATGCGGTCCCAGAAGCAGTTGAGTCAGGCATCCATCAGTTACTACCTAATACCTAATCAAACGAATGGCAAACAAGGGTCTTTTAACACGCATTTTAACCTCTATCTTCTTCAAGCGGGCCAACATTGGCGCCGTCCGATACGCCCGTAACTCCCGCAGTCTATACACGCTGATTCGGGAAGCGCTTGACAAAAGTGGTGGCTTATCAGGGGCTAATATTTCGGCTTTTCGTGAGCAGCTAGGCGTTGTCACCCGTCTGCTCAAGGCCTATGCGTCCGGTGAGTATCGGCAGCTGCCCTGGAAAACGTTGATTCGGGTTATTGCCGTTCTTATTTACTTCGTTTCACCGATTGATATATTACCCGATTTTCTGCCCATCGTGGGCCTGACCGATGACATTGCGTTAATGCTTTGGCTCTTCAGCGGCATTAAAGATGATATTGATAAGTTCCGGCAGTGGGAAGTTACGGGTGCAACTGCCAGTAACGAAGCACCTCGCCGGACCGAAACGATCAAGATCGGTTAGTGACTCAACGCGCGAAAAGAGAACGTAGAAACAAACTTGATTAAGACAGGTTAGAATCGCTTCGCATACTTCTTTCCTGTTTTAGAGAAATACTAGTAAGTTTCATTCTCTTTTAATAGATTGTACGAGAGAGTTTTTTTAATTTTGCATACATTCAAATCCTAAAAATCATGATTTTGGCAAGTATTTTTGCAATTATGGGTTTGGGCGGTCAGGAAATGGTGTTCATTTTCTTAGCACTGCTCCTGTTGTTCGGCGCTAAGAAAATTCCCGAACTCGCACGCGGCCTTGGAAAAGGCATTAAAGAGTTCAAAGACGCCACCAAGGACGTTCGCGAAAACATCGAAGAAGGTCTGAAAGAGTCGGAGAAGTAGTTGACTTTCCTATAAGCAGACAATCAGGCGGTCCCGATCTGGAGCCGTCTGATTGTCTGTTTTCATATTTAGTGCTGGCAGCTTCTACGCGTTCGCAAAACAGAATAGGCGGAAGCGATCAGCCAAAACCGTTGACTTTTGACGTACTACTGCAACTTCGCTACCGTTCAAGCCGATCTCCGATCCGGTGCCGTTACCTGCCGCCAACTGGTGGATCATTACCTCGCCCGCATTGACGAACACCAGCATCTCAATGTTTTTACGGAAGTCTATGCCGATGGAGCCAGAACACAGGCCGATGCGGTTGATCAGAAATTAGCATCAGGTACTGCCGGACGCCTGGCGGGTATGGTGATCGGAATTAAAGATGTGCTGAGCTATAAGGATCACGGCCTCCGGGCCGGTAGCCGAATCCTCGATAAGTTTACGGCCCAATTCACCGCCACCGCCATTCAGCGCCTTCTCGATGACGATGTGATCATTATCGGACGGCAAAACTGCGACGAATTTGCGATGGGTTCGTCAAACGAAAACTCGGCGTTTGGTCCTGTTCGCAATGCAGCCGATCCGAGCCGGGTGCCGGGCGGATCGAGTGGTGGGTCAGCCGTAGCGGTGCAGGCTGGACTTTGTCTGGCTAGTATTGGCTCCGACACGGGAGGCTCTGTCCGTCAGCCGGCCGCCTTCTGCGGAGTGGTGGGCCTGAAACCTACCTATGGGCGTATCAGTCGGTGGGGATTGATCGCCTATGCATCGTCATTCGATTGCATCGGCCCGATCGCCAATACCGTCGAAGATGCGGCTCTTTTGCTCGAAATCATGGCGGGACCCGACGACTTTGATAGTACCGTTTCGAGCCAGCCCGTTCAGGCGTATTCGCAGGAACAGCTCCCGAATCGTCCGCTGCGCATTGCCTATCTGCGCGATGGTGTTGAAAGTCCGGGTATCGATGCCAGTATTCGCGAGGCTACCCAACGCAAACTGGATGACCTCCGGGCAGCGGGCCACACGGTCGAGCCCGTCGACCTATCGTTGCTCCAGTATCTATTACCGACCTATTACATTCTCACAACCGCCGAAGCGTCGTCAAATCTTTCCCGGTTTGATGGGGTTCGTTACGGCTATCGCAGCCAATCTGACGCATCGGACGTATCTACGCTGGATCTTTTGTCGTTGTACAAAAAAAGCCGTACCGAAGGCTTTGGTGCAGAGGTGCGTCGGCGGATATTACTGGGTACGTTTGCCTTGAGTGCCAGCTACTACGATGCCTATTATACCAAAGCGCAGCAGGTTCGACGGCTAATCCGGCAGGAAACCGAACGCGTCTTCGAACACTACGATTTTCTGTTGTCACCGACCACGCCAACACCCGCATTCAAACTAGGCGAGAAAACCGGTGATCCATTACAAATGTACCTCGCCGATATTTTTACCGTGCAGGCGAATGTGGTCGGTTATCCGGCTATTTCTATTCCTAACGGTTCGGATGGCGACCTGCCGATCGGTATACAATTGATGGCTCCGCCTTTTGCCGAAGGAGCACTGGTTGCACTGGCAAAAGAAATGCAGAAGGCATAGATTAGTTAGTGATGACGGCTGTATCGTACCACACGAACAGCCGTCATCGACCCGAAAGCGTAACGATCACCTAACCAATAAAACTGCATGAACCACTTGAACCGTAGCCTGTTACGAATGGGGCTGTTGAGTGCGGTACTGGGCTTGTTTACCATAGCTCATGCCGGGACTACGATTCAATCCGGGCAAAGCGTGTCTGGTCATCAATCATCCGATACAACCATTGTCAAAAAAGATACCGTTGCTCTCGTGCCGACGGTCAATGACAGTTTACTCCGCGAGCGGCTGACGAAACTGCAAAAGGATATTCCGCTGAACTACCATAAATCGGTTCAGGCGTATGTCGATTATTTTACCTTCCGGAAAGCCAGTACCACCAAGCTCATGCTTGAGCGGATGCCGTTGTTCTTCCCGCTCTATGAGCGAATGCTTTCCGATTACGGATTGCCCGATGAGTTAAAATACCTGTCCATTGTTGAGTCCGCGTTGAATCCACGCGCTATTTCACGAGCCGGAGCGGGTGGACTTTGGCAGATTATGCCCGGTACGGGCCGTGACCTCAAGCTGTATCAGGACGACTACGTAGACGAACGTATGGACCCGGTTAAAGCAACCGAAGCGGCCTGCAAATACCTCCGTGATCTCTATACCATCTTCGGTGACTGGGAGCTGGCTATGGCGGCTTACAACTGTGGACCGGGTGCCGTAAAACGGGCGATGCGTCGGTCGGGTGGCGATTCGTTCTACACCATTTTCGATGCGCTTCCCAAAGAAACCAGAGGGTACGTTCCTCAGTTTGTAGCGTTCATGTATCTGATGAACTACGCCAATGACCACGGCATCGTCGCCGAGAATTATGAATACCCGATTCCGCACGATACGATTCAAGTTACAGGTTATTTCAATCTGGAAACCTTTGCCCGGCACAGCACAATGCCGCTGGCCGATTTGCAGAAGATGAATCCGGCGGTGACGACGAGCATTTTACCGGAAGCAACCAAACGGTATCCGCTTCGGATTCCTCGCCAACAGTACGCCTATTTTTCGTCCCGCCGTCAGGCCATTATGGATTCGGCCAGCCAGATACCACCGGCTATGGCGCACATGTTACTCGCCAATGCAGAAGACGTGCGCTACGGTGATGATTCGATTGGGAACTGGTCAAGACTCGGCGCGAACCCGCTGGCGCGGCTAACTCTGGACGAAACACCTTCTGTAGACGCTGCCTCATTGGAAAAAGCAGTCGAAAAGCCAGCTAAACTAGCGGCTCAGTTAGCCATAGCCGAATCAGCGGATGAGCCCGAAGAGGATATGGAAACGGTCGTTTTACGGAAGCCGAAGAAGCAGTCGTACGTTGTTAAAAAAGGAGATAATCTCGGCGAAATCGCGGATCGGTTCCACGTTGAACAATATGACCTGAAACGCTGGAATCACTTACGGTCGACCCGAATCCAGAAGGGGCAGAAATTAATTATCCTGAAAGAAGCCGCCGAAACCCGCGCCGAACGCCTGGCCGATCAGGGAACAGCCAAGGGACGCAAAAAAGCCGAAGTGGTTGCCAAAACGAAACGGTACAAGCCGAAGTACCACCGCGTTCAGGAAGGTGACACGCTCTGGAACATTGCCCAGCGCTACGATGGCTTGACAATCGATCAGCTCAAGAAGCTGAACCACATGCGTAACACCGCCCTGCGGCCCGGCCAAAAGCTGATAGTGGGATGACGTAACGCGGCTGGAAAGCCGCGCAGCCAAAGGCCATGTTACAGCTCAATTAACCGCTCCACAACGTAACCTTTAGCTGTGCGGTTTTCCAACCGCATTACACTAGGCTTCTTCGGTCTGCAACTGTTTTTCGTACAGTTCGCGATAAGCACCGTTTTTAGCAAGTAGCT
Organism: Spirosoma agri; assembly: GCF_010747415.1. Classification (NCBI taxonomy): domain Bacteria; kingdom Pseudomonadati; phylum Bacteroidota; class Cytophagia; order Cytophagales; family Cytophagaceae; genus Spirosoma; species Spirosoma agri. The sequence continues at coordinate 625,320 of NZ_JAAGNZ010000002.1, read as the reverse complement.
TCTCGTGGGTGCCCTCCTCGACAATTTCTCCGTCGTCGAGCATAATGATGTAATCGGCCAGTTTCGCTGACGAAACGCGGTGCGAAATGATCACCGACGTACGGTCGGCCATAATGCGTTTCAGGTTGTTGAGAATAATATTTTCCGTATTCGTATCGACCGCCGATAAACAATCGTCCAGAATCAGAATGTTGGGATCGCGGACAATGGCACGTGCAATGCTCAACCGTTGTTTCTGACCACCCGAAAGCGTGACTCCCCGCTCACCAACGGGCGTCTCAAACTGCTCCGGAAAATCGATAACATTCTGATACAGATCGGCGTCCCGGACAGCCTGTTCGACGCGCTCCTGCGGCAGGTTGGGTTTGCCGAAACGAACATTGTTGCTGATCGTTTCCGAGAAAAGGAACACATCCTGCGGCACGTAGCCCATCTGCTCACGAACAGATGTCAGGTTGTAATCCTTGATCGGAACATCGTCAATCCGAATCTCGCCCGACGATACATCATACATCCGCGTCAGCAGATTAGCGAGCGTCGTTTTACCCGAGCCAGTTGTTCCCAAGATAGCCACCGTTTCGCCCGCCCGGACACGCATCGAAAAATTCCGGATTGCGACAATACCCGAATCGGGATAGACGAATCGAACGTTTTTAAATTCAATTCCGCCATTGATTTTCCGCTGGATATTCTTCTGCGAAACAATGTCAGTTTTAATGCTCAGGAACTCATTGATCCGCTGTTGCGAAGCAGCCGCCCGTTGCGTCTGGCTGGTTGTCCAGCCGAGTGCCATCACCGGCCAAGTCAGCATGTTTACGTACAGGATGAACTCCGTGATGTTACCCGGTGTCAGTCGACCGGCCATAATTTCCTGGCCGCCAACGAAGACGACCAGTACGTTACTGAGTCCTACCAGAATAGCGACGATGGGGAAAAATAGCGAATCAACGCGGGTTAGGCTGAGCGATTTGTTTCGGTATTCGTCGCTCTCCAGCTCGAACCGGGTTGCCGAATTGGTTTCCTGAACAAACGCTTTCAGTACTCGAATTCCCGAAAAAGCTTCCTGTACATACGTCGACAGCCGCGATAAACTCCGCTGAATTTCTTCCGACCGTTGAATGATGATGTTGTTAACCAGATAAATGGCTACCGACAGAATCGGCAGAGGCAGCAACACATACAGCGACAACCGGGCGTTGATGCTCACCATATACGAAATGACCAGAATGAACAGGACGATTAAGTTCAGTCCATACATGATGCTGGGTCCGACGTACATCCGTACTTTGCTGACATCTTCCGAAATCCGCGCCATCAGATCGCCCGTGCTGTGCTGCCGGTAAAAGCTCAGCGGCAGCGTCTGGTAATGGTCATAGATCTCGTTCTTAAGATCGTACTCGACATGCCGTGACATCACGATGAGTGTTTGCCGGACCAGGAACAGGAAGAACCCTTTCAGCAGTGCCAGAACAAGGGTAAGCAGGCCAAACAGCAGTAAACTGAACGCAAAAACATCGTAGAGCGCTGACTGTAACGGCGACTTATCGTAGAGGTAATAAATGTCGAGTGTTTCGCGTACCAGATCCAGCGCATAACGCACGAGCTGGGCAGGAAAAATACCAAAGAGATTCGATATGATGGTGAATACCGTTCCCCAAATCAAATACCATTTATACTTGAGGAGATATTTATTCAGGTAAGAAAGTGCTTTCACAGGACGACCAAACGGCTTTACTTTTGTAACCGTCCGACACTTCGAAAAGTTGCACCCCTTTTTGAGTGGTCGTGACCTATCAGGCCATACGCCATATCTCGAAGATACGGCGTATGGCCTGATAGGTCACGACCACTGTTTGCTGATTACCGGCTGATTGTTTCAGATACGGAGAGGGCTGCCAGCGCGACAAGGGCCAATCCTAACAGACCGGTGCCGATCATAATGGCGGCCATCGCCCATCCTTTCCCGCGAAAACGGTCCGGATTACGCTTGATAGTCGCTAAACTGGCCGTGCCCAGTAAAGTAGCCGTTAGGGGAAGTGTTATTTCTGTCACCAACATCAGCACTCCTCCCCCAGCAAGGAATAAGGAGCCGAACGACAACACAGCAAATCCTAGAGCAACAAGAGCCAGTTTATAGGTTTTCCGGCTTGGGCTGTTTCGATCGATCATGTGTGTCCGGGGAGCTACGTGAGCCAGAGGAAGCGAGCGAAACCAACGCCCGAACCGTTGGGTACGGTAGCTCTCAGGGTTGCGATGCCGTGATGGGTTGGCCAGCAGTTGCGCTGTAGCAGCGGCCGTGGTCTGGATACGCGTAGCTGTTGCGGTTACGGCCGTCGATGAACTGGTTGCTGTTGGTTCGGTTGTCAAACCGGAAACCGTCAGCGGTGTCAGCGTGTCTACCGATGTGACTAGGTCAGCGGTGGTTGGGTTTACGCGTTGAACAGCATTTCGCTGCGGCTGAAAGTAGGCATAGCGAGACGAACCGCAGCCAGATAGCAGGGTCAGGATGCAGACCAGGAACAAAGCCAGACGGCTTCCCGGTTGCCAGCAGGAAGAGGACATGTAAAAGTTAAGTATAGGTTAAGTCATACGGTTCTATTGGGAAAACTACGAATAAAGCCGTATTTTTGCAATCGATATAAGCAGTTCTTTTTTTTATCGGTAGACATACTAGTTTTATCCGGGATGCTCAACAGGCGACTACTCCGAATAAAGGTCATGCAGGCGTTATACGCGCTTCGGCAGGCTGAATTCTCAAATCAACAAATAGCCCTCGACGGCATCGCGGACCTCTTTCAGCCAGATCTGAACTCGATGTTACCGCAGGATAAACGGCAGCTGGAAGGCTACCGACAGTTAGCTGGTATTCTTTTTGAAGAAGCCATCAAAACCGATCAGCCTGCTCAGGATGACGACGCTCCTCAGAAAGTTCTGAAAGCCGCCAATGACGGGTTACTCTACTACCGGATTCGTACCAAAAAAGACCGCCAGCATTTCGCTCAGATGATGCTTAAACAGGTCAACGGCATCTACGAAGATTACCTTCGGGTTCTTCTGCTTCTCGTTGAACTCGGCCATGCGGCCCGCACCGACCGTGAACGTCAGTATCGGGATGTTGACGAGGTGCCTTTCCCGTTCGAGTCCGATTTGAACAATAACACCGTTATCCAGGCGCTGGCAGCACTTCAGCCCCTTCAGAATGAAGCCCTTCGCCATGGCATTTCCTGGTCCGAAGAGTTGGGGTTCGTTCGTAAAGCCGTGCGTGAGGTACTAAAAACGGACGAAACCTACCGCGCTTACTGCGAGAAGAAAACGCACACTGCCGACGAAGACCAGGCCCTGGTCCAGTACATTTTACGCACACTCGTTTTCAAACACGAAGGTATTCGCGACCGCCTGGCCGAGATTGACCTGAGCTGGGCCGAGAACAGTGAAGTTGTACGGGGTCTATCGATAAAAACCCTCAAATCCGCACAGAGTCCAACAGGTTTACAGCTTGAACCCCTGACCGATGACTGGGAAGAAGACGAACTGTTCCTGAACACGCTCTTTGGCAAATCGCTGGAAAATGACGCCGATTACGAACAGTTACTGGTTGACCAACTCCAAAACTGGGATGTAGAACGGGTCGCTATGATCGATAAAATCATTTTGAAACTGGCGGTTTGTGAATTGCTTACCTTTTCAAACATTCCGGTCAAAGTAACGATTAATGAATATATTGAGCTGGCAAAAGCGTACAGTACGCCTAAAAGCGGTAAATTTGTCAACGGAATTTTGGATAACCTCTCCGAAAAGCTACAAGCGTCGGGGCGTCTGCGCAAGAGTGGACGCGGGTTGCTGGACAATAAATAAATGAGTTTATTGTTTGTGACAGTACGCTGTGTTGAGTTAGCGTTCAGCCGCTTTTTAGCCCGAACAATAAACAGACACGGCAAATCGTCATAGACAACAGAACGACAAAACTTTTCTAGAAATGAGCAGAATTGGCCGCGATTTAACCTTTTTGCTAACCGGAATCTCAGCGGGTGCTATTGTTGGATTACTATACGCTCCCGATAAGGGAAAAGTCACCCGTGATCGGCTGACGTTCCGGCTGTCGAAATATCGGGAACAGATCGAAATCATGATCAACGACTTAGTCAATTCGGCGGAGCTGCCCGAGAATCTGTCGAAAAACGAAGGCCAGCGCGTCGTTAATGACGCACGGGAGAAAGCTGAACGACTGTTGGAAGATGTTGACCGTCTTATGGCGCAGATCAAACAGCAAAACGCCTAAATGAACCAGCTTCCGGTTGTCAATTTTCCGGTCCTCCGTTGTTGATTGAACGACAGGAACGGTAAGTCGAAAACCGGAAGCCGAAACGAATAAACGACGAATGTATTTACCAAAATGGCTTCTTGTCGTAGCTGTTGCTTCGGTGAGTTTCGGGCAAATCAGTTGCGATAATCGGAAGCAGGGCGAAACGGCCAAGGCGACCACAACGGGCAAGATGCCCAGAATTACGTTCGCGGAAAAAGGCATTCATGACTTCGGCGCGCTAACAGAAGGAGATACCGTTGAGCATGTATTTAAATTCACCAACACCGGTGAATTTCCGCTGATTATCAATAACATTACCGTTTCATGCGGCTGCACAACGCCCGAATGGCCCCGCGAACCTGTCGCGCCCGGTGCATCGTCATCGATTCGGGTGCGGTTCAACAGCCGGGGCAAAAGTGGCGAGCAGAACAAAACCGTTACAGTCATTGCCAACACCGATCCTGCCATGACTGATCTGCAATTCCGGGCGTTGGTGAATCCCAAGGCCGATTCAACAAAAAATTCATAATTCACGCACTCATGCATTCCATTCTAGTACAGTCTTTACTAACCGGTTCCAACACATCCATGCTTTACAACGTATTGTTATGGGTGGGCATCATCGGCGTGTTTTACTTCTTCATGATTCGTCCACAGCAGAAGAAGCAGAAAGACCAGAAGAACTTTGTCGACAACCTCAAGAAAGGGGATAGCGTGGTAACAATTGGTGGTTTACACGGTCGTATCTCCTCTGTTGACGGCACAACGGTTACGCTTGAAGTGGACCGGGGTGTAAAAATGACCTTTGAAAAATCGTCTATTTCGCGCGAAGCCACGGCCAAACCAGCTGAAATAGAAAAATAAGCGATACGCCGATGCGGTAAGGTGCGGTGCATCTGATTCCATCGGGTTCACCACCGATCTGTCTCGTGACTCCCCCCCCAGCTAACCGACCATTTCAGCCAACGAAGGCCCTATTATGTTTGGGAGCCGCTGCGCTATTCTGGTTTCTGAGTGCACTCAATAAGACTGGTTATACGATAAACGTCGAGTACCCAATTCGGTTTGTCTACAACGATTCGCTTTTTGTACCCACAAAGCCGCTGCCCCGCACGGTGCTGGTCAATGTATCGGGTGACGGTTGGGGGCTTTTGCGTCATTCGTGGCTCCCCTTTCGGGTCGATCCCATTGATTATAACGTGCCAAACCCGTTACGAGCGTCGATCATTAACACGTCTTCGTTGACGGCGGCCTTTGCCGAACACATTAAGAAACTGCACGTTAACTACGTCATCGCCGACACCGTTGAGATGGGGTTCGACCGGCGCATGACGAAAACAATCCGGTTGATTCCTGATAGTCTTCATATCGATCTGGCTCCCCGCTACATCGTATCGAGCGTGATCAACATGACTCCCCATACCATTGTGGTCGAAGGACCGGAGCGGCTAGTGCGTGGTATTTCGGATACGCTGTCCGTATCGATTCCCGGTAAACGTATTGTTGACAATTACGACAACGAAGTGCCGCTGAATCATTTCCACCATCCGTTTCTTCGCGTCAGCGCCGACCGAGTAACCGTGAGTTTTGAGGTTGGCGAGTTATTATCGCCACCAACAAAGTAGCGGAATCGGGTGATCGGAGCAACTGATGCTATCCGGTGACCGCGACCCAGTCAGATCATGAAAACTCCTCTTCAGATAGGTGTAACGGGCGGCATTGGAGCGGGCAAAAGCATCGTGTGTCGATTGTTTCAGGCGTTGGGCATTCCCGTTTATCAGGCAGACGAACGGGCAAAGTGGCTCACCGAACACGACCCCATTCTGAAAGCCGACATTATCCGTGTGCTGGGTCCGAACGCTTACGATGCCACAGGCCACTACAACCGGGCCTGGGTAGCGTCGCAGGTTTTTACCGATCCAGCTTTATTGACGCAACTCAACGCCGTGATTCATCCGCGAGTCATGAGCGACACAGACGCGTGGGTTAACGAGCATTCGGACAAACCGTACGTGCTCAAAGAGGCTGCACTTATGAAAGCCGCTGGCGATAACAATTCGCTCGATAAAGTTATTGTTGTGCAGGCTCCTCTATCCCTGCGTGTCGAACGCATTCGCCAGCGGGACCCGCACCGTTCCGAAGCCGAAATCAGAAACATCATCGATCGGCAAATCAGTGACGATGATCGGTTACAACTGGCCAACTACGTCATCGACAATGACGAAACCCAGCTACTGATTCCCCAAGTGGTGACGCTCCACCATGAATTTTTACGACAGTCGGCAACTTAATGCCCCGCTTGCCGTAACTTAGGCTATTGCTCTGTCAACAGCCTGATCCGATGAAACAATTGTTTACACTCATTGCTGCCTGTATTGGCAGTTTTCTCCTTGGCGCGTTTATCGTCGCCGACGATCCCAAAAAACCGGTAACGTCTGAAATGGCGGAAGTGGCCGCCCGCGTCTTTGGGCTGGACTTTACGCCCGCCGAGCGCGATTCGATGCTCGACAATCTGAACGATTTTCGCGCGGATTATGACGCATTGCGCAAAATCGACTTACCAAACGACATTGCCCCGGCCCTGTATTTCAACCCGCTTCCGGCTGGTTTTAAAATGCCGGTCGGTACGTCTTCCTGCAAACCATCGGCCACCCAAAAGACTACGCTGCCCGCGAATCGAAATGACCTCGCCTTTTACACAGTCACGCAACTGGGCGAGCTGATCCGAAAGCGGCAAATTTCATCGGTCGAGTTGACCAAGTTCTTCCTCAACCGACTAGAAACCTACGATCCTAAGTTACATTGCGTCATTACACTGACGAAAGATTTAGCCCTGCAACAGGCTGAGCGGGCTGATGCTGAACTGAAAGCGGGTAAATACCGGGGGCCGCTGCATGGCATCCCATACGGAGCCAAGGACTTACTGGCAAAAAAAGGCTACAAAACTACTTGGGGGTCGGTGCCTTACAAAGACCAAACGCTGAATCTCGACGCGACCGTTATTCAGAAGCTTGAAGCGGCTGGGGCGGTACTATGCGCTAAAACAACGCTCGGTGAACTGGCCTGGGGTGATGTCTGGTTCGGCGCGATGACGCGTAATCCGTGGAAACCCGAAACCGGTTCCAGTGGCTCGTCGGCCGGAACTGCTTCGGCCGTCTCGGCGGGTTTACTTCCCTTTGGCATTGGCACAGAAACGCTCGGGTCCATCGTCTCCCCATCGACCGTGTGTGGCACGACGGGGTTACGGCCAACGTTCGGGCGGGTGAGTCGTCATGGGGCTATGGCCTTGAGCTGGAGCATGGACAAAATCGGTCCGATTACCCGCTCTGTTGAGGATTGTGCGCTTGTTTTCGATGCCATTTATGGACCCGACGGCCATGACCCAACGGTTATGGCGGCTCCGTTTCGCTACGCACCCCTGGCGTCGCTGAAAGGGATGCGCATTGGGTACGTCAAAAAAGCGTTTGAAAGCACTTATCCGAACCGGGCTAACGACTCGCTGACGCTGCAAACCCTTCGAACATTAGGGGCCGAACTGGTGCCCTTCGACCTGCCTGCGAGTATAGCGCCAAATCGAATTTCGTTTTTGCTGGGAGTTGAAGCAGCAGCAGCCTTCGACGAGTTGACTCGATCGGGCAACGACGATCTGCTGGTTCGACAGATAAAAAACGCGTGGCCGAACGAGTTTCGCTCGTCGCGGTTTGTGCCGGCGGTCGAGTACATTCAGGCTAATCGGGCGCGGACCAAACTGATCAACGAAATGGCTATGCAGTTTAAAAAAGCCGCGATAGATGTGTACATCAGTCCGACGAACGCTGGCGGCAATCTGACACTGACCAACCTAACGGGTCACCCATGCGTTGTGCTGCCAAACGGTTTCAACAGGCAGAACACACCGAGCAGCGTTACATTCATGGGACAGTTGTTTGAAGAAGGGAAAGTGCTGGCCGTTGCCAAAGCGTACCAAGATGCAACCAGCTGGCATAAAAAGCATCCGGTGCTGTAGCCGGTGGACTTTAGACGCTGAAGAAGAATAATAAGCACTGAACCCCTATTACAGCCTAAATCCAGACCCCAAATCCCGAAAACTTTTCCATATTTCCTGTCGTTTATAAAGAACGTAAACAACAAAACGGTATGAAAAAGGGATTGATGCTGGCCAGTCTACTGGCCCTTATTTATGCATGCTCACCGCGCGTAGCGGTCGATAAAAGCAGCAAAGCTGACTTCAGTAAATACAAAACATTCGCCTGGATGGATTCGGACGTAAAGGCCGGACAGAATCCAGTTTATTACAATCAGCTAGCTACGGAGAGTGTCGAAAACACAATGAGTGGCGTTTTATCGCAAAAGGGATTTAAACCAGTAGAAGCGAAACCAGATTTGCTGGTTGGATACCATTTTTTTGTGGAAGATAAAACGCGGACCGTATCAACACCCACCTCGGCCTTTTATGGTCCTTACGCGGGCTGGGGACGGTGGGGTTATGGCGGCTGGGGACCCGGCTGGTGGGGCTGGGGTGGTCAGCAGTACACACAAGAACAGTACAAAGCCGGCACGCTTGTCGTTGATATGGTTGATGCCCGCACCCGTAAGTTAGTGTGGCGAGGTTCGGTAGAAAATGCCCTTTCCGATCCATCGCGTATAACGGCTCAACTTAATAAAGAAGCCGAACGGATTGTAGAGAAATTTCCGGATAGAAAAGGCTAAACAGTTCATCATAAAGCAGAAACGCCCAACCTAGTTCAAACAGGTTGGGCGTTTTTAGTTTATTTCGTTCGTGCAGCGTTTTTACCACAATGTGGACGGGTACTTACCCTCGTCGTGCTGACGCTTTAAAGCTTCCTGAACAACGGGCTTATCTTCGGGATACGTCACACCGAACCACTCCGACTGACTGCGGAATACTTTACAATGGCCGAGGTCCGTTTGAATAAGCGTTGTCATCACCGTTGGAATATAAAATTCGGCTTTCGGCGAGTCGATATTGGCAATGGCGTAGCTTTCGAACTGTTGTTGCAGCAGTGGGAATACGGATGGCTTGAACCCCCAGAAATTCATCGAAACGGGTGTTTCCGGCGACAACGGCGTTAATCCGTCCGATTCTTCGTACACAATTCTACCTTCTTGTTCGTATATTTTTGTGCGCTCTACTACAGACGATAGATTACCGTTATCATTCACTTCGCACACGCCCCGCGATACCGACCCGTTTTCCGATAACGTGTTTTTTACTTCGTAACCCACCATCGCATGAAGCTGGTCGTCAGTATCCGTTTTCAGAAACTCGCTGATGAGTTGAAAGGCTTCAAGGCCATAGAAATCATCAGCATTGATAATAGCGAACGGCGTTTGCGTATGCTCCTTAGCGCAAAGCATGGCATGACCAGTACCCCAGGGCTTCGTCCGTCTGACCTCGCCTAACTCCGCTGGAACATACGAAGTCAGCGCCTGGATCGCATAATCTACCTCAATTTTTCCGGCTAATTTCTGGCCAAATACTTCGTCAAAATCGGCGCGTAGTTCCTCGCGTATAATGAAGACAACCTTTCCGAATCCCGCCCGGATGGCATCGAATAAAGAATAATCAATGATGGTCTCGCCATTAGGACCAAATTGGTCGAGTTGTTTAACACCGCCATAACGGCTGCCCATACCAGCCGCTAGAATCAAAAGGGTAGGTTGCATTATTGTTCAGTTGTTAGTCAACAGTTAATTATCGTCCGTCGGGGCAAAATTAGGCAAAAGGATTTCTGCTACCTATTCAAAGACGGACTACCGTTCGTTTAACCAGTCAATCAAACTTTAGGTTAATTTTTTCTTAACAATATGCAATTTATAATAGTTAGTAGTATAATTATACGCAAAACAATTGTTGCCTTAACAACGATCTGTATTTATCAACGAGACAGACTCTATGCCATTCTATCATACACTCGGCCAAATGCCTTCGAAGCGGCACACGCAGTTTGAAAAACCGGTCAAAACTGGCACGTCTACGAGTTTATATTATGAGCAATTATTCGGCACCATTGGTTTCGAAGGCATGTCGTCCCTGCTCTATCACGTACATCGTCCTACGATGGTGCGCGAGGTGCTTGGCAGCGTGGATCTTACGCCGAAACTAGCCGTAGAAAAAAATATACTCTCCCGAAAGTTCACTGGTTTTACGATCGAACCCGTCGATGATTTTTTGGAAAGTCGGGTGCCGCTGCTAGTCAATAGTGATTTGATTTTCGGCTTGGCGGCTCCGCGTCAGTCCATGACAACCTATTTCTATAAAAATGCTGATGCCGACGAATTGCTCTTCGTGCATCGGGGGTCGGGTACGTTACGGACTCTATTTGGCTCAATACCATTTCAGTATGGTGACTATCTGGTGATTCCACGCGGGACGATTTATCAGATTGACTTTGATTCGGTAACCGCTGGTAGTGATCAGCCGAGGTTGCTCTACGTCGAGTCGCATTCCCCGATTTATACGCCTAAACGCTATCGGAATCAGTTTGGTCAACTGCTCGAACACGCACCGTATTGTGAACGCGATATTGTGCGTCCAATTGGTCTGGAAACCCACGACGAGACCGGTGATTTTCTCGTCAAGATCAAGAAGCAAGGCTCGCTTCACTCGCTGGTTTACGCCAGCCACCCATTCGATGTGGTCGGGTGGGATGGGTACAACTATCCATACAGCTTCTCAATTTTTAATTTTGAACCCATAACGGGTCGGGTGCATCAGCCACCGCCTGTGCATCAGACGTTTCAGACGGATTCGTTCGTGGTGTGCTCGTTCGTACCTCGTCTCTATGACTATCATCCAAAGGCCATTCCTGCCCCCTATAACCATTCGAATATCGATTCCGACGAAGTCATTTATTACGTAGACGGTGATTTTATGTCGCGTAACGACATCGCACCGGGCCACATTACGTTACACCCCGGCGGCATCCCACATGGCCCGGCACCTGGTGCGATGGAGCGCAGTATCGGCAAGAAAGAAACGCAGGAATACGCTGTTATGGTCGACACGTTTCGCCCATTGATGGTTACCGAACAGGCGCTGAAAATCGACGACGGCACCTATTATAAATCATGGCTTGACTAACGTCGAGGGGGCTACAATTGTATTGAAACGTTACTTACACAGGTTTCCACCCGCGCTACATCGACAAACAACAATGGAAGCACTAGAGATAACATCAGCGCAAACGGGATCATCGGATCACGTTGATTTTCTGCCCCTTAACGGCACGGACTACATCGAGCTTTACGTGGGCAACGCCCGCCAGTCAGCCCACTACTTTCAGACCGCGTTCGGTTTTCAACCGGTGGCTCATGCCGGGCTGGAAACGGGTCTGAAGGATCGGGAATCGTATGTCTTACAGCAGGATAAAATCAGGCTGGTGCTCACATCGCCCCTACACGGAGACACACCCATTGGTGCGCACCTCGACCAGCATGGTGACGGTGTCCGCGTCGTTGCCTTGTGGGTCGATGATGCCCAACGAGCTTTCGCAGAAACAGTTCGGCGGGGTGCCCGCGCCTTCATGGAACCAACCCGCGAGGAGGACGAAAAGGGCTACGTGGTGCGGTCAGGTATTCATGCATACGGCGATATGGTGCATGTCTTCGTCGAGCGAACCGACTACAACGGTGTATTTCTACCGGGCTATAAACCCTGGAATCCGGCGTATCAACCAACCGGTGTGGGCCTGCGCTACGTAGACCACATGGTTGGTAACGTGGGCTGGAATGAGATGAACGACTGGATGAATTTCTACCGGGATGTGATGGGTTTCCAGCAACTCGTATCGTTCGATGATAAAGACATTTCGACTGATTACACGGCTCTGATGAGCAAGGTGATGAGCAACGGCAATGGGCGCGTGAAATTCCCGATCAACGAACCAGCCGAAGGAAAGAAGAAGTCGCAGATCGAAGAATACCTGGATTTTTACGGCGGCCCCGGCATTCAGCACATCGCCGTGGCAACCGACAATATTGTTGAAACGGTTGTGGCTCTGCGCGATCGAGGGGTTGAATTTTTGACCGTTCCCGAAGCATATTACGAAACACTGGCCGAACGCGTCGGCCCTATCGACGAAGAAATCGACCGACTAAAACCGCTGGGCATTCTGGTCGACCGCGACGACGAAGGCTATCTGCTTCAGATTTTTACGAAGCCAGTTTGTCCACGCCCGACATTATTCTTCGAGATCATCCAGCGCAAAGGAGCCCGTTCGTTCGGGAAAGGCAACTTCAAAGCCCTCTTCGAAGCCATCGAACGCGAACAGGAATTACGCGGAACGCTCTAACGCGGCCACTAATCGCTCCATATCCATGAATCAGACCTATTCAGCTTACACGCCCGACGATCAGGCGGTGTGGCGGTTGTTAGTTGACCGGCAGATGGCGCAGCTGCCGGGTAAAGCCAGTCAGGCGTATCTGGACGGTATCTCGGCAACCGGCTTTCGGGCCGACCGGATACCTGATTTCGAGCGGGATCTAAATCCCCGGTTGCAGCCATTGACGGGCTGGCAGGTTTACGCGGTCAAGGGGCTGATCGCAAATCGTGCGTTTTTCGAGCTGATGGCGAACCGGAATTTTCCAGCAACGACCTGGCTCCGTCGACGCGATCAACTCGATTATTTGCCCGAACCTGACATGTTTCACGATACCTTCGGCCACGTACCAATGTTGTCCAATCAGGCATTTTGTGATTTCTTGGCCGCACTCAGCCACATTGCACTGCGGTTTGTCGATCACGACGAAGCCATCGATATGATTTCCCGACTGTACTGGTACACCGTTGAGTTTGGGCTGATTCAGGAAGCTGACGGTTTACGGATTTACGGTGGTGGCATCCTGTCATCCGTTGGTGAAACGACGTACAGTCTATTCAGCAAGGAACCAAAGCGGGTGCCCTACGATGTCGATACGTTGCTCAGAACGCCCTACGTGATCGACCATTTTCAGGAGCAGTATTTTGTAATTAACTCTTACGAACAGCTTTACCGGTCCGTCCCGGAAATCGAAGCAACGCTGGAGGGGTTATTAGTCAGTTAGCGTTATTGTGACTAGCTTCGCGTTAGTAAAAATCCTTGCAATAGCTCTTCACAAGCATAGTGCAAGGACACGAGTTAATCAATGATCGTTACTAATGACGCATCCTTCCGACAGCCGAGCCTACTTTTTCAAAATTGACACGACCATCAAGAAAATCCGCAACGCTCTTCAAAAACAGTTTAACGACGCCGGGTTTGGCCTGACGGTGGACCAGTGGGTCGTTATCGATCACCTGTATCGCAACCCCGGTATCAGTCAGAATACGATTTCGGACATGACTACCAAAGATGCGCCGACGGTTACGCGGATCATTGATCTGCTGTCGCAAAAAGGGCTGACCGAACGACGCATGGCCGATAGTGACCGGCGGAAGTTTCTGGTTTATTTGACGGAAGCAGGCGAAGCTAAGTACAGTGAAGTATTACCCATTGTGTCGGCTATGCGTCGCAAAGGCTGGGGCAACCTGAGTGATGAAGACTATCATCATTTTGTCCGCATTATGGACTCGATCTATAACAACGTCAGTGAGTAGTCTGGTGAAATCGAGTCAACGAACGATCCGATCGTATGTACGGTATTTTCAGTTACGATAACGCTCCGCCCAGAGTAGGGCTGAAACACGGTAGCCAGATTCTGGACCTTGAACTAGTCAGTCTGTTGGGCTATTTCGATGAGCTGGCGATTGACTCGACCGTATTTGCTCAACCAACACTGAATACATTCATCGGGCTGGGCAAATCCCGCCACCGGCTTGTCCGAGAACGGCTAGACGAGCTGCTACGTGGCGAAAACACCGAATTCAGCAAGGTTCACGACCAGATCTTTATTAATGCATCGCGGGTGACGATGCATCTGCCCGTGCAGGTTGGTGACTATACCGATTTCTACGCGGGCATTCACCATGCCGAAAACGTTGGTCGAATGTTCCGGCCAGATGCCGAGCCGTTGCTACCAAACTACCGGCACATGCCCGTAGCTTATCATGGCCGGGCTTCGTCGATCGTCGTATCGGAAACACCCATTCAGCGACCATCCGGTCAATATTTAGGACCTGACAACCAACCCGTTTTTGGTCCATCAACGGCTTTGGATTTCGAGCTTGAGCTGGCGCTGATTGTTGGTAAAAGCAACCCGCTAGGCGAGCCAATTCCGGTCGACGAAGCGGAAGACTTCATTTTTGGCGTCGCGCTTTTCAACGACTGGTCAGCGCGCGACATTCAACGGTGGGAATACCAGCCATTGGGTCCTTTTCTGGGCAAGAATTTTGCGTCGAGCTTATCGGCCTGGATCGTGCCCCTTGATGAACTGGAACCCTTCCGCGTTGCCGGTCCGCACCAGACACCCACGCCCCTACCCTATCTCCAGCAATCGAAACCGGCTCATTTTAGTCTTGATATGGAGGTTGTACTGCACACCAAAACGGGCGACGAAGTCATCATCAGCCGCACCAACGCGCAATACCTGTACTGGAGTTTCGCCCAGATGATTGCCCATCACACCGTTGGTGGCTGTAACCTCAACATCGGCGACGTACTGGCGACGGGCACCATTTCCGGAGATACACCCGGCTCCTACGGCTCACTGCTCGAACTCAGCGGGAACGGCACCCGTCCACTTCATTTACCCGACGCAACGACACGAACGTTTCTGGCCGATGGCGATCGAGTCACATTTCGAGGGTGGGGCTTTTCCGATGGCATTCGGGTCGATTTGGGTGATGTATCCGGAACGATTCGTTGAAAACAGGAGTACTTGTAGCAACAGCCCGCTTTCGCAACGAAATGATCAAGACAATCAACCCCGCCGATCTGCAACCCAATGAGTTTTATCGGTACATGATCGGTACGATTGGCCCCCGGCCCATTGCCTTTGCCAGCACCATCGACGCACAGGGTCAAGTCAATCTAAGTCCGTTCAGTTTCTTCAATGTCTTTGGCTACAATCCGCCAACGCTGGTATTTGCGCCCAGTATCAACCGGCATGGCCAAAAGAAACACACCCTACTGAATCTGGAAGAAGTCGGTGAGGTTGTGATCAATATTGTCAATTATGCCATGGTTGAGCAGATGTCGCTGGCGAGTGCGGAGTTTGAGCGGGGCATCAACGAGTTTAAAAAGGCCGGATTCACGACTATTGCTTCTGATAAGGTTCGTCCGCCAAGAGTAGCTGAATCACCGGCTGCTTTTGAGTGCATCGTTAAACAAATCATTCCAACGAATGAGCGCCCTTCTGACGAAACGCCCGGCGCGGGTCATCTGGTTATCTGCGAAGTTGTCATGGCGCATCTGCACGATACTATTTTCAACGAAACCGGCGCCATCGATCCGCATCGGCTTGATCTGATCGGTCGACTCGGGGGAGACTGGTACGCCCGTGCGCACGGCGACGCGCTGTTTGAAGTAGCACGACCCAAAATTGGCATTGGTGTCGATCAGATTCCCGATTCAATCCGAAACAGCGCTATCTTATCGGGTAATGATCTGGGTAAATTAGGCAGTTTTGCAGCCCTGCCTACGGTCGATGAGGCCAATGCGTATAAAGCGTCCGGGGTATTGACGGAGTTAATCGACGAAGCCCGGTATGGCTGTCAGTATTTGCCCGATCTACTGCATCTAAGAGCGAAGCAGTTACTGGCCAACAATAACGTAAAAGAAGCCTGGCTTACGCTGCTACAGGTTCACTGAACAAGACGCGGGAAAGTAAGTTGTCATAGAACAACAAGATAGACTTATTCCCATGAAACCCACTACCGTACTCGCACTGGTGATTGGCACGCTGCTCACGACGTTTAGTTGTTCGTCTGGTGACGGCAGTACAGACAAGGCCGACAAGATTAATGACGAACGCATTGACAAACAAGCCATAGCCGTTAGTAACGATGCCAAAGAAGACGCTAAGAAAGTGAGTCGTTATATAGTCCATTTATCGAACAGCGGCATGACCGAGTACGAATTGAGCAAGGTCGCCCTCCAGAAAGCGACCAATCCGGAGGTACGAGGGTTTGCCCAGCGGGCTATGAACGAGCATCAGCAGAATGACAAAAGCTTACAGACACTGGCCAAACAAATGAACGTGACCTTACCCGTTGGCCTTTCCGACAAAAGCAAGAACGCTTTGGAAAAGCTGACGGGAATGGATAAGGGTACAGAGTTTGATCTGCAATACCTCGATACTATGGCGACCATGAACGACGATGCTCTCGACGTGGCCGATGATCTTCAGGATCTTGCGCCTAACGATGGTGTAAAGACGTATACGAAGAAACTGCTGGAGAATGACAGCAAGCACCGAGATTTAGCCAAACAGTTGAAGAACGTCCTTAATTAGTGTAACACGGCCATCCCGTCCGAAGCGCGGAGACAACTCTAAGTCAGCCTTCTACGCTACGGACAGGATGATCGCGTTACAAGTTAGTAGCCTCGTGCAGTGTTATCGGCCCGTGGGTCTGATGCTCCCTCATACGAACCATCCGGACGAATCAGCACACAGTCCATGCGGCCCAGGGTGTTGGTCAGCTTTTCGAGTATATAGCCGCGATTTTGCAGGTTCCCCACGGTAGCATCCGAAAAGGCACCGTTCTCGAAAATCGTCTTGTCGGGCAGCCACTGATGGTGAAATTTGAGCGCATTGACGGCCTGCTGCATCGTCATGCCGTGTTCAATAACGTTCAGAATGGTCTGGTAAACCGATGTGATGATCGTTGAGCCGCCCGGCGTACCGACCACCATAAACAGCTTTCCGTCTTTTTCCAGAATAGTAGGCGTCATGGACGAGAGCATTCGTTTGTTCGGCGCGATGGCGTTGGCCTGATTACCGATCAATCCAAACATATTCGGTACGCCCGGCTTAACGCTGAAATCGTCCATCTCGTTGTTCATGAAGAAACCCGCCCCGCCAACAACAACCCGGCTGCCATAACCGCCATTTAGCGTAGTTGTGATACTCACCGCATTACCCTCTTTGTCGACAACCGAAAAATGGGTTGTCTCCAGACTTTCGTAGCCCGGAATTGAACCACCTTTTATAGCTTTGCTATCGGTCGCTTTGGCAAATGAAAAGTCAGTCCAGCGGGTTTTCAGATAATCCGGGCTCATCAATTTATTCGTAGGCACTTTCACAAAGTCCGGGTCGCCCAAAAACTTGGCCCGATCGGCGTAAACACGCCGTTCGGCCTCAACCATGACCTGCACCGTCGAATCACGATTCCAGCCCCATTTGCGCAATGGATAAGGCTCAGTAAAGCGCATTAACTGTACGAGTGCCACGCCCCCGCTGGAGGTTGGCGGCATGGTGATGATCGTATAATTTTTGTATTTAGCCTGAATCGGGTCACGCCAGACAGAATGGTAGTTTTTAAGATCTTCTTCGCTGATCAACCCCTTTCCGCGTTGCATTTCTTCGGCCAACAGCCGGGCCGTCTCGCCTTCGTAGAATCCAGCCCGGCCCTGCGCCTGAATCCGTTGCAGCGTTTTGGCCAGATCAGCCTGAATCAACAGATCGCCTTTGTGCCAGGTGACAGTATCGGTCGGTACGGTACTTTTGAGAAAATAGGGTTTGCCGGGATTGATCGTATTTAGGTCTGTTTTGATGCGGTTCAGCCCCAGCGCATCGCGTTCGGTCAGCGCAAATCCTTTGGCCGCCAGATCGACGGCAGGTTGAATGATTTGTGCCCACGCCAATTTGCCGAACCGTTTGTGGGCTTCAGCCATACCATCCACCGAGCCGGGAACACCACTGGCCAGATGCCCGCTGATACTTAACCCCTGCCGAACGTTACCGAGCGAATCAAGGTACATATTCTGACTGGCACGACCGGGTGCTTTTTCGCGGTAGTCGAGGGTATACGCCTTGCCCGCATTGTCGCGATACACCATGAATCCACCCCCACCGATGTTGCCCGCTCCCGGGTAAACGACGGCTAACGCAAACTGGATGGCCACGGCTGCATCGACGGCACTTCCGCCCGCTT